>JACPMT010000010.1 GCA_016185815.1 Candidatus Woesearchaeota archaeon
AATAAAAATGCCAGAGCTGAAAATCCTGAACAACAAGGAAATAAAGGAAATTTACAAATTGATTGAAAAACAGTGGGGCGCTAAGTTAAAACTAGACTATGGATTCCTTAAAAACAACAAGAATAGAATTTTTGTCGTCAATAAAGACATTTCGAAAATTGACTTTTCAAAGCTAAGATTGAATTCCGTTGGAATGTATTTCTGCGAGATTGACAGCAAAGGGATAAGGCTCAGCATTGAAGGATCTCAGATTGTCGGGCAAAAAGCAGCAAAAAACGTTGTTGAACTTGATGAGGAAGAAACAAAAAGATGGTTCAAAGGCGAGGATTTGGAAAAAGAATGCAAAGATTGCAGCGGGTTTGTTATTTTAAAGCACAAAAATGATTTCTTAGGAAATGGAAAATACGCAAATAGCAAAATCTTGAATTATGTGGGGAAGACGAGAAGAATCAATTTATAATGTTACATATATTACATTACTGAATCTCATAAAACTCGCCTCTCAGATCGGCTAATATTCTTTTAACACTCTCATCGTACAGTTTAGCTAGATCCTCCAAAGGTACTGGTCTTGCTTTAATTTGGATTTCTCTTGCTTGTTCCAGCATTAATGCAACGTCCCATTTATCGACATCTGCTGTGGTAACTGGCTTTGACTCCCTACCTTTACCCCTATAGAGGGGAATTCTAATATTTTCCTTTGGATCTGGTGCCCAATATACTCTGCCATCTGGACCAACAAAAGTTCGAAGATTATAAGACCAACTACCCCTACCATCTTTAAATTCGAGTTGATAAGTTCCAACAGGTTTGTACGACATGCTAGTGGATAACATTTACTTATATTTAAATCTTTCGTTTTTTAACTACTTAGAAGTGGTTATTAAACTCCGTAAACTGTTGCTACAACTAACTTAACAGGAAATGGTATCACCTCCAAAGCTTTCAATTTACCCACTAAGTCGTGTGCCTCTTGAGCTTGAGCTGGATTTTTTTCAGCGTCTCTGTCCATTTGGTGGGTTCTTATCTGCAATTCGTAGGACGTGTCACCCATCATTATTGTCATATGGTATGACCTGTAGCCATTTGGTTTTGGTTTTGTCACATAATCTTCTTCGTTCTTAGCCTCTAATCCTACAATTCCCTTAAATGATTTTACTAAAGCAAATATATGTGCTTCTTTTGGAAGAATTACTCTAAAGGCATACCTATCCTTATATTGTTTATCGGGGTCTTTTGTATCACCTGTAGTTAAGTTGTATAAAGCGCGAAGTACAGCTAAAAATTCGCTTTCTGCTGCCTTAGATCTTGCCCTAATTACAGCATAAGGCATTTTTACATATTTTACGATTTCTTCCCCTAAAATTCTTCTTAAATTTGGGTCTTCTATTACTTGACTGATATCAATGTTCTCTCTTAATATCCATTCTAATATTTTGTAAACTTTTGTGTAATTTATGCTTCCAGCTGTTTTTAATGATTTAAACATCTCGTAAAGTTCGTCTACAATACCATTTTCACCAGTTTCGTACCTTTTTGTGTCACTTTTTATTCCTCTGTAGATCCTGTCTGAGGTACTTCTTATAATGGCTTTAACTCTGCTAGTAAGTTCAGTATCACTAGCGTCGTCTCTATAGAATAAAAGGTATTTTCAGGTGTAAAGAATATATTTTCTAATGGTAACTGAGGGTCAAACAGTCCTTTCGCTATTGGCGTTGCTGGTTCAAATACGCCAGCAAATCTTCTTGTGTTTATGTCTGTACCGCAATAAGCCCACACTTCCTGATATGGCTTGTAATAAATCTGTCGTTTATCTGGTGGCGCAATGCCAAGTTTTTGCAATTGTCCAAATGTCAGGAAAACCAAATGTTGCAAATTTTCCTCACCGTGCTTTAATTCATTTGTGATAGTTTCTTGTATTTCCTTTACATCGCCTTTTTGTGCCAATTCTCTGACGAGTGTGTCCAACTGAGTAGGCGGCATACTAATAAGTTCTTCTGGTGGATGCTCAGTAAAAATTCTATCGAAAGTAGCTATTAACAGATGTTTATCAAAGAAACTTCCTGTACCAAATGCCCTTTCAAAATCTTCTCTTGCAAAGTGTGTTTTCATTTATAGCACCACATTTAGATCGATATCACATCTTTTTTAGAACTAATTATGCATTAAGAAAGAGTGTTGCTTTTTAATACTTTTGGATTTTTCCCTAATATTAAAATAAAGTTAACTGACCATTTGGAGGACCTTTGTATTCAGCAATCATATCTTGTAGGGGTGGCATCAATTTCAAAGCTTCGTCCATATTGCCAACAGTAAACCATTTATGCCTATACACATCAAATTTCGAAATATCGTGCATCAATGTAGGTGCAATGCCAGGTCTTCTTGGTGCTCTGTCTTCATACATTTTGAACTTTGGCATTAACACTTGCAGCACCCTTGCTGCTCTATACATAAATCTCATCCCTTCTAAATTGCTGTCTTGCCCTTCTATAAATTCTCTACCTCTTACATCATACTCTATAAGCGGCATTATAACACCACCAGTGTTTTTATCACTACTCCAAGTGACTTTATCAAAGAACTCTCCCTCTAATTTAGCTTTAATATATACATCTACCTGAGGAATTATCTCTTTTATTTCAGGTCTTTCTTCAAACTCTTTTATTGCTCTGCCCAATAATCTAACTGCAGTATCAATGGTGTTATCTCTATTATACAACGCTAGCTTTCGCATATTGATTGTTTCTTGACCCTCCCTTTTAAGTACCTGCCTTCCATACTTATTATCGTGTTCATTAAAGTAATGGAACGGAAAAACTCTTACAAATGCAGTCTGAACCATTATTGAAGGCAACATACCTTTCGCTTTAAGATCAACATCACCAAATCTTTCAGTTAATTCTTGTCCTATAATAAATCTCCCCACTTGGCTCATGTCTTTACCTGCTAGTGCAAGTTGTTCTAAAGTAGCAAGTGGTAAAGGGTGTGTTTCTTCCATATTTGCCATACCATCGTCGAACTTAATAGCGGCTCTTCTGTATGTTTGAGCTAACGGTTCAGGACCATATCTGCTAAATTGGAACTCCATTGATTCTGGATATTTGTATCTATTATTATCCCTTGTTAAACGACGTACTGAGAAAGTACCTTTTTTAATATATCTAATATTCTTTTCCTTATCATAATCTGTAATACTTACTGGTATAGCATCAACTAATCTTGCTTCAAGTTTATCTTTAATTTCACCTCTTAGTTGCGTTAATCTTACCCCACTTTTATCTCTAAGTACATGATACATAAGTTTCAGTTTAGGGTCTGTTTCACGTCTATCCAATACAGTATACTGCTTCCATAAATTTTCTAATTTTCTTACTCTTAATTCAATTTCGTCATGTAATATAATCGGAATTATTGTTGAATTATCTAATTCTATTCCAATTGCTTCTGCACCCTCGATAACTTTTTGCATGACTCTGCGTATGTGGTCATAGCCTGGCGCACCACTATGAATACGCGGTCCCGAATCTTTTAAAGTTCCTTGAGCAATATCTTCAGTAGCTAAAATGACTTCTAAAGAACCTGGATACTTTTCAATCCAGTCTTTTCTGAAAAAAGGTTGAGCTAGAATACTTCCTAAAACATAGCCATCAATTTCTAAAACTAGTCCGTAAGGAGATTCATAAGCATTGTATCTTGGTTCTAATTTCTCTGAAACTGGTGGTTTTTGCTCTATAGTTCGAGTTTGTTGCCTATCTTCTTCTCCTAATCTACCTAAAAGAAATGCTAAACCAACTAGTCCTAATACCTTTTCGAGCCCATCTTTTGGTGTCATCTTTTTATTTTCTTCCTCCACTAATCTTACCTCACTTATCCCAACATTCAGTCCTCTATTTATCAACCCTCTTTATCTTCCCAAGAACCTAAACTTTACAGCTCCCCTATGAAATCATGATGTTTTGTTCATTTAAAAATCTATCTGTTTTTCTTGAAGAAATTTTGTATAAAATATATAGAAGAATGTCTTATTTTATTATTTTAAATTTGTTTTATCGCTCATTCTCAATAATAACGCTTATTTTATTCTTTTTTTCCCTTAAAAATCCTGTTAAATCCCTGTTTAACTCAAAAGCAGCCTTATTTGCCTTTATTGCAAACGTCCTTTCAGATGCGAAATCAGTTTTTCTTATGACGAATTCCTTATCATCATTGAAATCTGGATTTATAGTTGCGAATACTGTTTCTTTTATTGTTATTGATTTTGACAATGTTTTTATTATTATTGAAATTTTTTTATTGTTGTTTTTTATTGATTTTCTAATAAATTCCTTTAATTTGCCTAATTCAAAATCAGCTTTAATGCCAACAATGCAGTCTCCCCTTAAGCTGACATTTTCATCTTTTGTAAACTCAAATGTTGTCTTATGCGTTCCAAGAATGTTTGGATGGCCATAAGCGTTGAATTGGTATTTCATTTTAAGCATTACAATATATTGGCGAGGCGGTCGGATGCAGTGAATTGTGAGCGAGTTCGTGTGACATGCGAAAGCTCGCTTTCGCTCGCTTATGTCACTGCTCACTCGCATGTCACTAGCACTAAATTTTGTGCGAAGCACGGATTGAATTTTCCTTTTAATTAATGTTCAATTTGGTTAATGTTTTTGTGCTTCTTGTCTTTTCCAACAAGACAATTTCAATAAAAATTTATTTCAAAAATCTAAAAAATTACTTCAGCAGGCTCTGCAGATAGTCTCTTTTCAGCTTAAAGCCATTCTTCTTAGCCAGTTTCTCAATTCCATTCACGAAATTGCTTCCGTATTGCGCAGCCTGCTTTTTCCGCCATGCAAAATCCTTTTTCAAGCCGATAAACTCTGCTGCTTCCCTCAGGATTATTTTTTTATTTTCTTTGTCAAGCTTGAACATTGGATGTATATTCATTGCAGTTTTTATCAGCTCTTTGTCCAAGAAAGGCGCCCTCAAATCCAAGCCAAGGTGCTTTGCAATCGTAAAATCTCTTGTCAAATCCCTGCTCCACATATTCTTCAAGCCGTTCCAGCACTCTTTGTGTAGCGCCTCAAAATCATTGCTTTGCAGAGCGCTTTCGTGCCTCTGGTAGCCTGCAAAAATTTCCTCGCTTCCCAAGCCTCCGAATAAAATGTTATTCCCATCCAACAATGCCAATTTCCCGGCAGCGTAGAGCACAGAGCCGACGCTTACTTTGACAATATCAGCATCATTCAGCAGCTTAACAACATTTTTCAATATGATTTCCAATTCATCCAACACAATTATTTTATATTTAAAATTAAATTGGTACTCATCAGCAGCCTTTTTTGCCCATGCAATATCATCAGAGCTTTCAGTGCCGACAGTATAGCAGGTGAAACTGCAATTTAATTTTTTCAGGATAAATGCGATTAATGAGCTGTCAACGCCGCCGGAAAAAAGAACCCCGGATTTTGAGGCTATTCTTTTTTTTACCGAGTTTACTATCGCTTCTGCAAGCTCCCTTTTTGCCCTTTCCTTGTTTGTTTCAAGATTGTCAAAATTATTTTCAAGGCTGCTGATTAATTTTATCCACAAATTTTCCGGAATAAGCCTGCCTTCCTTCACAATGCCCAAAACTTGAGTCATAATTTTATGTAATTTTTGATTTTTTAAAAAGGTTTAGGTAAAAATATGTTACTACTTTAAAATAGAAAAGTTTATATTTAGAAATTATATTCCTATGTTAAAATGGCAGGGGAAAGTCCTTACATAAATCCAACTGTGCAAAAATTGGAAGCATTGGTAACATCTTACAAAGGAGTAGCTAGTTCTATGGACATGGCTCAAGCGGGCGCTTCAAAAAGCGGCAACATGGTTTTAGTAAATGTTATACTAAATGATAGGGCTGGACTTGATAAATATTTTGAAACTGCTGTGAAAGGTGGTAACTTAGACCAAGCTATAGATTACATTGATGTTTATAGGCAAAGATATCCCACGCCAGAATTAGAGCTTAAACACAGAATTGCTATTCTTTTATCAAAAGGGGAAAAACCTGCAAAAGGCAAAAAATACAGCGGAGAGCTTTCAAAAAAGATTAGAAGATATGTCGTTGCGCGTTCAAGGCTGCAAGAATTTGATGTGGGCAAAACAGCAAAGCATTTTGGTGTTCGTGGTGGTGCAGCGATTTGTAATATATACAGGTCTATTCCTTATTTGAATGAGCGAGAACATAAAGGAAGAAAGGTCTTTGTCAGAAAAAAATAATTTTTTAGAAACCCTTAAATATTAATCCATTTTTATTTCTATTATGCCAAAAGACATCAGCAAGGACGAGCAGGTTGGCTTTCATAAAGGGGCGCTGACAACTCTTGCAAAGGAAAGGGAGGAAATGCTGAAAATATTGTCGATTGTTGAGCAGCTTATGCAGATGCACATCAAAAACTTGAAGGAGCTGGGTGTTGACCTGCAAAAAGAGTCGCAGCAAACAAAGGCAAAAAAGCCGATTGAAGATGTTTTAAGGTAAGGTTATTTTTTAAAAAATTTGCCGAATATGCCTGTCTTTTCTTTGGGCTTTTCCCTGGCGCCGCCTTTTTCTATCTGCCTGAACAGTCCAAGGTTCCTGATTGCCTCTTCCAGCTCCTCAAACTCGCTTTCACTTTTTTGCGCTTTGGGCTTTTCTTCTGCCTGTGTTTTGGCTGTTTGCCCTTTGGCTTCGAACAGCCTGACGAAAATGCTTGGCTTTTTTTCTTCCTGCTTTTTCAGCTCCTCTAATTTTCTCGCATCCTGATCAAACTCTTTTCTAAGCCTTTCCTGTTTTTCCCTTTCCTTTTGCAGCTCCATCTGCCTTTTTTCTTCAGGAGTCTTGTACAGCCCGATTTTGTGGAGGAACCCCATTAGTCTTTCTTTTCTTTCACTGGATAATTTTTCCCTTTCCAGCCTCTTTTTCTGCCGTTCATTTTCCCTTATCCTTGCTTCGATTTCCCTTTGCTTTGCCAGCTCTTCTTTCTTTCTTTTTCTTTCTTCATCAGCCTTTTGTTTTTCCAGCTCTTTTTTGCCTCTTTTTTCCCCTTCCCTTTCCAGTTCTTCTTGGCGCTTTTTTCCCGCGGCAAGCCTGGCTGCATGCCTGTGCAGTTCCAGCAGCTTGCGGTAAACCTCATGCTTTTCCCTGGCTGGCAGCGCTGCATAGATGTTTCTTGCCTCGATGTACAGCCTCTTTGCTTTAGGGATGTCATTGCCTTTAATGGCTTCTTCTAACTCGTGCAAAACACTGTAAATTCTGTCAGGAATGCGCCCGGTTTGAATTTCAATGCCCTTTTCCTTTGGCTCTTCCTGTCTTTCTTCCTCTGCTCTTTTTCCCAAATTCTCCGTTTTTCCTGCTAATTCTTCCTGCTTTATTCTTGCATTGAGCTCTTCCAGCTTTTTTTCTTTTACAAACCGGCTTATTTTGGTGTGCAGTGCCGATAGCTCATCGTAGATTTCCCGTTTTTCCTCGTCAAGCAGGTTGGCATACATGCTCCTTGCTTTATCGTGAAGCTTGCTCAATTCCGAAATGTCTTTTCTGCCGAGCGCGCTCCTTAACTCGGCTAAAACATTGTAGAATTCCATGAGATTGTAGCTTTGCCCTGCTTTTTTCTTGCGCTTTAACGATGCAGGCTGCCTGCTTTCTTCGTCAGGGCTTTGCAAAGCCTTTTCCATTTTCAACTCCTCTTTTTCAGCGCTTGCCGCCTCATCGCTTTTCAGCCATTTCGTGGTTTTATTGATTATTCTTTCAAAAACGCCTTCTGCCGGCTCTTCAACAATCTCCTCTGGCTCAGCCTTGATTTTTTCTGCGGATTTTCTTTTTACCGGCATCACAGCTGCTCCGGCAAATTTTTCATACAAATATGCCCCGACAAAAAAGTAGAAGTACGCCGTCAGGGCGAACAGCAGCAGCATTGTTGTCAATGACAGGCCTAAGCACAGTACGCTGTTCCTGCAGAACTGCAGAAAGCCCTGCTCTTCCGGCCCTGTAACCTCAAACAGGTAGCTCGCAGTGCCAATTGAGCTGCCGAATCTTGCCTGGGCTGCAAAAACATAAGGCCCTGGCTTCAGGTTTTTCGGTATGGATATTGTCTTGAAGAATGAAGCTTGTGTCTTTACAACAACAGTCTCGCTTTCTGTCTGGATTGTGTTGCCGTTGATGTCCTTGACAAAATATTCAATGTCCACATTCTCGGACTCGATGCTTTTAAGGTTGAACAACCTGACTTCAATGGTTGTTTCAGAGCCCTGCTTTACCCTTCTTTCAAGCGCAACAGGGTTCAGGTTCATGTCAAAAAGCACGTTCTTTGTCTCAATCTCGACAACTACCGGTATCTCCCTTGACACCTTTTCGGATTTGACAGTAAGCTTGCCGACATAAACTGCCGGCTGTTGCTCTATTCTCTGCTCCGGCATGAAGGATGAGAAATTTAAAGCAACAATTTTTGTATTGCCGGGGTTTAACGCAAAGGAAGCAGAGTCAATTTTCACTATGTCTGACAGCTCAGACACTTCAATGTTTATTTTGGACAGGGAATTTCCTGTGTTCATAACCCTCAGCTGCTTTTCTATGAACTCGTTGCTTTTCACCAGAACCTTGAGCAGAATCTGGTCTATGTCGAAGTCGTAGCCTTCAAAGCCTGCCTTTTTTACCAAGTAATTTCTGTTCTGCATGAAAAACAAAAGGCTGCCGAGAATAAGGATAAGTACCAAAGCAAGGATCAAAAAGAACAGCGGCTTTCTTATCCTGTGCTTTGCATGCCGCCTTGGATTTGTGCCGACATAAACCGTCTTGACCTTTCCGTCGCTGCTTCTTACATTTTCATAGTAATAGGGCCCGAGCCTTTTTCCATGCCTGTTGATGTACCTCTCAAACACCAAGAGGAATCACCCTGCACGAGCTTAAGAAATCAGAATGCATAACTCTAGTTAATATGCCAAAATCCATCAAAAAATCCACCCCTTTTTTCATCGAAAATTAAAAATTTTCGAGTGTGCTCGGAAATCTATGATTTCCGACATGTAGTGTAACAGTAGTGTAAGAGCTTAAATTTGCAGGTTTAAATAGATTTCGGTTGGTTTTCCATTTGATTTGCCAAGTTGCCGCAAAAGGCTTGTATGAATAATTTTAACAATACTAAAACGACCTCTTAATGTATAGGTATTTGAGGTGACCCGTTTGTATTAGCTTAATTAGAAGTACAAGGGGCACCCATTATTGTCAGGAGAGAAAAAGGGTCTCGTATTTGTCAAAAACCACCAGTCAAAGACTGGTGGCATGCTGCTTACGCAAATGTTATTCAGTGGTTTTTGAGCACAGTCGGAATTCCAGCAATGTATTTGGTTTAGTTTACTAAACCACTATTCAAAGAATAGTGGAATTCCGATGTTTAAAAATAATTTCAAACTGATTATATCTATTTTTTACTTTAACTTATCATACAGCCACATTAAGCTGCTGTAGACTTCCTTCTTCTCCTGCGCTTTCAGGCCATTGTAAAGATTTCTTGCCTCAGCATAGAATTGCTTTGCCTTGTAAATGTCATTTCTGCCAAGGGCATCTTTTGCATTGTTTATGGCTCTTCTGCATCTTTCAAGCCTTCTCCCAGATCTTCTTTTTATAACAAAGAGGTATATCAACAAAGACGTCAATGCACCAAGAATCACTAAAATCAGAATTAATCTTGATTTTTGTTTCACAAATTCTTCAGCCAAAACTTCTTTTTTCAAAACTACATTAAACAAGTCGCTTGAAACAGCAAAGGTATTTGCATATCTTACTTCAACAACTAAAAGGTATTCTCCTGGCAGCGCCTCTTTTGGAATATTGAATGACTTGGCGTAAGACAATTGCTTTTCAACGGCAAATGTCTCTGAAGACTCATGGATAAATCTTCCCTGCTTGTCCTTGATTATGTAAGTTGGGGTGACATCAACCTTTTTTGGAGGCCCTACATTAAGCAGTGTTATCTGGGCTCTTAGCTCTTTTCCAGGCTCGACTTCCTTGTATGCTTTTGGTATGTCAACCTTCACATCAAACAAGACCTGCTCTGACTCAACGTCAATAACAACAGTAACTGATTTTTTTATCCCGTCTGCTGCTATCTCTATCTCGCCAAGGTAAGAGCCGAGCCTTCTTCCGACTATGCTTGCCTCAACAGTCTTTTCCTGGGCCGGGCCAAGGCTGAAGCTTGTATCGGATAAAAAAACAAATTCATCAACTGTCAGTACATTTAAGTTAAATTGCAATGCTGCACTTCCAGTGTTTGTTATAGTTATGGTTCGGATTTTTGCAGCTCCCAGCACAAGCTGCTCTGTTATAGAGGCTGGGCTGACGCTGAAGTCCTTTTCTTCTACTGCTGCTATTCCCCCTCCTCCGCCTCCAGCTGCAGCTGCGGCAGCAGCCCCACCACTTGGGGCAGGCGCTGTGGGGCAGGATGAGCTCTGGCATAAGCTGCTGCAGCAAAAGCCCCCTTCGCATTGGCTGTCTGATGCACAAGGCTGGCCGTCAGCCAGAAGCCATGTGTAAAAAAAGCCCAGCCTGTTGATGTATGATGATGAATTGATTATCCTGTTTATTATGCCTGTTGCCACTCCAATTTTATAGGACGCGCTTGATAAGTTCTCCCCTCCTGTTGAGACAATGACATTCTGCTTGTAGCTTGCGCTGTTTATCTGCGCAGCAAAAACGCTAAAGGACTGAAATAGAAGTGTAAGCAATAGAATCAAAAATACCGCCTTTTTCATTAAATTGAATATTCTAACACTTCTTTTTCTTTTTTTCGTTTTTATGCAATAAAAACGAAGCTACGAATGCAGCAAAATGAGTATGTTTCGTTTTTGTATGGTCTGAATAAAATAGCAAATTTTAAATATAAGTTAAAGTCTAATTGCTGGAATGGCAAGGGGTGATACTTCATATAGTTCTCATGACACGCATCTGTTTGAAAAGCCTGCTTTCCAGTACTTTATAGTATTGTCAATAATCGCAACACTTGTTGTAAGCATTTTTGCATTGGTTAACACGTACCAATTAAAAAAAGTCATTGTTCCACGAACAGTAAATGTAAATGACTTCTTAAAAAAATTGACATCCCATGATGAGATGAAAGGCTATGTCGGAGTTTCCCCATTGAACATCATCCAGATAAACAACAACAATTTTGCAAACCTTCAGGCGCAGATAAGCGGGCTTGACCAGTCATATGTCGGGAATTTTATCGTTCAATACACAGACAGGATAGCCATCTATGATTATGACAACAACAAGGTTAGGGGCACTGTTGGACTGCAGCAGCCACAGCAAGCCCAGCTGCCAGCTGACTTTTTTACAAAATTGAACAGCCATGCTGAGCTCAAAGGATTGCAAAGCCAGCAGCCAATAGGAGGCCAGCTTGACTCAGCTTCGCTGGACACCCTAAAGCAGCAGTTCCCTGAGGTCTATGCGAATGCAAAAACTGGGGATTACCTGCTGAGGTACCAGACAAAGCTGATAATTTATGACTACAGCGCTGACAAGATTGTGAATTCTGTCAATCTGGGATGATTTGGAATTCTTACCCGAGCCTTAAAATTACGCTGCCGTTGACTTTTGTCATGTAATCTATTGCAGTGAAGATTGCCCAATTGCTGGGATTTTCTGATTTATGCCAATATCTCTGTTTTGACGGGCAATTTTTTTAAGTCTTTCAAATCACTTGACGATAAATAATTAAGAACTTCAAAACCTATAACCTTGCCTTTTTTATCTTTAACTATAACTATTTCTTCTGCTACTGCTTCTTTTGCCTGGTCATCAAACCACACATTTAATGTGTTCCCAACCTTATCAAAAAAAATTTTAATTGGCTTCATATTCTTCATGCAATCTCTAAAGCCTGTTCCAGCCAATTTGCCAAGTATTTCTTTGCCTTTAATATTTCGATTTCTACTGGAGTCTTATTCTTATCAAAATGCACTATAATGCCTTCGCCAATATCCTCCCCATATTCAGGTTTGTTATTGCTCAATTTTATTAATAACACATCAGCATCTTTATCATAGGTTGCTTTCATTTTTTCCTCCAATATCGTTCTTTTTTAGCAAGATAGACTGTAACGACTTTAATGCTTTTTTCAACCTTCAAATAAACTACCCTTAGGACATGCTCATTAAGCAATTTGTGTGCTATTAGCCTGCCTTCATAACTTTTAACCACTTCGTCAGGGCTTCTTATTGCGTCCTTCACCAGTTCTTCAGTTAAATTGTAAGTCTTTATTCTTTCTTTTGCGTAATTAGGAATTATTATTTCCACTTTATAAATTAATATCTATTTAACTATTTAACTATTTAACTATTTAAAACTTTACCCAAGCCTTAAAATAACGCTTCCGTTGACTTTTGTCATGCAGTCCAGCTGCACAATTGATGGGCTTGGTTGGGTTGTTTCTTCCGGCAAATTTTCCTCAATGCTGTCTTTAATTGGCTCTTTTTTCTTAAACTTAATGGTTCTCCTTATCTTATCCTTATCTATTTTTGTCTTTTCTTCTATCTGCTTTATTATTTAATCTGTTGTTTGTAATATAAATTTATTGTTGGATATTTCAATAATCTATTCTTCATCATCATCTTGCTTTTCTGTTTGGCCAGCACCAATGTTACCCTAAATGTTATTTTAGAGGTATAAAAATAACTGCATTTTCTAAGTTTTCAAATATAATCAGGATTCTTTGAATTTCTTTTATCAGTTCACTTATATTAAGAGGCTTTGTTAAAAAAATAATCCCTGCGTTTTCAATATTTTTAGCATGCAACCTTAAAAAATCCGAATCTTGAGTAATTATTGCTCTTTTATTTTTATTGCCATAGTTTAAAATTTCTTCATCCACATAGCTTTCCATATTGGCATCTTGAATAGAGATTATATCTATACCCAGCCTCTTTAACGCTTTTACAGCATGTAAATCTATATGCTCATCAGCCAAGAATTTCATGTTTAAACTCTTTTCTGAATTTCTCTACAAATTCTTTATCTTTTCTTATTTCTTCCTGGACTTCCCCTGAGTGCTCATAATAGTAAGAAAGAGCATCGTATACTGCTGCTAAGGGAAGATTGAAAGCTTCAGATATATCTTCTGGTGAGTAACTTAGTACAACATATTTTTCTACAATATCCCTAACCCTTATTCTTGTACCTGCTATTCTTGCACTCCCGGACATAATTTCATCTTTTATGATTTTTGATTGTATTGTCTTAGTCATTTTGCAATATTAATTTGTTATGCATGCTCATATATAAACCTTTACCCACAACCTTTTTACTTCATAAAAAGCTTGACCAAAAACATTAAGGTTTCGCTTTGCTTTACCCAAGCCTTAAAATTACGCTGCCGTTGACTTTTGTCATGTAGTCCAGCTGCTGAACCTGCTGTATGATTGTTGTTTGTGCAGCTTCGCCTCCCTGCCATCCCGGGCTTAACAGCATCAATATTTTTGCAGTTGCATTTGCCTCAATTTCCTTTGCTTCTTGCTCCAGCTTTTCCTTTTCCTTGTTTGCCTCTGTTATTTCCCTGAAGATTGGCTCAATGCTTACATTCGCAAATCCTTTTTTGAGCTTTGCCCTGCCTTCATCATAAAATCTTACATCAGGGCTTTCTAAATTTCTATGCCTTTTTCTACAGCTTCCCTTACTATTGTAATCTGCTTCTTTAGCTTGCTGAACTCTTTAGGTGTATAACATAAGAAGTCTACTGGATATTCTAGATTCCAGTGCTTATAAAAGCCTAGTGGCCTATACCTAAAATTTTTTTTCTGGAATTCTTTACTAACTACAATTAAATCTATATCGCTCCATCTATGCGGTTTGCCTGTAACCCTGCTCCCAAAAAAAAACATTTTTTGTATAGGAATTTCTTCGTTCAAACTTAATTTGAACCTTTTTAGCTTTTTTATTATAGATTTTTTTTATCCATTTCAAAACCCTTTTAGCTGTTTTTATATCTTCGAAAGTTTCGTTTTTTGCATATTGTTTAGTGCCTATGTCTGGATATCTTGTATCAATATAAACTATGCTAAGTCTTTCGCAATCTTTTATTAATTCTTCACCTAAATTTAAAATTTTAGCTAATTTGACAAGATCATGTATCTTAATTATTTTTTTGCCTCTTTTTAAAAGAAGAGCCTTTAACGCCTTTTCGACAGCTTGCTGGCAATAAAAGGAAGCATCTTTATATTTCTTTCCTTCAAACAGGTATTTGGCCGTCTTTACATCACTTTCTGAATATTTCCGCCATCTCTTGATTTCTTCTTTCATGCTTATTGCCAATTGTATAAAATATGTTTATTTAAAAATCTATCCCAGCCTTAGTATGACAGAGCCGTTGACTTTTGTCATGTAGTCCAGCTGCTGAACCTGCTGTATGATTGTTGTTTGTGCAGCTTCGCCTCCCTGCCATCCGGGGCTTAAAACCATCAGTATTTTTGCAGTTGCATTTGCCTCAATTTCCTTTGCTTCTTGCTCCAGCTTTTCCTTTTCCTTGTTTGCCTCTGTTATTTCCCTGAAGTCTTTTTCATTGTCCTCAAGGTTTTTGCCCTTGCGCTTTTTGTACAATTTTTTAACATCTTCCAAGTCTTCTATTTCATCAATCTCATCAATAACCTGCTCTTCCGGTTGTTTTTGCATAATTTCTGCTGTTGCATTCTCTCCTAGCGCAATATTAGTTGCAGCTGTTTCATTTTGCGTTATTATTGTCGTATTGTTTTGCGCTGTTGTTTCATTCTCTCCTGACGCACTAAAAAATCCTTCGGATTTTTGGTGCCCCGAAAATGTTTCATTTTCTAAGGCATTAAACGCTTGAACATTGCTATTATTTTCAAAAACAATCGACGCTTCTGCGGTTGTTTCTGTAGTTGAGCTTGTTGCACTGCTTTCCGGCTCAAGCACATTGCTTAAGTCAGTCTGCAGGCTTACTTCGTTTATCACATTGCCTGTTATTGGGCTTGATGATTTATCTAACTCATTTTCTTCAATTACCTCTTTTGCCTTTTCCTTCAGCTTTTTCTTTCCCAAGTCCCTTGAGAACCTTGCCTTGAACTGCTCGGTTTTTGTGCCTTCCAGCTCTATTGCGGGCTTGCTTCCATCATAATCTTCCATTGCATATCCAATTATTCTTCCATTGTTTGTTGCTTTCATTGCAGTGCCTTCCTTGCTTGAGGAAGCCAAAGCATCGCCTTTCTTAATAGGGCCATTTTCCAATGAAATCTTGACAGCAACCCTTCCCAATAATGCAATGTTGTACCCCTCAAAGCCGCCTCTCCAGTTGCCAATGACCATTGCGGCATTCGGGCTTACAACTCCTATTGCATTCTGGTACGGCTTATTGCTTTTAACCACGCTATTGTTGTTTTGCTCATCAATAACTGCCAAATCACCTTCTTCCAATAATTGCGTTGATGGCATTCTCTCTGCAATGTCTGGATTGTTGTAAGCTGATGTGCCTTTGAATAATGTGCCTGTGATGTTTGCATTGCCTACAACAATCAATGCTTCAGTCGGAGCAGTCGTGCTGATGCCGACGTTGCCGTTTCCATCTATTACAAACGGACTTGCGTCCCCACCAACATCGTCAACTCTCAGGCCATAGCCAGCACCTAGGTTAACGATATTTAAGCCGTGTGTATCAGTGGGGTTCCCACCAGTAGCAGATGTGATTTTCATGACGGGAAAGTTTGAAGCCTGGATCATAGCAAAGGTAGCAACAGCGTTTGCAGTATTAGCTGCATTGTCGTACACAACACTCAGCGCATCCACACCCGCAGTGGTTTGGCTCACTTCCAACTTCGCTCCCGGCCCTGTCGTCCCGATGCCGACATCGCCTGCTGCTGTTATGCGCATCCTTTCAGCGTTAGTTCCTGCATTTGTGGTGAGGAATGTCAAAACGCCGGATGGATTCGTGCTGCTGTCGGCGCTGAGCTGGCTTGAGATTGCAGCGCTGCGCTTTTCTGCTCCTGTTGCGCCTCTGGTGGCAAACATGACAGAGCCAACAAAGTCATTATTTCCTGTATTGTTTGTTGAAAGGATAAGATCCCCTAGCGCCGGATTTTGGCCAGCGGCTGCTATTTCAAGCCCTGTATTTGCTTGCGAGTCATAACTGCCATAAACAGTTGTATGATTTGTCACATTGCCTATGACTGGTTTTATATTGTTTCCATAAACCACAAATTTCTCTCTGGGATTTGTAGTACCGATGCCGACATTACCGCTTCTGTCAATTACCATCCTTGGAGTTCCACTGCCATTTGTATGTATATCAAAGCCTTCAGCAGTTACGCTGTTAAAAGCTATCCTGCCTCCAAAATCAGGTGTTCCTGAGCCAGCAGTTGTTGTAGAGCCATTAGTAAAGTCAATATAAGCAACGCCAGTTGACGAGCTACTCCTTATCTCAAGCCCGGCATTTGCAATCCCCAGGTAAACCAAATCGCTGTCGCTTGCATTGATAAGCTCCAGCTTGTGATTTGGATCGCCATTTCCAATGCCTATATTTCCGGAAGTGTCAATTTTAATGCGATTTTGGTCCGCTGTTCTTATAATAAAAGGATGGTTTGTTTGTGTTCCAACAATGCCTGCTGCTGCTGAAGTAGAGCTGAACATTCTTGTGTTTATTGGAGAAACGCTATTATTCGATTGTATTGCCAATCCAGTGCCATCTCCAGTTGCTCCGGATATTGTAAGCGGAACAGATGAAGCTGCTCCAGTTCCTATGCTGAACGTATTTAATAAATAGTCGCCTCCTGAACCGCTTATTCTAGCATTATAAGCAGTTGTTGCATCTGGCGGCACTCCGGAAACCCATGCTGAGCTGCCTGCATGAATGAAAGATGCGCCTGTTGTGTTGAAATAGCTGTTTTCGCCTCCGGGAGATGATGCATTATACACTCTATAAGAATTAGCATTAACGTTTTGCTGCCATGTAATATTGCTTGCATTATTTTCTGGAATTGTCAAAGTTACAGAAATCTCTTGTGATGCCATTGTTTCTCCGCCTGAGCCGTCTAAGGCTGTAATTTTGTAATAATAAGTTCCTGTGCTTAAATTAGAGCCCGTCACATTGCCAACTATGCCTGTTACATTAGTCGGAATGCTCATTTCAATGGCAAATTTAGAAGAATTTCCCAAAGTAAGTTTTTCCTGTGGCTTTGTTGTGCCAATTCCAACACTTCCATTGCTTGTAACACCCAAGTCTCCTGTTCTTCCTGCACCTGTAACATTCAAAGTTCCCTGAACTGTCAATGTTTGCGCTGGAGTTGTTGTGTTGATGCCTACCTTTACTTCAATATTTCTTGGATATATAGCAGTTGTTGTACCATTCCACAAGCTGTTGTTTCTATCTGAAAATATCAGGCTTAGATTTCCAGTTCTTATGATGGTTGCATTGTCAAGCACATAAGTT
>JACPMT010000003.1 GCA_016185815.1 Candidatus Woesearchaeota archaeon
TGCAGTTACATTCGTTACAATAATTGAAAATACATTTGAGATAGCTGCATCAGCCCCTTTGGCTGCTGTTATATATGTGTATGAAGTGCCGAGGAAATCCTGCGGCGGAATAATAGTTGCTGTGCCGTCTTCAAAAATAATGCTGATATTGTCCTGCTCAAAGTAAGTAAAAACTGCATTTTCAATATTTGAGAAATATTCATTTAATTCAATGGTTGCATTTTTATTGATTAAAATTGTTATGTTTGGAATGTCCTTGATTAAAGCCAATCCTGTTCTATTTGCAGGGGCTATTGTTATGTTTGAATCGCCTTCAATAAACCCGGGATCATTTGCAGTCAATGTCAATTCATACTGCTGCCCCTCAACTAAATCCTTTATCTTTTCCCAGGTGCCGAAGCAAACTTCGCTGTCATAATCCCATTGTTTGCACTTGAACAGTGAATTTGCGCTTGCAGTCGCTGTTAAAGTTGCCTTTTCAAAATCCAAACCGCCAATGTCAACAGCGTACCTCTTTTTTACATCAACATTTTCTATCAAAATTTCCCTGCCAACATTGTCAATGCCGATGGTTGCTGTCAATGGTTTTGTTATGTCTGCGTTTTCAATCAGCAGCCTGTCTATCACATTTTCTTTTGGCGCAACCTCAATATTGTAATAGTCAGGCTCCACAAATTCCTCTATGATTGCCACGGGCTCGTTGTTTTTGTATAATGTAAAGTTTCCGGAAACCGCTCCATTATCATCTTTGACCGCCAGATTTACAGGCACTTTGCTTATCTCCTCGGCAATCGAGTATGTAAGCACGTCAAGGTTCAAAACAGCATTGTCAATCTCAAAAATGAGCTTGTAGCTTGTTTCATTAAAGCCCTCAAGTATACAAGTGTCAACGCACACATTCTCAAAGTCTATTGATGCAAAATAGTAGCTTGCGCTCAGGTTCTGCCATGGGGAATAATATATTTCAACATATGGCTTTTCATTTCTGACGCCATAATCAACATAAATTACCTGCGCGCTTACAACATTGTTTAGTGTTGCTCCATACAGGCCGTAAGTTGAGTAAAACACCTCGTTCCATCTGTCTTTTGAAGGGCCCAATCCGACAAAAGCGCAGCATTTCTCGCTTCCGTAGCAGACAGTTGTGCTTTCACCGTCCTCAGCGGAATAAACATCCCATCTTGTGCACAGGTTTGAGTCGTTTGCATCCCAGCTGAATTGTGAATTTTCAACTGTCAAATCAATAACGCCAGTTGTTGGCTCATAGCCATCATCATTTATGTCATAGGAAGTCCCTTGCTTATGCTCCAAATTTATTGCGATTGACCTTTCCGGCACGATCAACTTGACTTCTTTTTTGGTTGTTTTATCCCCGTCAGTCGCTGCAAACTCTATTGTTGCGGTAAAATTATTTCCATCAGGAGTTAATGTAACCAGGCTGTTTTCAATTGTTGCAGCAATTTTTTCAGGCGCTGTTGAGGTGTAAGTTATTGTGTCATTATTTTCATCATAAAAGTAATTGTTCAAGTCTATTGTTGTTTTTCCGTAAATAACAAACTCCTCAACATCGGATTTCCAGACAGGAGGCACATTGGGACCTTTTTCTTTTTCTGGCTTTTCTTCCTTTTCAGCCTGCTTTTCCTCCTTTGTTTCTTTCGCTAGTTTTTCTTTATTAGTTTCATTTATGACATTTGTTTCAGTTGCTGTTTGATTTTCATTTGATTGTGTTGCCGTTGTTTCATTTGTTGCATTTTCTTCCAGTACAGCGAATCCTGTTATTGAGGCGTTGTTTGAACTGCATGATATTAATGCCAATAATGCGATTATTGCAATTAGATAAAACACTGCAATTTTTTTGATTTTCAAATTATCTTTCATTTTCTCTTTTTCTTTGCCCTTTGGTAGACAGTCCAAATGGTTCTATCGTCCCTGTTCAGCAGCACGGCAATGCTGTGGTAATTAAGGCTGAAAGTGTCTTTCAAATAGGAAGCAATATTTTCAAGAACGCTGATGTTTCTGTCTTTCAATATTGAAACAGGAATAGAATAGGGGGAGATTTCCTCGACAACAAATTTTGCCTCCATTTTTTTCTTTGCATTCCTGTACGTTACAGCCAATGCGATTTCATTCCTGTTTGTTAAGGAAGCAATTTGCTTGAAGCTGAGAAGCAGATTTTCTCTCAAATATTTTACAATATTTTCCAGAGAGCTTAAGTAGTCATTTTTAAAGACAGAAATAGGAACCTTGGTTTCTTCTTTTGATGGGAGCTCCAGCAGCTCATTTATCAACTTGGAAATTTGCTCAGAGGTAAAGCCCTGCTCTTTTAGATAGCTTATAGTACTTAAAACTCTCTTTTCAATTGCCTCGCTACCCTCTTTTGGCATATTTCTTTTATCTAAGCATGAGCAAGCAAAATCCCCAGGGCCTGCAGGTGTCAAGAATTAGAGACTAGTCAATAATGCTGCAAACCATAATTTAGCGCAAAAATCAACTGCAAACCCAAATTTAGCGCAAAAATATCTATATTATGTAAGTATATATATCTGGAAATAAAACTATTACCTATCATTAAGATATACCTTGTAAGTAACCAGTATTTAAAGCTTTCGAAATCTTTAGATTTTGAATAGCCCAAAAATCCAAGCCTGAAAATCTTTGTGAATTTTATGGCTTTGTTATTGCAAATAAGATTTACACTCTTTGTCAATCATATAGAAATAATAAACCTCATTAAATATGTTCAAATATGGTTTTCATAGACTTAACTATTATAAGCTAAATTATAAGATTTATGCAGGCTATTAAAGGCAATGCAATTAAGTGAGTCCTTGGTTCTTAATAGAGCTGTAAACAGCATTAAGGTTTCTCGTTATTAATCACGAAACTATCCTTCTTCTAAATCTATTCTAAAGCTAAAGTGCATCTGCTTCCAAGCATCAAAGCTTATAGCATTCTTCTAAACTAAATTGTGTTGCTTATGTTATTTTGCGTGCTTTTGTAGATAATTATGCCTGTGCAGTTATTCATAGCTTCATTCAAATGAACATTCAAATATTTATTCAAATAGAATTAATATTATATAAGTTTTTATATATAATATGTAAGTATCTATCCTAGAAAATTTAAACTCTGATTTTGTGCGCACATAATGCTTAGAAAACCAATATATGTTCTAGAATCCATGCCTAAACTTATTGAGAATAGCTGTAAAAGAGCATTAAAATGGAGCCTGTAAACTTTGTCCATTTATAAAATTTAGATGAGCTAAAACTATAAGTGTTACAACACCTATCACATAAAATTATATTATTGCTAAAAAATATTATTATTTAGTCAATAATAAATGTTATATCTATTCTTATTGAGAATAGCTGTAAATAATAAACATGCAAACACTTTGCATAACTCTAAGAACATCACCAAAATGCATAAAAATTATTGAAATATTATATTCTATAACAATCACATCGCTTATTTTTTTTATGCCTATAATTATAAGTGTTTACATTATAATAACTATTCCAATATATATTTTTAATAATAATCATTATATCATTATGTTTTATGTTTATAACAGTTCAAATATGTTCTGTAAAAACTGATTCCAGCTAGATTTGATGTAGCTATCAAATTTAATTATAAACATTATAACAATTATCATATTTTTAGTATTTTTTAAAACTATTGTTTATATTGTTTATCTAGGTTCTAACTTTCAGGCTTTTCTTTAAAGAAAATCCTGATAATCTTAAAAGCGTAACCTAGTATTTTTGCTCTTGTGTAAAATTTTTGAATTGAAGCTTCATTCAAATGAACATTCAAATATCTATTCAAATAGAATTAATATTATATAAGTTTTTATATATAATATGTAAGTATTTTATAAGTATATGAGATTAGAGTTAAGTTTATTGCCTAATTGCTAAGTAGCTCCAAAAAACAGACTAAAGCCAAATGCTCAAAGGTTGTCTATTTCATCAGAAGAGTTATCTGCTTCATAGGAAGAATCCTGGGAGCTTCCAAGCTCCTGCTGCAATTCAGGCTTAAGCAGCTTTTTAATGACATCCTCGTAGCTTTCTCCTTTCCTGCCCTTGCTCTTGAGCCAGTCATGAAATTCCTTGCTTATTGGTATTGTAGTTATAGCCATGACAACTATAATTTTTATAACTACTATATTTATTTTTCTATTTTGCGATTATTGCCAATAACAAAAAATATTTATATCCATTCAAATGAGGTTAAGTAAATGGCTAAAATTAACCTGCCTAAGGATATGCTGCAAAAGGAGACTTTCAAAACACTGCCTGCCAAAGAGAAGGAAGAATACCTAAGCAATCTGCTGAAAAAGGTGCTGGACATTAATCCGGAAGGTGTTACAATCTCACAGATAAAAGAGGCAACAGGCTTAACATATTCCACAATATGGCATCATCTTGAAGTATTAAGCTGCACAGCTCAGGCTCTTAAAGTGTCGCATGGAAATATAGATGTTTATTACCCATCTGGAAAAGTTGATCATTTGAATGACTATGCCAAGGGCAAAGCCCTCTATGCAGTAAGCACAGTTGAAAACAGCCAAGGAAAGTTTGTCTGCATCCATGAAAAGAAGGAAAATCGCTCAGGCAACCAAAGAGTTTGCAGCGGCGTATCTGTGCCGATAGAGCTAATAGACAACCTTGTTAAAACGCTTGGCAAAGTTAAATAGTCTCATTTGAACGAGGTCATTAATCAATTAAAAGAATTTGACATATTATATGATAATACCCCATATCATTTTGCGTATAATTTTGACCTTGTGAAGAACATTTTTGGAAAATTCCTGCGCATACAAAGGCTGAGGGAAAGCAGAAGCGAAGCCCATAATACCAGGGCAGGCATTATAGTGCCTTGCTGCCTTGCGTGCCTTGCTATCTTGTAGACAAGTTTGCTGACCATTTGATAAAGATCAGAAGAAAGCATTTGACAGATAAGCATTTGAATGAGCATAAAGATAAAGATTAAAAGATGCTTATCCTGCTATATTCAAATAAACCCCAAAGCTGGCAGTTGCAGCCTTTCCTTCTTTTTTGTCATTGTTTCTGGAATCTTCAATAATGTGATTTTGCTCAGGCATTACAATACTTGCTTTGGCTTCATTGCTGATAGCGCTATTTAGGCTGTCTAAGCTTAAAGTGTCATTGCCTGCATTAACGCTTTCATTTGCCGTTTCTTCTGCAGCATTAACAATAAGCAAAAATAAGATGGAAAATAATGCTGTAACTAACAAATTTGTTTTTCTTAACAAACAACCGCCCCCAAATTGTTAAGAAAAAAGCCTTATTTAAGAATTTATCTTGGTTGATTAGGAAAAAACACCATTACTTGATTTTCTCCTTAATCCTTTTCTTGTCTTTTTCATAAGATTCCTTGGAGATGAACCCTGCCTTGTAGGCTGTCTCCAGGGCCTTTAGCTCTTTTTCCAATTTTTTCGCCTTCTCTTCCGGCACTTTTTCCTTTAATTCGGCAATTTTTTGTTTTTTCTTTAACGCCCTTAAGCCGTAAGTTGATAAAATAAACGCAATTGCCAATGCGGCTACAACAGCAACTCCAATCAGGTAATACTTTAATTCTGGCGAATATTTGTACCTGGACTTGACTTCAAAAGTGTCAGAGCCTGTCCCGGCTATGACATCAGTGGATACCTCTACAAATGCAGCATAAGTCCCTGGCTTTATCTCGGCAGGTATCAATAATTTTCTTACGAATTTTGCCTGTGTTTCAATAAATATCGTTTCCTCCTCGCTTGCCACCAGATTCTCTTTAGCGTCTTTTATTGAATACTTGACATTGACATTGCCTGAGCCAAAACCCCTCAAATTAGTCAGTTCAATCTGTATCAGTATCTCTTCTCCCTGGAATATGCTTTTGTATTCAGGAAGGACATGAATGCCTATGTCAAACAGCTGCTTTGTGCTGTCAAACAAAAGGTACTTGCTGCCGTTTTTTTCAATGTAAACCTTTGCAGTTCCATTGGAGGTTACAGAGCCGGTTGCCTTAAGCGACCTAATGCTGCCCGGATTTTTTACATTCCATTCATAATCGCCGCTTTCATTCACCTGCAAATTCAGGCTTTCACTGAAAATAGTTTCTTTGCCCTGGATAACCTTGCCTGTAATTCCAGGCTTCTGAAATAAGAAAATGCCTAAAAAAATCAAGGCTATTATCAGAATAACAGCAGACCCGGGAATTTTTTGCTTCGTCATTCTCTTTTTTACGCACCTTTTTTAATCTTAATTTCAAAGGTTAATAAAATTTTGTATTTTTGCCTATTTATTCTGGTATATCAGGTATCTTTTTCCATCCTTTTCTATGTAAACCTTCACAGTGCCGTTGCCAACAACGCTGCCGCTTGCCTTAAGCGACTTGATGCTGCCAGGATTCCTGACATTCCATTCATAAGCGCCGCTTTCATTTACTCTAAGGTTTAAGCTTTCATTATAGGCTGTTTCTTTGCTTAAGACCACATAACCAACAACAGACGGCTTAAACAAAAACAGGCTTGTTATTATCAGCGCTAAAACAATAAACGGAATTGCATACGCAAACAACGGCTTTTGAGCCTTGAATTTAACAAGCCTTTCCTTTATTGTCGGCTTCAGCCCCTTTTCCTTAAAAATAAATTTAAATGACTCTTCTACGCTTTTTTCCTGCGCATCCAAGATTCTTTCATTTGCTTCGATGCCAGCCTGTTCAGCATTCTTTAACTTTGCCTTGTATTTTTCAATATCCTGCGAGTGGAATTTAATCCAGTCATTCAGGTAGGAAATTTCCTCCTGCAAGTCTATATCCTGCAATGGGTCGCTTAATTTTAAATTATGTTTTGCCTTTGTCTCGTTAAGAAGATTAACTAGGATAATTTTATCAGCATTTAATTTGCTGATTTTCCCCTCTAATTCAGCCAGCTTTCTCTTGCAGCTCTCTGTTATTTCACTATTCATTTTTTCTTCCTGTAGCGGTCATAGACACTCCATATGTTCCTTTCATCGCGGTTCAGCAGCACGGCAATTTGGCTGTAGCGCAAATTGAAATTGCCTTTCAGGTAGCTGACAATCGCCTCAAGAACGCTCAATTTTCTGTCGGTTAAAATAGAAACAGGAATGGAGAATTTAGGCTCTTTTACAGGCAACTTTTCTTTTCTCTTTTGTAATGCATTATGATAAGTGGCCCATACAGTTCTATCGTCTCTGTTTAGAGCTAATGCAATTTCATGATATCTAGATTTAAATTCCTCTTTTAGATATTTTATAATAGCTTCAAGGCAGCTTAGCTCTTTATTATCAAAAATAGAAATTGGAATTAATGCTTCTGAAATAGTCTTTTCCTCAGCTAAGCTTAGAATTTCAGAAGCATTAAGCTTGTATTTCTCTTTTAAACTTTCAAGCAAAGACTTTAGAACGTAAAATGATTTGTCTTCTTTGATTGATTGTAGATGGCTTTTGGAAAGAATTTTTCCAGAATTTGCCTTCTCACTAACCATATTACTTAATATATATGTATATATTTATAAATATTTCTATATTTTACTTAATATATATGTAATTAAAAACAGAAATAAATCTCTAAAAGGTTATTGGTAAATAGCAAAACAATAAGCATAAGATTAAATAATTTAGAAAAACCAGGTTTGTGTATAGAAATCCGGCTAGAAATTTAGGAAAAGGTGGTTCTTTTAACTGGAAGATTCTGTAGCGTCTTGGTTACTATCATTTTTTAGCTTCTCTGTATATCTACACTTTGGAAACCGGTTACAGGCATAAAATTTTCCATAAATCGAGCTTCTCAGCACAATGTCACCTTCATTGCACTTAGGGCATTTCCTTTTGATGTCGCCTTTTGCAATTGCCTTTGCCTGTGCGCCAGCCTCTCCAGCAACATTCTTGCTTGGGCATTTCGGATTCAGGCAGAATTCCAATGGCTGCCTTGCTTTTTTGATGGCAAGAACCATCGGAAAACCGCAGACATCACAAACTTTCTTGGCAGGTTTTATGAATGCGTTCTTGGGCAGCGAAAAGACTGTCTTGCAGGCTGGATATTTGTTGCAGGCTGCAAAGCTTCCATAGCGCCCCCTCCTGATTATCAGATTGCCTTGCCTGCATACAGGGCAGATTCCAAGAAAAGCCATTTCATCCTGAGTTGCACGATTTGCCTTTGAGAGGCCTGTCCCAATCTCCTTCTCATGCTTTTTGAAATCAACTATGATTTTTGTTATTGCGTCTTTTGCATCCTCCAGAATATTCTCCTTTTTTTGCTTTCTTTCCCTTATCTTCTCCATCTCAATTTCAAAATGTTGTGTCAATTCTTCATCAATTATCTTTGGGCAGTATTTCTCAAGAGTTTCAATTGTTGATATTCCAAGGTTAGTTGCCTCTATTGCCTTTTCCTTTACATAGCCCCTGTTGAATAATGTGTCAATAATCTCTGAGCGTGTCGCTTTAGTCCCAAGGTTTCTTTTTTCAAGCTCTTTTATTATGGAAGCTGGCGTGTATCTTTTAGGCGCTTGCGTCTCTTTGTCAAGAAGCTCAATTTTCCTGACTTTTACTTTGTCATTCTCATTTACATTTGGAAGCTCAATCTCCTCAAGCTGCACATAAGGCGCATAAAGCACATGCCAGCCTTTCTCTGTTGTTCTTGTTCCCCTTGCAATGAATATTTCTTCATTGCAGTTAAGCTCAATAACTATTGTTTCCCTTACAGCATGCTCTGCAAATGCTGCAAGAAACCTTTTTGCAACCAAGTCATAGATTTTGGCATCTTTTTCCTTCAGGCCTTTTGGTGCAACCCCTGTCGGGAATATGGCAGGATGCGCAGGGTCTGTTTTTTTGCCGTTGTTTGGCAGTATTTTTGGCTTGTTTAGTATTTTTTTTGTTGATTCAGAATAGTTTTTTTGCTTTGCCAGCTCGCCCAGGATTTTTTCATAGCCTATTGAAGGGGGCAGCTGCTGGCTTGATGTTCTTGGGTAGGATATAAGCCCCGATGTGTAAAGCTCCTGCGCAATTTCCAGTGTTTCTTTTGGCGATATGTTAAAGCACCTGTACGCCTCTACCTGCAGGGAAGTCAGGTCGAACGGGAAAGGAGCTGCCTGGTTGAATTTTTTTTTCTCGATATTTTCTACTTTCGCGTCTTTCGCATCTTTCGTCTTTTCAATCGCAGCATCCGCTTTTTCTCTTTCCCAAAACTTGTCCTGGCTGTGCCATGCAGTTATCTCTTGCTTGTCATATTCGCAAATCAATTTTATCTGCCAGAACGGGACTGGCTTGAACGCCTTTATTTCGCGCTCCCTGTCAACAATAATCTTTAATGCAGGCCCCTGCACCCTCCCGGTTGACATTATTTTGAATGCTCCTGTGCTTTTGATTGCAGATGTCAATGCACGGGAATAGTTGACCCCGTTGAAGAAATCCAAAAAATGCCGTGTTTCGCCGGCTTCAATCTGCCCCCAGTCCAGGTGCCTGCTTTTGCTTCTGTAAGACTCTCTCAAATCGTCTTTTGTCAGCGTGGAAAACTTCATCCTGCAGGCATCTTTCCGGTTGCAGGCAAATTTTATGATATTGCTCCCTATGACAGAGCCTTCCTGGTCATAGTCTGTAGCTACTGTGAACTCGTCGGCATTTTTGCACAGCTTTTTGATTGCACTAAGGTATTTTTTTGTAAATGCAGAGCTTTTTGCAGTTTCAGAAACAGGCTTCCACTCTATGTCAAATACAGGAAATGTCCAGCCCCTCTTTTCCTTCTCCCCAAGGCCGTACAAATGCCCGACAGCGCACGCAACAACAATATCTTTTTTTCCATGCGTTAATTTATAGTATGGAACTCCCTGGTGGCTTTCCTTAACCGGCTTTCCGTCTGCCAATGCTTCCGCTATTCTTTTGGCTGCATTGGGCTTTTCTGTTACAATCAATTCATGCATGATTTACTGGAATTTAGTTGATTATTTAAAAAAGTTATGAAAACAGGCATTTTTTATTGTTTTTTGTGAAAATTTTAATGCGCTCATTTAAACAAAATTATCGTCGATAAAAACAAAAGGCGCTTATGCCGGCGTTAAAGGTTTGTTAAGTGCATTTTTTGTTCTTTCTGGCAAATTGCACGTTGGAACAAAAATAATCAAAAATTAAAGTTTATCCCTTTTTCCCGCCCAGAAGTAATATACGATTGATATCACAATTATCGTTGGGATTGCAGCGGTGTACTTCTCCCTTAATCTGGGAAGCCCAAATGCAATTATCCAGTAAATTACAGTGCCAAGTATTAATGTTGCAACTGCAGGCGCATTCCACCCGTTTTTATACCAGTAGGCGCCGCCTTTTTCTTTGAAAATATCGTCGCTGTACTGCCTTTTCTTCACAAAAAAATAATCAACTAATGTCAGGGTCCACAGTGGGACAACAATTGCCCCTAAAAAGTCCAGGAAGAAGATGTAGAACCCGACAAAATTCGGAGACAACAGCGGGACAAGCGCCACCGGGACAATTACAAATGCCGAAATAAGCAGTAATTTTCTAATCTTCATCCTATGCCTTGGGTTGATGTTGGACATCCCCAATGCAGAAGCATATATGTTCCCGGCGTTAGTTGCAATTGTTGCTGCCAAAATAACAATGTAGGCAATCCACCCAAACCCAAGCTTTGTGGTTGTGCTGCTGGGATCTGATGCAGCCGGATTGTAAGCCCCTGCTGAAACTGTCAGGAAAACAACCCCCAAAGCACCGACAAAAAACCACCAGTATTGCGCGAGATTTGCGCCAATAAAAGGCCCCAATGATCCAGCTCTTGGACTTTTTGCAAATCTTGAAAAATCGCCTATAAACTGCCACGTCCAGTTGTACGCTATCAGCAAGTCAATCAGCAGGGCAAATGTTATCGTGTAGGTTATTGAAAAAATGCCGCTTCCAAATACCGCCTTGAGCCCTTCTGCCGGAGGTGTCCAGTCCAGCAGGCTTAAAAAGCCCCAGTTGCTTAATACAAGGTATGTCTGGTAAGCCCCAAGCGCGATTAATGAAATAACAGCTACCCATTCCATCCATTTTATTATCTTATGCCCTGCAACTGCAAATGCCCCCTGCAAAAAGCATATAACCAAAATGCTGACAACCATGTATTGCTGGTATCCTTGCTGGAGAAAAGCAGGCCATCCGAGCCAAATGCTGAAAATAAAGCTCATTGCAATTGCTGCAAGAAAAACATTCACAGCCCCCCACCCAAAGCCAAAAATCAAATAAAAGACAGAAGGCAGCTTTGAGCCTTTAATCCCGAATGTCGGCCTTACCAAAGCCATCGAAGAGGCCCCTGTTTTTGACGCTATATAACCAAGCAAAGCCCATGGTATAAAAATAATTGTGCTGAAGACAAAAATCAGCAGGAAAGCGCCAGGCAGCCCTGCAAAGCCTGCCATCAGGGCGCCATAATACCATGCAGCCGGCAATGACGCAGCTCCGAACCATAAAATTGTTTCATCCCAGAAAGTAAAGTTTCTTGATACTATTCAGAAAACGACATGCATTATCTGTATATTAATGTCGTTTCTATAAAATCAATAAACTTAAAAAATCAATGGGAATACCCAAAGCCATGTACGATGAAGTTGTTGAAAAAATCCTCAGGTCCATTGGCGGAAATTTAGTTACAGCATCGTATCCAAAATTCTCGGGGGAGGGCTACAGGGCATACAGGATTGATTCAAGGAATTTTCACCCAATTGGGAAATACGGCTTAAACAAAAGAATTGCCTTTGTTGACGGCGGCAATGCAGAAATACTTGCTTCTGCAAATTTTTCATTGAACTTGATAAGAATTTGTTATGTCATTTATCAGGGCAATAAAAAACTGTCATTCAAAAAATTTGAAATCCTGGCATTTATACAAGCGATAAGCCAAAACAATGAAATTTATTTTAAAACAACATTCTTCAAAACAAAAAATTTTATTGATATTGAAGAAATGTCATTTAGCTCTTTTGATCACACCTTAATGCTTGGAATAAACCGCGCGGATATAAGCGCTGTGGCAAATGCCATGCGAAGATTTGCAGAGTTAAAGCTTGCAAAAATTATTGCTGATGGTAAGTTATCGGATATTGTTGTTTTAGATGGCAATTTACAAAGCACTCTTACGAATGAAATCGAATATCTAAGCCAGCTTTATGAGTCCTGCAGCAAAAACAGCATTATTCTGTCTGCTTTAAGCAAGACAACCTCTTTATTCACAGACAACGGGAACTTGCTAAGCGTTGTTTTAAGCAGCATAAGCAATTTTCCATCGTGGTTCTACCACCCAATTGCTGAAATAAATAATATTAATCATAAAGCAGAAATGTTTTTTGTCAAGCTGCATGAAAGTTCAAAGCATATCTTCAGGTTCGAGATTTTTAACGTGCAGAAAGCAAAGGCAGAAGAAACAATAAATGCAATAGCAGGCAACTGCATCGACCCAGTCTTTATAGGCTATCCATATGGCTTGGTGGAGGCAGACAAATTAGCAAGGATAGGCAACCAGGAAAAAGAATCATTGAAAACAATATTTTTAGTCAATCTAAGAAACAAGAATATTGAAAAATATCTGAGCTCTGCAAATGCCCATGAAATCCTTGATAGGATAAGTTTTTAAACAATAAAATAAATTATTTCTTCATGTACGATGTAATAACCGTAGGCAGCGCCACTATTGATGTTTTTGCAAAAACGAGGTTTTCTGAGCTGATAAAGATTATTGACCCAAAAGGCGAAACTGACTTGCTTGCATTTCCATCTGGCTCAAAAATACTGATTGACGAGCTCGAGTTCACAACAGGGGGCGGAGGAACAAACACAGCTGTTGCATTGTCAAAGCTTGGCCACAAAGTTGGATTTATAGGCAAGCTCGGCACAGGCACGAATTCTGACTTCATTCATAAAAACTTAAAAAAGGAAAAAATTGACATGCTTTGCGCGCATGGAAAAGGTCATGCCGGCTATTCCGTAATCCTTGACACGCTGGAGCACGACAGGACCATCTTGACTTATAAAGGAATTAATGACGAATTAAGGCATGAGGACATTCCATACAGGAAACTAAAGACAAAATGGTTTTATTTCGGCGCAATGCTTGAGGAGTCATTCCACACACAGGAGAGATTAGCTGAATTTGCGCAGCAGCATAATATAAAGATTGCTTTCAACCAAAGCACTTACATTGCAGAGAAAGGAATCAATCATTTAAAGCACATACTCAGCAGGACAGAATTGCTGGTTTTGAACAGGGAAGAAGCAAGCCTGCTTGTTGGAAAGGATTCAATGGAAGGGCTTTTGTTCAGGCTCAAAAGCCTAGGACCACAAATTATTGTTATAACTGACGGCAAAAATGACTTGTATGTTGTTGATGAAAAATATGTTTACACTGCCAAGCCCCCTTTTGTCAAGATTGTAGACACAACCGGAGCAGGAGACGCTTTTGCTTCGTCATTTTTATCCGGAATGCTAAAGAAAAATAACATTGAGTTTGCAATCAGGCTTGGCATAGCAAATTCGCATTCTGTAATCATGCATTACGGCGCAAAGAATATTTTATTGAGTTACAAAGAAGCGCTGAAAGCGATGAAAAAATTGAAAATCAAAATACACAAGAAAAAGATATAATTCTTAATCAACAGCAACCATCACATCACTGCCTTCAACTTTAACTTGGTAAGATGCAACTTTTGCAGTTGGTAGCATAGCATTTGCGCCAGTTTTAACATTGTATCTCCAACCGTGCCAAGGGCACGTAACAACATCCCCCTCGAGAAAACCTTCTCCTAAAGGGCCGCCCCTGTGCAGGCATGTATTGCTTATGGCAAAAAATTCCCCATCTACGTTAAACAATGCAACATCTGTGCCATTGGCATTTACAACCTTGTTTTCGCCTGGTTTTAAATCGTTTGAACCAGCAACTCTCACAAAATTTGGCATTTGATACACCACAATAAATATGGGATTTTTAGAGTATATATAAACTTTTTTATTGTTTTTTATTCCTTAAATTACTTCAAATCCAAAACCTTTATATAAATAACAAAAGACATTATTCCAAAGAGGTGTCAGAGTGCCAGCCAAGTCAAAAAAATTCATTCTGTGGTTTGATGAGTTAACCATTGAAGATGTTCCTTTTGTTGGCGGCAAGAATGCCTCTTTGGGAGAGATGTACAGGAGCCTGACAGGGAAAGGAGTTAAAATACCGAACGGCTTTGCAGTTACTGCTTTTGCTTATAACTATTTTCTCGAAAAGGCAAAAATAAAAAATCAGTTAAAGGTAATTCTAAAAAGCCTTGACAAAAACAAAAAAAATTTAGCAGACATAGGGCAAAAAGCTCGCGCGACAATATTAAAAGCAGAATTACCGCAGGAATTAAAAAATGAAATAATAATTTCTTATCAAAAATTATGCAGGCAATATGGCGCTAACACGGATGTTGCTGTAAGAAGCTCTGCAACTGCGGAGGACCTGCCTGATGCGAGCTTTGCAGGGCAGCAGGAAACTTACCTGAACATCAGGGGAGAGCATGCATTAGTGGAGGCAGCAAAAAAATGCTTTGCCTCTTTGTTTACAAACAGGGCTATTTCTTACAGGGTTGACAAGCACTTTGACCATTTAAAGGTGTACCTGTCTGTTGGAGTGCAAAAAATGGTTAGAAGCGACAAGGCATGCTCTGGCGTCATGTTCTCCATTGATACAGAAACCGGCTTTAAAGACGCTGTTTTGATTAATGCAGCTTACGGGCTTGGAGAAAATGTTGTGCAGGGCTCTGTCAATCCCGACCAGTTTTACGTCTTCAAGCCTGCATTGAATAAGGGGTTTAAGCCAGTCATAAGCAAAAAGATTGGCACCAAGAAAATAAAAATGATTTACAGCAAAAACAGCAGGCATCCGACGCAAAATGTCGGAGTGCCGCCTAAAGAGCGCCTTAGATTTGTATTAAATGACGATGAAATCCTGAAGCTTGCGAAGTGGGCTTGCATTATCGAGGATTATTATTCAAAAAAAGCCAAAAAGTTCAAGCCGATGGACATGGAGTGGGCAAAGGACGGCGCAACAAATGAACTGTTTATTGTCCAGGCGCGCCCGGAAACTGTGCAGAGCCAGAAAAATGTGAACCTTCTTGAAGAGTATGTTCTAAAAGAGAAAAGCGCTGTTATCTTAACAGGATTAAGCGTAGGCATGAAAATAGGCACAGGCAAAGCCCATGTGATAAAAGATGCCAAAGACATAAAAAACTTCAAGCATGATGAAGTGCTTATAACAGAAAAGACAGACCCTGACTGGGAGCCGATAATGAAGATTGCTTCTGCAATTGTCACAAACAAGGGAGGCAGGACATGTTTTTCTGGGGATACAAAAATTCTTACCAATAAGGGGTTTATGGAAATCAAAGATATACATGAGAATTACGAGGGCTTGATGGTGCCCTCGCTGAATAGGATCACTTTAAAGATGGAATGGAAAAAAATTTATGCAAGTATGAAAAGAAGAGGAGAACTGATTGAAATTGTCACTTCACAGACAGGGAAGGCAAAGAATAATACCCTAAACATCACAAAAGACCATAGAGTACTAACTTTCTGCAACAGAAAATTAATTTCTAAGGAAATTAACAAGATATTTTTGGATGGCGACCATTTGTTGATTGCGCAATATTTGCCAAGTCCTTCAGCTTCAGATCAGAAAGATAGAAAACTAGCTTATATGCTTGGTGCAATTATGACTGATGGTCATATCCACACAAGCAGAACACATGGCGAGATTACTTTTATTCAATCGCCGGCAGAGAAAAAAAGATTATTTGTAGATAAAATGCAAGAGTACGCATTTGAATTATTTGGTAAAAAATTCAAGGTCTCAAGAAAAAGCGAAATTGGGGGTGTTATAGATGGGAGACAGATAATGGGCAGTGGAAATGCTTATAGATTATACAGCAAAGAATTAGCATATGAGCTAAAATCCAAGACAGCTGCTATGGCCGAAACTTTACTGCACTCTGACGAGGAATTAATTAAGAATTTTTTAGCTGGAGTAATTGACGGGGATGGAACTTACAGCTCATCTTCAAATAGAATCAATATATATTGCTCCAAGAAAAATCTCTTTGAAGCTATAATAATTTCTTGCTTAAGAATTGGCATCGTACCCCAAGTGTGCAGAAATAGAAACATATGGAATATTCAAATTGTTGAAAATGTAGAGGAACTTTTTAAGTACACCAATAGAGTGAAGGGTAACTTTAATAGAAAAAGGCAAGGAACAAGATTTTTTTCTGCAAAACAGATTTTGGGAGATATTATAGAAGAAGCTAATTATAAGGGAAGAATAAAGAATTATATTAATAAAAACTTAATGATTGATACTGAAAAAATCAAAAATTTTGTAATCCCTCTGTGTTCCAAAAAAATTAAGAAGGAAATTCTAAATATATATTCTTCGGATTTGAGAATGTTTAGATCAAAATTTGCTAGAAATATAGGCTTTGAAAATGTTTACAATATTTCAGTTGAAGGCAACCACAATTACGTTGTTTTTACGAAAGATTATACACCAGTATTAGTTGAGAATTGTCATGCAGCAATTATAACGAGAGAACTTGGAATACCTTGTATAGTCGGTACTGAAAAAGGAACAGAAATTGTGAAAACAGGGACGGATGTTACGGTAAGTTGCGCAGAAGGCGAGGTTGGAAAAATCTACAAGGGAAAACTAAAATTTGACATACGCAAAATTGACCTGAAAAAATTAAAAAGGCCGAAAACAAAGATAATGATGAATGTTGGCAACCCTGACCAGGCTTTTGAATTTTCCTTTATCCCAAATGATGGGGTTGGGCTGGCAAGAGAGGAATTCATTATAAGCTCATACATCAAAGTCCATCCATTGGCGTTGCTGCACTTTGATAAAATCAAGGATAAAAATGTAAAAGAAGCAATTGATAATCTGACTTATGCCTACAAAAACAAGGTTGACTTCTTTGTTGAGAAATTGGCGCAAGGTGTCGCAATGATAGGCGCTGCTTTCCACCCAAAAGATGTTATTGTAAGAATGTCTGACTTCAAGACGAATGAATACGCTAACTTGATTGGGGGCAATGAGTTTGAGCCAAAAGAGGAAAATCCAATGCTTGGATGGCGAGGCGCTTCAAGATACTATTTTGGAAGCTACAGGGAAGCTTTTGGGCTTGAATGCTTGGCAATGAAAAAAGCAAGAGACGAAATGGGATTGGCAAATGTCAAGCTTATGGTTCCATTTTGCAGGACTGTTGAAGAAGGCAAGCTGGTTATTGCAGAAATGAAAAAATACGGCTTAGTTCAAGGCAAGAATGGCTTGGAGATTTACGTGATGTGCGAGATCCCAAGCAATGTTATTTTAGCTGACGACTTTGCAGAGATTTTTGATGGCTTTAGCATTGGCTCAAATGACTTAACGCAGTTAACTTTGGGCCTGGACAGGGACTCTGAACTTGTATCAAGGCTTTATGATGAAAGAAACCCTGCTGTGAAAAAGCTGATTGCAGAAGTTATAAACAGATGTAAAAAAAATAAGACAAAGATAGGAATTTGCGGGCAGGCTAGTTCAGATTACCCAGATTTCGCTCAATTTTTAGTACAGTGTGGAATAGACAGCATATCCTTGAACCCAGATACAGTCGTTAAGACTACCATAAAGATACTAGAAACAGAACAGAAATTAAAGAGAAAGAAGCACTGACCACTGGACATGAGAACACGCAAAACCCCCAAATTAAGCTTTTCGGCTTTCAGCACGAAAATCTTTTACGGAGTTTCACTTAACGCACTCTTTTTCCTTGTACTCCAAAGCCTTTGAAAAATAAAAAACTTTGGAGGTTGATTAAAATGAATAAAATAAACACATTTGATCATTTGAAAAACAATGATTTAGTTAATGTAAAAATTAGCAATGATTTTAAACAAAATTTAAAGGTCAAAATTTTGAATAAATATTCTACTTTAATTAGATTTAGTAAAGAAATAGATATTCCTAGAGAAACATTAGCTCATATATTTAATTATAGCAAGTATCTTAAATTTGACAAATTGTTGAGAATAGCAAAGAAATTTGATATTTCTGATGAAGAGATTTATAATGAGATTTTAGCTTTATTTGCCAGAGGTTCTAATACTTCTAAAGAATTAATGTTAAACAAAGAACTGGTCGTTGATGAATTTTTCGTCGAGGGTTATGCCTTGTACTTAGCAGAAGGCGATAATGGTTCTAATGGCAAAACTATCCCTAGAAAATTTAGATTTACAAATTCTGAACCTTCAGTTATTAACCATATGGTTAAATGGATTAAAACTTATTTTCCAAATAATGAGTTTTGTGTAAGAGTAATAAATCCTAAAGGAAACACAATAGACTTTGATCACATTAAAGAATTGATAAATCATGATAATCTAAAATTCAGAGAAGAGAGCTACAACAAAATTGTAAAATATAAAATCTACTTTGATAGTGCAATTTTGATTGATTTAATCCTTTCAATAGAATCTACAATAAAAAAACTTTGCTCTAAAGATCCGAAACTAGCATCAGTTTACATTAGAGGCATGATGATTGGTGAAGGCACAGCTTACTTTAACAAAAGCAGATATGTAAGAATTGAAATGAGAAATGAAAGAGAGATTAAATATCTGCATAGCCTTTTAACAATGCTTGGTTTTGATTGCAAGCCTGTTTTAAGAAGCAACAGGCACGATATGTGGAGTTTGTATATTGGAGCAAAGCAATTGACTAAATTTGCCAAAGAAATAGGTTTTGGAGTGCATCAAGGAAGACAGCAGATTATAGATAAAGGAGTTAACAAGGTTTTAAGGATAAATCAGTATTGTTAATTATTTTCTATAATGTAAATTAATAAAACTAGTTCAAATTTAATTCTTTACTATATTGAAAATTTTAGAAATATATAAGTTAACTAATAAACCAATCGGCTTATCTCCTTTTCTTAACTTCTTTGCTCTCTTTGCCGCCAAAGCCCAGTACAGAAAATCCTTTATACCCGAGATAAATCAGAACAGCCAATGCAATGCCCAGGATAATGAATCTTGCATAGTCGGCAAGCTCGCTCCAGTAATTTGTCGTGCCGTAAATGATTGTTAATACACCGCCTCCAAACAAGCCAGCGCTTACGCTCGTTATGTGTAAAACAGCACCGATAATTATTACAATAATCCCCACAATCCCGCTGATGATGAACACATTCCTGTTGTAAATATTCATGGTGTCCCGGAAATTTTTGCCGCATAACGAGCATTCCTTTGCGACATTGCATCCATTTTCATCAGGGGCATAAACCACATCCCCGCTTTTTTCAGAGCACTGCTTGGCAAACTCATAGTTCGCAACCTCAATTTTGTTGCACAGCGAAAAATTTGCTTCCTTTGACGGTTCCCTGTAGGGATACGGCTTTTCAGGATACAGCTGCCCTTTGCAGAAATTCTCGTACTTTGGCTCCTTGTAGAATGCCTTAATCCCGAAAACAACGAAGAATACAAATATTATTGCAATGGCAATTCCTAGTATTGTTTCCTTTATTTTGAATGTCATTTTATTCCAAAATACATTTGATTATATAAATCTTTTCATCAATTATTTTCTATATAGAAACAAAAAGTATATAAATAAGTAAAGCATTTTTATTTTTATGAAGAAAGGCAGGCCGATAAAATCAGAAATAAGGCAGAATGTTGTAGAAATATTGCACTTCATTAAAAAGGCATATGGCTATGAAATCTACAAGGTTTACACTGCAATATTCCCAAAAGTCACTTTGAGGAGCATTTACTACCATCTGAAGAAAGGAGTTGACCTTGGGGAATTTGTTGTAAACAAGGTCGAGAAGGAAAAAGGAGACTATTCCTGGGGTGGAG
>JACPMT010000004.1 GCA_016185815.1 Candidatus Woesearchaeota archaeon
AAAATGACGCAAAAGACATTGCATACGATATAAGCTCATTTCGTTTCATTTTCCAAACCCCTTATATTGCGCTCAAGCTCGTTAAACAGCTCCAACGCCTTCTTCACTTCGCTTTCTGGTCTCTTGGAGCCATAAGTTAATTTTTCGCACAAAAGTTCAAGTTCTACTATTTTGCTTACAATGTGGTTTTTATTTTGGAAAGTCGGGATTTTATCGATAGATTTATTGCTCTTGAACCACCTATGGTTGATTTGCTTTCCAGGGCTTATTTTCCCTTTTTTTAACAGATATATTGACAGCAAGTCTATTATGGCTCTTGAGGCGTGCAATCCTATCGTCCTCTGAGATTTTTCTATACCTTTAACTTCCAACGCCCATCTAAATATAGTTTCCTTATGCTCGGTAAATGATTCCTCGTCTAAATATAGTTTCCTTATGCTCGGTAAATGATTCCTCGTGTTCTTCTATTCTCATTTTATGTTAGTTTATATATAAAATTTATGTTAGTTTGTGACATATATTTGTTTATAACATAATTTTATGTTGGTTTATGGCATTTTACTGGAATTGTTATTTTCTTTTTCATTTTATTCACTGTTTTCGTTTATTAAAACGCTGCTAAGCACATATCCGATGTTCCCGTTATCATCAATGTAAATATTCCTGTTTTCATAGGTTTCATCATGGGAGTTGACTATGGCAATTGCAGGCCTTGACTCGTCATCTGTCCAGTATACAATCCCGTCATCGTCTATGAAGTAATTTCCCGGAGCCAGCGTTGACAGTGATTTAACTTCATCAAATTCAATCAGATTTGATGGAATTATTTGGATGTTATTCTGCATTGCATCACGTCCATCATCTTCCAGCGCAGCAAACCCGGTTATCTTGTTTTCTTCGCTGATAAATGACAATAAGGATATTGCCATAGCCAAAAATACGATAAGTACGCCAAAACCAAATTTTTCTCCTGTTTTATTTTTTGTTAGTTTTTTATTGTTCATTTTGTGGCGAAAGGTTTAAATACTTCTACTCCATAATATGTTCATTGAGGAACAGACCCTGACGAACCCCGCCTTTGAGGCGGTTAGTAGGCTTGACGGGTCTACTTACTCAATCTTTCTATATTCAGTTTTGTGTCAATTATTAAGCTCAGCTTATATTCAACAGAGCCCTTTTTCAAATCGCTCTCCTTCACTACAATAACATGTTCCTTGTGTGGAATCATATCTAATAATTTGGTGAATGCAATAAATTGATTGTTATCAATTGAGGCAAATATCTTGCAATTATCATATTTCTTAACAAAATCAACAATATCAATAAACATAGATAGATTGTCTTTTAATCCTTTAATCCTGCATTTAAGCAAGAATTGTTCAATTGAATTTTTTTCAAGAATTCTCTTAACTGATTGAATGTATGCTTTTTTATTCTTTATATCTTTGTAATGGTGGAGTTTAGTTATTCTTGGGAGCAAATCTGGAATTTTTTCATTTTGAATTATAATGTAACCAACCAAACTTTCCGAATAGTCAAGATAAATATAGTAATCAATATTTCTTTTTTGCTTTCTCTCCTTTTGCTCCATTTTTAGTTCTATTTTATTCATTTTCCTGTTTTATTTTTGATTAATCTTGTATTGTTCATTTTTTGTTTATTCAGTCATTTTTTTCCAGTCTTGCGCAATAATCCGTCCTTATTGTGAAGCCAGTGTCAATTATGTCTTTGACGTTTTGTGCGGCATCGCCAACTAAATTTAGTAACCTTAAGCCTCTGCAAGTCTGATAGCCTAAAATATCTCTAGGAATAAAGAGGAACCCACTACAAAGTACAGAAGCTGCAATTCCCAAGGCAGCAAACGGGTTTGATAAAGAGTTTTTAATCAAACCCATAAAATGATCAAATAATGCAGTGTATGGAATTAATGCAAATATCTCGCCAGTTACATATTTGCAAGTTGAATAAGCTTTTTGGTCTTCGCAAGCTGTAATGGGAATGCCCTCTTTGCCTACAGCATTTTGAAGGCAGTCAGCGTATAAGCATTTAATCTGCCTGTATTTATCTAAGCCATAAACTATTCCAGGCAGGCAGGCAAATAACGTAGCAACAACGAGATTACTTTCAGGCTTCATGTAACTGCTTAATGGTTTATCGAGATAATTCTGTGCACCAAAACCCAAGCCAACAATTTCATTTTTATTTATAAAATTTTGAACAATAGGCCCCCATAATATTGTTTGCTTGCATGTCACATAATCACAAAAATAATTAAGACCTTTTTTTGCTGCATCTACAGTCTGGGAACCACCTTCAACATTTACTCCCACTTTAACAGCTTGAGTATAAATAACACTACATAGCCCTATTGCTTCACCAATACCAGATAACGAGCAGCTAACTTCAGTACCTTTTATTATAGCATATGCAATATATAATATTGCAACTATCGTGTAAATCGTATTAATCAACTGGCATATCTTCTTGGCATAGAAAATAAATTTGTTAAGCGTGCTAATCAATTCCCAAATCCCTTCAGCGTCTTTCTTGGCTTCGTCTATCTTGTCTTTTACCTCTTCGCTTAGCTCTCCCAGCGGCAAGTTGAAGAATTCAAGGTTTATGTTTACATTCTCAACCTCAGGATTTTTTGTGACAGTGCTGGTGTTCCCGATCTTGGAGAAAATGTCCAGTGAGCAGCTTAGGTTCACACTGTTAACGCTTAGCTCGCCTTTGATTAAGGTTATTTTTATGACAGGCGACGTGCTTCCTGCCTCTGTGTTGAAAGTCTCGGTATTTTGAACTACAGAACTGCCGCCAGTGCACTCAGCTTCCCCGATAGAAACTGTTGATACAGCTTTTGTAGTGGATTTCTGCTTTAAGCTCACTTGGCAGTAGCTTCTCTGGCTTATCAGCGGGCCAAGAGACCTGTCAATTGTTTTTGGCGTGCAGGAAACTGTATTTGACCAAAAGTCAGGCGCAGTTGCATTCTCCAGCCCAAATGTTTTCAATGCTTTTGTGACAATCAGTGAATTGCCGGCAGCATCGCTGAAGTTAAAGGTTATTGAATCTGAATCTTCAAGCTCTATGGCATCTGTAAGCCACGTGCATAGCTGCTCGTCTGCCTGTATTTTTTCGCAGGAGCCGGCAACATTTGAAGCTCCGATTATGAACTTAGAAAAATCAGCAGCTGCTGAAATATCATTGTCATCTGTGAGGTTTGCAACAACGGATATCTTGTCGCCGATTTTGAAAAAGCCCGGAAATGCAGGGACAATGCCCCCTATATTGCTTATGTTTATGCCTGCCAAAACAGGAGGCTCGTCATCGATAGTCACATCAGCGAAAGTATCATTGCCTGCAGCGTTGCCCAAGGCATCGGTTGTGTCGCTTTCAATGGATATTTTTGCTGTTTTTGAAGAGCCAAAGCCGACATTCTGCCATTCGCAGCTCCAGTCTATGTCTTTGCTGCAGCTTGCTGCTTCCAGCTCAGATCCGTCTACATGCAAAATAACATCGCCTTTGCTTAATCCAGTTACCTCATCAAAAGTTGCAATTACCGTATTGCCGCTTGGTTTTGCCAAAGACTTGCCGTCTGTCTCAGCATTTGTCAGCAGGGACAGCACAACAGGCCCATCATCGTCAAGCGTTAATGACTTGAGTATTGCGGCGCTTTCAGCATTGCCTGATGCATCGGAAGCATTAATGGTGATTGTTTTGGTGCCTGCTGTTTCAGGGCTGTAGGAAACTGTCCAGCTGCATATATTCAGGTCATCTCCAACAGATTCGCATGAAGCTTTTGCCTTTGTCAGGTTCAAGTCAGGATTTAATGCCGAGAAATCAGCAGTCACAGAGCCAAAATCAAGGTCGCTTGCCGATATGTTTATTTTAACATCAACATCAACTGCAGAAGAGGAAAATGTGCTTAGTCTTATGCCATTTCTTATTATATCAAAAGAGTCCTGCACAATGAGCGGGGCTGAGGTGTCTATGGTGAAAGTAACTGAAGCGTCAGGAGAAACCTGGTCAAATCTGTCAGTTGCTTTTGCAAAAACAGAGTTTGTCCCGTCACTGAAGATTTCTGTATCTATTGATATGTTGGATGCAAAATTGCACGTGCTTGTTTCCACATCGACATTCTGCTCAAAAATGCCTTCTAAATCAAAAAATTCTATGTTTTTTATTCCGACGCACAAGCCCGCGCATGACGGGTCATCGCATGCTGTATCCGCAGCTGAATAAGAAACAATTATTTTATCTGCAGAGGAAAATTCGCTTTTAGAGACACTCAAGTTTATTTCCGGGGCTTTATTGTCAACAGTGAAGCTGCCTGGCTCTGAGTCGTCAAGAGTTTTATTGTCTGTGAACAGGTTGATTGTAAACGGCTCTGCTATTGCCGTGAATGCCTGCGTTCCATTTCCAGGGTATCTCAAGGTGCAGTCAGAGCCGTTGCTTATTGAAGGAACGCACTTGTCAAATTGGGTGCCGGAGCCCAGAACAACCTGGTCTTTGGTTATTGTGTCGCCGCTTATAAATGCTTGGACATTAAAAGTCAGAAAATCATCAAGCCTTGCAAAGTTCTCTATGCCATCGCTGCCCTTGACTGTAACTTTGTTTATTGAAGCGTACACGCTTGTTGTGTAAAAGGGTATGGTAAGCACTAAGACTGCCATAAATGACGCAATAAACTGCAGATAGTTTTCTCTGCTCATCTTTCCTCGTCAACAATTATTTTTTGATTGACGGCAGCGTATTTTTTAACGCTTAATTCCTCTGACGGCTGCTGTGCATACAGCTTGATGTCATAAGACTCTGAAAATGCCCTTTTCATCATTACCGCTATCCTTACAAACTTCATTTTTGGAATGTTGGTTGCAAAGCTACTTGGTATATTCTCGAGTAATCCTCTATTTTGCCGATTTGCTCAATGTCTTCAATAACCCTGCTCTGCTCAGGGACATCTGCAAGGCCTATGCTTACTGCATAAAGCACAAGAGTGCCATGGTTTTCAAGGTCGCTTGGCTTAATTGTAAAATTCAGCTTAAGCCCTCCTTCCGGAAACTTTTCCTGGCCAGGAGCTGATTTTTCGCCAAAATCAACCTTGGGAATGGTGAAGCACTCTTTTTCTCCAAAAATTCCTTTCTTGACGCACTTTTGCTTTTCTGGAATTACTATTCTTTCATCAAGCACCAAAGTGATGTCAGCAGCATAAGTGCCGGGAGCGATTTCCATCTCAGTCGATTGCCCTTCATAACTTGCGACAGAAGAAAAGTCCAGCTCATTCTCGCTGCTAACTCTTGTTAAAGTTACCGTGGCAGATTCTTTGCTGCTTAAGTCAGCAGGCGCATTGCTGAACTGCCATCCCTGGGATGTCTTGACTACATTTTTCTTTTTAATTACAAGGTTTTTTATGTAAATCGGCTGGATGCTGGCTTTCAAAGAACCATCGGCATTTAATTTCGTGTCAAACTCAATTGCTTTTCCGATATAGCTGTCCTTGACAATGCTTACTGCCCCTCCCACAGCCACTGGAAATCTCTCAGTCAGGATTCCACCTGAATCTGTTGAGCCGATAAAGCAGCTTTCATCTATGATTGTGTAAAGCACATGGGCATCATCCACTGGCTTTTTGTTTGCCGCATTAACAACATTCACAGTAACATTCCCGCTTGTTCTTGCATCGCAAAGCAATGACCTTTCTGATAAGGCAGCCCTCTCCAAAGGTATGAAATCAGCCGGCATTGCCTTGTTGTTTCTTATATTGCCTTCCAAAAAGAAATTGAAGCTGTAGCCCTGGCCGTTCAATGCAAACGGGTCTTGAACCTCAACCAAAACAGGAAATGACAAGTCGTAAGCGAACCTGTACTCCTGTATTCCAAAAAATGAAATAAGCGAGTTTGCAGAGCTTGGCACGCATCTTTCGCCATTGCAGTTCAAGTCAAAGTATGCCGGCCAGAAATCAAGGTATGTGAAATAAGCTGCCATGTCTTTAAAAGAGCTGTTTGCAACAGGAATTATTGTTGAATCATACAGCCTCTGCTTCAGCTCTGAGCCGAATATGTTTCTTTCATAGTTGTAGGTGCCGTCAACCTGAAACAATTGCACATATGAAGAAAGCAAGCCTGTTATTTTGTCTTTGACATCGCTTTTCCGCCAGCTTGTTGTTGAGCCGAACTTGAACTGCATATCAGACATAGGCGGCAGTTTCTCCTTGTTTACGCCGGAAAATGCAACAAGCAGGTTTAACACATGCTTTTCAAGGTAGCGGTGCTTTATCTCCATGTTTGTTATTTTTGTAGCCAGGTCATACACCTTGTCAAGATTGACAGGAATTGTGACAGAAAACTGCGTTATTTTTGATTTTGTGTCCTGTTTTTCTATGTTTAGCGGGTATTCAACCAGCACTGCAACATCACTTGAGGCAATAGTAACATCAGTCTTTATTTTTCCTGCTTCGCTTACAGTAAATCCCTGCTCAAGAAAAGGCTCAAAATTGTTCAAACATTCCTTGAACCTTGAATCAACATACCTCTCCAGCTGCTTTTCAATTGAATTATCGCTTTGCCTTAAGTCAGGCCTTTTTGAAGCGAACTTGCAGTCGCCTTTGCAGCTGTTTGCTGATTTCAAATGCCACCAATAGGGAATTTTCTGCTCGGAATTTTTTGAGAATGGAACGGCATCGCTTTCTGTCGGGTTTTGGGTTATGGCAAAAGATTCTTTGTTTAATGTCTTGTCTGCAAAGCTTATGTAGCCCCCTTGCTGCCCTATGATTTTCAACCCTTCAACGCCAATCGAATATGCGCAGTCATTGGCGTAATTCTTTATTGGGTCAAATTCAACCGGAATCTGCTCCTGGACAATCCTTATTTCAGGCTCAAACGGCTTCGCAGCCTTCTGCGTTGAGTAGAAAAAGATGGCTCCGCCTATGACAATGAGTATCCCTATTAACATAAAAATTGTTGTTTGGGCTTTCCGAGAAAATTTACAAAATTTTCTGGACATCAAAAATCTTTTATTTTTGCTTGTTTTGTTTGAATTATTTTTCATTTTTAGATTTTGTTTTGTATTTTTGAATGTGAAATTGATGTGTTTTGTTGTGTTTTTTCCATCTTTCCCAGCGCATTAAACGTTTTTGCCATTATTTTATTTTCAACAATAATCAACTCAGCCTTTTTTGTCCATCTCCTGCAGTTCCTTCTGTATCAATTCGAGATCATACATCTTCTGCTCCATTAGTTCCCTGGCTAGCATTGATTTTTTCTTGCCAAGCTTTTTAGAAACTCTCTCTAGCAAATCATTGATTTCTTTTGATACAGTAATCCTTATCTGAATACTCATTTTAATCTAGATATATGCATTATATAGCCTAATCTAGGTATTACTATTTAAAGTTTACTATTATTAAATTTATAGATTTATACTAAATATAGTATAAATCAGGTATAAAATTAAAGGATATAATACTTTATTTAGTATAAATTAAGTATAATTAAAGTATAAAATATAAATTTGCCCATAGAAAGCTGCGCGCTTGAAAACCAAACAACAATCTTTAAATATTATTAATAAAATAAAATTTCCAATGCCAAAAAAGAGCCTGATAAGTTATGTCAAGGGCCTGCTGCAGAAAGGCTATGATATTTCTGCAATAAGAAACGTTTTGCTGAAGTACGGCTACACCAGTAAGGAAATTAATGATGCTGTTGATTCAGTGTACAAGCCAACGATAAGGCATGAAATACACTTGTCGCATACAACAACAATAGCAATTGCGTTTATTTTCCTTTCATTGCTTGGCATAGCTTTGCTTTTTTATTACAGCCCCTCAAAAGCTCCGACAAAATTGCTTGACCTGAGCCTTGAGCCTGTAACAACAACAGTTGAGCCGGGGCAGGATATTGTTTTTCTGAAGGAGCTTTCAAACCTCGGCTCTTCCAAAAGATACGATGTTGTTATAAAGCAGGAGGTCATAGACCCGATTGCTAACAAAGTCGTAACGCAAAAAATTGAGACAAGGGCTATTGAAACATTCGGCTCGACGCAAACAAGAATTTTAGTGCCGGAAGATACAAAGACAGGAGATTACATCCTAAGGACGGTTGTTGAGTATGACAACAAAAAGGCGGTTGCAACATTGCCGGTAAAAGTAATTGCTGAGAAAAAGGGGACTTGCTTTGACGGCATAAAAAACCAAAATGAGATTGGCATTGACTGCGGAGGGGCTTGCGAGCCATGCGCAGCCCAGGCAATAGAATGCAACGACAACAATCAATGCACTGATGACGTTTTAGAAAATAACATATGCGTAAACAAGCCAATTGTGCCATGCTGCGGCAACAATATTTGCGAAGAGCGGGAAACATGCGCTGCAGACTGCAAAAAGGCAGAAGAATACTCACAATTAATATCAACAGAAACTCTTGAAGAAATAAAGGAGCTTGCAAAATCAAATCCAAGCAAGGCGCTGCAGCAGTGCAATGCCCTTGAAGTGCCTGATTTGAAAGACACGTGCATCGGCAACATTGGAGAGGTGCAGCGCAACAAGAATTACTGCAGCCAGATCAATAATTTAAGGATAAAGGACCTGTGCTACTCAAACATTGCAAAATTAACCAATGACAATTCGCTTTGCGATGAAATATCCGCAGACAGCAGGAAGGATTCCTGCTACATGACATTTGTTTTAGACAACAAGGACTATTCTGTATGCGGCAAAATAACCAATAAGCACTTAAGGCAGTCATGCGAATCTTTAAAGCAGCTCAGCGAATTGAACCAGCAGACTGCAGCCCAGGAATAAAAAATAAATTAACAGAAATCATTCAAATGCAAAAATAAAATGCATATTTTCAAAAAACGCCGGAACATTTACAAGGGGAAATTGCAAAATAAAGCCCAGGCTTCATTTTTCGTGGTTGTTGGGTTAGTCATGTTCATTGCCGTCATTGTAGGGTTTTTTGCCTACAATAAAATAAAGTCATCTAAAATCCAAACCGAGGCTGAAAAGGCAGCTTTGGCTCTGCAGGCAGAAGAGATTAAAAAATTTGTCAACGACTGCATAAGGAAAACAACATATGACGGCTTGAAAAAGCTCGGGCAGACAGGCGGCTACTTCGAAGTGCCTGATCTTATTAACTTCAAAGGCACGGGCTACTGGCATCTTGACCAGATTAATATACAGCCTTTCCTGAACCAGACTCAGCAGAGGCTGCTTGAATATGTCAATGCCAACATTCCTGTATGCGTGGAAAACGGGAACTTGACAAAATTCGGATTTTTGGTTGAGAAAAAAAAGCCAATAGCATTTATGGAATTTGGCAACAGCGATGTCACTATAAAGGTGATTTACCCCATAAAACTAAGCAAGGAGGACTTCACAAAAGAGCTTTCAGAGTTTTTCAACACGTTTGACATTAGGTACAGGGCTATATTTGAGGCTGCAACTGAAACAAATGAAAAGACTTTTGATGGCGATTTTGACGCCAAGGAGCCTTTAAAAAAGCTTGATTACCTCAAAAATCTTGATTTTGACATTGCATACA
>JACPMT010000013.1 GCA_016185815.1 Candidatus Woesearchaeota archaeon
CAAAAAGATTAAATTTCTATTTTTTGTTTTTTTATTTTGAGAGGTGCTTAAAGTGAACTTTGAAAAGGAGCTTGAAAAGGCAAAAACATTTGCGGATATGTTTGAAATAGCCAAGGAAATCACAAGACAATATCTCGGGATGGAGCAGTACGGGTTGATGGTAGGGGTTACTGATTTAGGTGCCCACAGCCAGGGATTTATCGGGGCTTTCTATTCATTAAATTCAAACATGATTATAATCAACAAAAGGCCCTTGGCAAGGATACTGCAGACAAACCCTTCCCTGTACAATTATTATTTATTTCATGTCATGCTGCACGAATACATACATTCAATCGGCTCTTATGATGAATCACAAACAAGGCAGCTTGTTTATGAAATAAGCGAGCATTATTTTGGCGCAAACCATATGGTCACGCAATTGGCTTTGAATATAGGAAAGTTCATGCCTAATTTGACATACCCAATTCAAGGTTTTCAGCCACCGCAGGACATAAATATAGAATTTGTCAAGGGGATTGACAGGAAAAACACAAATTATATAAATTAGGCAAGGGTGAAAAATTTATGGAATTCGAAAAAATAGTGCATGAAAGGTATGCAACAAAGCTTTTTGACGGAAGAAAGATTCCGGAAGAGAAAATAAGCAGGCTTTTGGAAATTATCAGGAATGCGGCTTCATCTTTTAACATACAACCATGGAGGGTAATTGTGATCAAAAGCCAGAAGCTTAAAGAAAAATTGCAGCCTGCAACATGGAACCAGCAGCAGATTCCAACATGCTCGCATCTTCTTGTTTTTTGCGCCGACACAGACATTGCAGGCAACATAGACAGGCTTGAAAAGCTCATGATTGAGAATGGAGCCGATAAAGATAGCATTCAGGGATATATTGGCATGATGAGGGGATTTGAGAAGAACTTGAGCGATGAGCAGAGGCTATCATGGTCTCAAAGGCAGACTTTCTTGGCTTTGGGAAATGCGTTGAATGGCGCCAAATCGCTTGGATTTGACTCCTGCCCTATGGAGGGTTTTAGCCCTACTGAGTATTCAAAAATCCTGAACCTTCCAAAGAACCTTGTTCCAACTGCGTTGTGCCCTGTGGGTTATGCAAAAGACACGGCAAAAGACAAGCTCAGGTTCAGTAAAAAGGATGTCTTCATAGAGGATTCAAAATTAAAATGGCAAGGATAAAATTCATTTCCATAGAGCAGCTTTTGGAGATGATGGAAAACAAGGACAAGTTCAAGCTGGTGGAAGTGTTAAGGGAAGAAAAATACAAAGAAGGCCATATACCGGGAGCAATTAACATTCCGGTTGACGAGTTAAGCGAAGCAGCTAAAGAACAGCTCAAAAAAACAGACACAATTGTTGTTTATTGCGCCAGCTACCATTGCAATGCAAGCACGAATGCAGCCAAAATGCTGCTGGAGATGGGCTACAGGAATGTTCTTGACTTCAAGGGCAGCAAAAAAGCATGGGTTGATGCAGGGCTCGAGCTGGAAAAATAGATTATTCTTGTTGAAAAAATGCCCCTGATGGGTTGTTGATAAAAAGTATACTTTTAGGGCATAACATTATTTTTCCCTTGAACTCAATACTTTGTATATAAAACCCGTTAATATTAAATAATATGCCCAAAAAAGTATAACATAAAATGTCCATGTATTCTCTTTACTAATTATACTGATTATTATATTACCTGAAAGAGTACTGGAAAAAAGAATACTCATAAAAAAAGTAAAAAATCTGTTAACATGTTTAATTTTCCTATGTTCTGAAATCAAAAAACCATAATAGATAATTGCTAAAGTAATAAATAAAATTGATGTTAATTTAATGGTTTTATTTTTATCTAAATCTGAGAATACAACGAGTATAGACATTACGATTAAAAGAATTTCTACAAATCTTTTTTTATTCTCTGTATTAACTTTAATATCTAACAATTTAGGAGTTTTAAAGCACATTTTGTAGGTATTCTAATGAGGTATTTAGTATTTAAACTTATGCGCTAAAAGATTATTCAATTATGCCAAGGATTCTTTCCACTTCTTGCATATCATTGGACACAGATTTGGTCAGCCTATCAACTTCCACCCAAGCACTGTGAATGTTACCCTCCATCATCATTATATCAACCCTATTTTGGTCAAAAAATTTGTTGCGTTCCAGCTTCCTCTTAATTATTATTATATCGTTTTTTGCCAATGCAATATGGGTCCCCCGTTTAGATGGCAGGGTGAGAATTTCAACAATCTGCTCATATTTCTTAAGCAAATTCCGATATTCCTGTTTACTTTCTTCTGCTTTGCCTTCTTTTGACAATTTTTCCGCCAAAGTTTTCATATTGGCAGCATCTATCATTAGCTCATATACCTTTTTAACCGCCTCTTCATTTTCCTTTAACACTTGGTCAAGCTCAAGAATTTCAGAATACGCGGCTTTTGCTTGGTCGTAAAACATCAGTTCCCGATTTGAGCTTCCAGCAGAGGCAAGAGCAGAAATTATCATTGTACAAGCCACTACTTTTCTGAATTTAGGCCTCCAACGTGCAAACCAAACCATTTAGGAATCTCGGACCTTAAACTATATAAATTTTTGTAAGATGTATAAGACATTGCTTTAATCTCTCCATTACATTATCGTTAAAGATTAATAATGCCCCTGCGGGGAATTGAACCCCGATCTCAAGGTGTATGCTTAAATTGTTTAAACCGCAACCTCGCGTTCTGGTCCGTTATACTACAGGAGCAATAAGCACTTATAGATTAAGAATATTGTTTATAAATTTTTGTTAAAGGAAAGATAAGATAATGGGTGTGAAATAATAAAAAATAACGAGAGCGACTTTTGTCGGTAAGCATGATAAAAGCGAACCGCTTTTGATTTTTATTGTATAAATAGGCGAGGCAAAAATTATTGACAGGAAAATTTTTGCCGAGCACAAATTTATGTGCGAAGCACGGATTTAAAATAATATTAAATTTATTTCTACTTTTATTCTTCCCAGTCTCTTAAAGAAATCTGCCCTTTCCTTTTGTTTTCAGGCACTACACTTTGCTCCTGGCCCAGCTGCCTCTTGACGCTCAATGCCGTTTTCTCGCCGAGAATTTGGGTCAGGGTTGTCAGGTTGGCATTTTTCAGGTCCTTGATGTCCCTCAGCCTGTTCCTGAACAATATTCTTGCCCTTGCCCTTCCGATATTTTCCAATCTTACAAGGGACAACAGCTCTTCCTTGACTCCGTACTTCAGCCTCAATCTCAATTTTACAATCTCTTTCAGCAGGTATTGGTAGTGCATTATCCTGCCTATCTCCTCGGCTGCGTAAAGCAGCCAGTCTGCAATTTCAAGCTTAACCCTTAACTCCCCGGGCCTTACATTGTATTCCTCAAGCAGGAATTCCTCATTCTGCTCGCTTATCCAGTGGTTGAACATCAAAGAAGTTTTCACGGAATTCAAAAAGTCTTCATATTCCGGCTCGTACATTGACGGCTCATTTTCCAGCAAAAAGTCGCTGAACTCAAGCATTGATTCCTGCACCTTGTCGTATTCTCTTATTCCCACTTTCAACAAAGGCCTTATCTCCAGAGTGTGTGACACCATCTGCAGGAATGAAAATGCATCTAATTTTTTATCGCTTGCATTTCTCATGCATGTAATCATAAAATAAGCTGTCAAAGGGTCAATGTAAAGCTCTGCTACCCTCTTGCCCATCAAAGTGGTTTTAAGCTTCTCGTCTGATAACTCATTTGCGCTTGAAAAATCATCTCCGGATCTCATTATAAATTCCCACTCCTCAAGCATGTCAATGACTTTGCTTATTGTTGCATGCAGCCTTCTCAAGTCCTTGAACTGGTGCGCGTAAAAAGTCCTGTCAAAGAAGTCAAAAAGCTGCTTTTTTGTTGTAATGAAATTTGCAGCTATCAATGACAAGACATATGTTCTTAAAACAGGCTCGACTGCAAGCTTTGAGTAGATGTCTTCCGGCAATCCGTTCACGTACCTTTCTTCTATTTTTTCCTTTTCCCCGTTTGTCAATGCAATTGCAATTGCCTGGCCTTCATTGTCATAATTCGGCCTTCCCGCTCTTCCGGACATCTGCAAGTAGTCCAAGACAGGTATCCACGCCAATCCATGCGCTGTGTATCTTTTCAAATCCTTTATTATTGCCCTGTAAGCCGGCAGATCAACCCCGTAAGCAAGGGTTGGCGTGCAGCATATTATTTTGACATTTCCGTTCCTGAAATTATCCTCGATAACGGCTTTTTGCTCCTGTGTCAGCCCAGCATGGTGGAATGCAATCCCCTTTTTCAGGCAGAAGGCAAGCCTCTCGCATTGCTTTGTTGGCTTTGAAAGCGCATTCAGCGCCTTCTCCGCCATTGCGCTTAGGATTTCATCGTTGCTTTTTGCTTTTTTTGAGATTTCCTCGGCGGTTTTTTCAGCTGATTTCTTTGTATTCGCGAATATCAATGCCTGCTTTCCTATCTTCAAAGTGTCCAAAGCGATGTTGAGGACAGCGCTGTCAAACTCATCATCAAGCTTTATTGATTTCATAGAATAAATGAAAGAAAGGTGGTTTATAAAGATTGTTGAAATTGATGTTTATTCAGTTAAAACAAAATCCATTCTTGTTGCCGCGTGTCTTAATAATTCAGCAGCATATTTGGTTGTATCAAACCCCAATGAATTGTAATTGGATAACCGTTTGTTAAATCCGTGTCAGCTTGTTTTCTTTCTTTAGGTGTGCCAGTTAGCAGTTTATGCACTAATGTGTAATGTGTCTAATATTTTTATATCATCAGCAGGTATTTGAGGTTTTATTTGATAATACATTTTAAACCACATTCACACTAATCACTTGCTCAGCCTTGTCAGTCCCGTCGCTTACTGTCACTTTAACAGTTTTTAATCCCTTGCTTTTAAAGATTCTCTGGTGCAAAGCAGTTGCCTTGTACTTCTCCAAAAACCCGAATCTCCATTCATAAGTTAGCGTGTCGCCGTCATCGTCAACTGCATTGACGGACATCAGCACAGGCTCATTCACTTTTGCAGCAATGCTTTTGGTTGCATTGATTATTTTTGGAGCCCTGTTTTTGTCTGTTACCTCTGCTTTTGCAATCTGCCTTGTCTCTGCTTTGTCATCGCTTGCAACAAACACAATGTCAAATTTTTTTGTCTCTTTTTTATTTGCAATATCATAGCTCGGTGTCCACAGGAACGCGTTTCCCTTTAGCGAATAGCCCTCCAGCTGGTTGTCTACAGAATAGGTGATTTCATCATTGTCGGGGTCGTGCGCATTCAGCAATACAGCGATATTGTCCCCTTCCATTGAGCTGATCTTACCAATTTTTTCGAATACCGGCGCTCGATTGCTCTGCTTGATGTTCACCTGGACAAGCTTTGAGGTTTCAAGAGTGCCGTCGCTTGCAGTCACTTTAACATTATAAGCGCCTGCATCGTCAAAGCCTGACTTGAAAGTGTCTGTATTGATAAATCCTGAATAGCCCAGTTTTACCCTGTCGCCGTCCAAGTCATACGCATTCGGGGCAATTCTTAATGTGTCTCCTTCATTTATTGTTATTGGCTCAATGTCCTCAAGCACAGGAGCCCTGTTCACGTCCTTGACAGTTATGATAATATTCTGCACTATTTTTTTGTCTTTTGAGGAAGCCGTAAACCGGACGTAAAAGCTCTTGCTCAATATCCTGAATTTGTCAAGCAGCCTGTCCACAAAGCCATCTTTTTTGACAGTATAGTAGCTGGTCTTCCATGTAAAAACATTACCCTCAAACTCTGCGTCTTCAGGCAGGTTTTCAGCGGAATAGGTGATTTCATCATTGTCATCATCGTGCGCATTCAATGTTATCTTAATTTCCTCATTCTCGTTCAAAACCTTGTTGCCTATGCTTTCAAAAATTAAAGTTCTGTCAACATCATTAACAATGACTTTTACGGTTTTATCGCCGCTGAATCCCTTTCCCTCTGCATGAATCTTAACGTCATAATTGCCGGCATCATTATAGCCTGTCTGCCACTCATTCTTGCTGCCAACAGGCTCTGAAATTGAATAAACCATGCCATATTTTTCAAAATCGGGAAGTTTCAGCTTAACAATTTCGTTTTCATTGAAAGCAGCATCTTCTATTCCGTCAAGCAGCCCTTCAACATCAACATTTTCCACATCAACATCCCATTCTTTGCTTATGCTTGTTGTGCCGTCAGAAATTTCAACCCTTATTTCATGGCTTCCGCCATCATTGTATGTTGTGCCATAAGTATACTCATTGCCTTCTTTCGCCTCCTTGCCGTCCAAGAACCATTTATACTCCAGTTCATCCTTGTTTAGGTCAGTCGCTAAAACGCTGAACCCAATTGACTCCGTTTCCTTTATGGTTGGCATTTCTTGCGCCGGGGCAAAAGACTCTATTGCTGGAGTTTCTTCCTTCTTTTTGACAACTATCAGCACATCCTCTGAAACGCTTGTTGTGCCGTCAGAAGCAGTCACTGTTGCAGTATATTCTCCGGCATCCCCATAGGTTGTCTGCCATTCGCCGTTTTCGTTCAACGGCGATGTGTATGTTGTTGTAATCTTGTCAGAGTCCGGGTCAGTTGCATTTGCCTGCAGGCTTACTTTTTCTGTCTCCTGAATCGTAAAAGTGGGGATAGAAAAAACAATAGGGGGGAGCACCAAAAATATAGTTACCAATAAAGCAACCCTTTTATTCATTTATTCCCCCTCAAATAAAGAAAATAAAATAATATTTATTTTTTCTGGACTATGTCTGTTATGACAGGCGCCCTGTTTACATTCTCTACAGTAACCATGAAGCTTTGCTCTGTTGTGTCTTGGCCGTCATTTGCGCTTACAGTAACTTCGTAAGTGCCTGCGCTGTCATAATCAGTCTGCCAGGTGAACACATTGTCTTCCTGCTCAAACCTTTTATCGCTGATTGAGTATGTTATTGTGTCTTTATCGTCGTCTGTTGCCAATGCTGTTATTGTTATCCTGTCAGTTTCCTTGGCTTTTATATCTTCTATTTTCTCCAAAACTGGCTTTCTGTTCACGTTTTTAACATCAACAGACCATATTTTGCTTGCGCTTGACAGATCATCCGAGACTTCAACCTTAACAGTGTGCGTTCCTGAATCCTCATAGGTTGATTGATAGACATAACTGGCTTCATTGCCGACATCAGCTCCGTCAAGCTTCCATGCATATGACAAGGCATCTTTGTTCAAGTCGCTTGCAGCAACGCTGAACTCGACAGCCTGGGTTTCATCAATTGCCAAGCCGCTTTCAATCGGCTTTGCGCTGTCAATTGTTGGTGTTTCTTCCTTCTTGTTCACAATTATCAAAACATCCCTTGATGTTGTGGATTCACCGTCTGATGCTGTGATAGTGACAGTGTACTCCCCGGCATCCCCATAGGCTGTCTGCCATTCGCCGTTTTCGTTCAATGGCGATGTAAATGTAAAAATAAGGTTGGTGTCTTTGTCGGGGTCTTCAGCCTGAGGCGACAGGCTTACAAGCTCTGTTTCCTCCACTACTATAACAACAGGCTTTTCTTCTGAAACTATAATTTCTCTTTCCATTGCTTCCTCTTTGGTCACCTCTCCGGTAACAGGCGGTTTTTCCTCCTTTTCCATTGCCTCCTCTTCCTTTTTCATTTCTTCTTTTTTCTCTACTTCAACAAAAACATCCTGCTCCGGAAATCCTGCATTAATATGGTTGACAAACTTGATTGGAACCTGGAATTTTGTTGCGTCGCTTGTTGGCTCCGGCATCGTGAAGAATACTTGTACATGTGTGTTTAATCCAAAGTCGCCTGGGCTTGCTCCATATGTCTTGCCGTCGCTGTGGTAAGCCAATGCAATAATACTTGCTGTTTCCTTTGAGCTTGCCTCTAATGGCTTTAGCTTCAATGAGAATGAACCGCTTCCTTTTTCATCTGCTGTAAAGCTGTTCTCAGAGCCGTCTTCTGCGCCGCATGGCTTGTCAACCACATTAAAATCTGGAGGGAAAGTAATCCTTGAGCACCATGCTGTATAGACGCCATTTGGCACAAGATTCTTGAAAGACAAGTCAAGCTCTGCATTTTCATTGTCAACGCTGTAAATTCCGATTCCTGATGCAGCCAGCCATTGCTGCAATGTAAATCCAAGTGATTTGCCCTTGTCAAAAGGCCCGAGAGGATTTTCTCCAAGCTTGAATGGGTCGTGCGCTGTTGGCGTTGCTGCTGCATACGCCATCTTTGCCAGAGCAGCCTCGTCTTGAGCTCCTTCAACCCTGACAACTTTTGTGACAGCCTCCTTAGGAACTTCTTTTGGTGCTTCTTTCGGAGCTGTGCCGTAAAGCGTTTGATAAACCTCGCAACCGCTTAGCAGGAAAATAGAAATAACCAATAAGGCAACCACCAATTTTGTTTTAAAATTCATCATGCACCCTCCTTTATCCCATCTTTTGACAATAAATAAAAGTGTTGCTATTTTAAAATAATAACTTGTATTTAAACTTTGTGGTAGTTAAAAGATTTTTTAGCAAAAACCAGAATAGTAACTGTAATATTTTATCCTAAATAAATTAGTATTGAAAAGAAGTTTGATTAAAAATATGGGCCTGAGCAGATTTGAACTGCTGACCACTCGATATCCAAAATCTGGTTATCAGTTTTGCCGCCTCTCGCAGGCTCGAGCATTCTAACCAGACTGAACTACAGGCCCAAGATGCGTGCGAGTAGCATGGCGAGTGAGTCTATCCCGAGCCTCACAAGTCACTGCTCGCACGCTCGCATTCAACTACGCCCTTGACCAGACTTGAACTGGTGACCTTACGGTTTCGATCAAAAAGATAACAGCCGTACGCTCCACCTATTGCTCCATGCTTAGCATGTCTGAGCTACAAGGGCATTAAAAATTTCTTAAGTTCTGGCAGAGTTGAAACAATTGAACCGTTGATTTCTTTATAAAACTTTCTGGCTTGCTTGGGGATGAATAATACTATTTCAAAACCCTCATCTCCATAATCTTTAATTTTTTTATTCAATTTAGTTATTCTGTCATTGCCTGGATGTGTCCACGAGGTAACTTCAATTAGCTTTAAACCAACTTTAAAATCTGGAAAATAAGCTTTCCCATTCACATTAATGTAAGGTTCATACTCAAAAGCAATACATTCTTGAATTAGATAATCACCTATTTTCTTTTCTAAAAGATTTCTTACAGGAATTTCGTTGTCTAAGTAATAGAGGTAACCTCTACCGACTTTCTTGAATCTTTCATACTGCCAAATATGATAATGTTTTGGATGATTTTCTTTCATATTTTTATGCCACTTCTTCATTCGTTTGGAACTAATATGACGCAATTTTTCTATTTCATTAGCGAGTGTTCCATTTTTAATCTTTTTAGCAACACAGTTTACTCCTCCCTTAATTCTGCCCCAGTTGCGATCTAGCTTAATTAAAATAGATTCTTCTAAAATTTCTTCAGAAACGCCAAGAAAGTTTGATAATTTTTTTAATCTATCATCTGGAATATTTGTAATCTCAAATTTATATTTGTAGATAGAAATTTTTGGAATAGCAGTAATCTTAGACAATGCTCTTTCTGACCCAGCCTTAATTATAGCTTTTTGCACTATTTCTTTTTGCTTACCTTCCTTAAATTTTACAAACATTCAATATAGAATAACTTAATCATATTTAAAGATTACTGAGCTACAGAGGCATAAAGTTTTTGTATTAGAAAAGTCTTTAAATAGGTTTCTATGATAAATTTTACCGCACAAACTCAACATTTTCCAGTCCTTTGAATGCGTAATCTCCTGTTATGAACTTTGCATTTAGCTTTAATGCTGCTACATAACCTATGCAGTCTGCAAAGCTAAATCTTTTTTTTAAGTTAACAAGCTTGAATTTCATTGCCTTTTTTATTATAGAATCATCTATTGGAACAACCATGCCCCTTACAACTTCGTATATTTCATCAGCTTCTTTCTGTCCAAATTTCTTCAGATAGACAAAATATGTCTCGGACAGGTTAAAAATAGTGGTTGCCGCATCTGTTGAGTCCAAAACATACTTCCTATAGCTTGGATTATTTGTGTCTATTGCAACAATGGCATATGTATCCAAGAATATTACCATTCTTTCCTTAGCTCATCTTTTGCTTTTTGGGCATCTATCTTCAAATGTTTTCCCCTGCCCCAAAGCTTCTTTAAAGCCTCTTTCCTGAACAGCTCAAATCCCACATCTTCGCCCACTTCAAAACCCCTTTCCTTTAGGTAGTGCGGCGGCAGGACTAGCACAGTGCTGTTTCCTGACTTCCTTATTCTCGCAGTTGGCATTTTAAATCACCTATGTAATACATATGTAATACAGAATATTTAAAGGTTTTGGAGAAAAGTGTATTCATTTTTTGGCAAATCCAAAAGCGATTAGAGATACACAACCTAAGCCAGCACTAAATGTGATTAAAGTAAAAACTAAAATAGAATACCAAGGATAGCCGAAAGGATTTTCACCCAACACATACGCTATTGCTAATGCGGCCATTATTCCGCCAAAATATGAGTAGGTATAATTCATAAAGTAATTCTTATTAAAGATAAATTTCAAAAATTTTGATTTTGGCATTTTGTCTTCACCTTTTAATTTTTTCCTTAATTCATTATATGTTTGAGTATATTTTTTTTCAGATATTAGATAAAGAATAAAAAAAGCTACAGCCATTAGACCCATTTTTAGGGAATAATGACTTTTTTGAGATAATAAATTAAAATATCCTAAAGAAAGAACAAGTGTAGCTGCCAATAAAGCGAAAGTCCAATGACCATAATATTGAAAATCGACTTCTAATTTTAGTTTCATTATAGATTGTTTACTATGCTTGCTTATTCCCAAGGAAATTTTCCAGTTCGTAGATAATACCAAATAATCAACAAAAGAATTATTGTTACAATGACTATAATAATCTGAGCTACTCCCTTTCTATGTTTGAATATTCTCATTTTCCCACCTTTTGTTTTTCTTTATCTTTTAATAATTTACTTCGCATGACTTTAAAACTACCCATTTTATTATAATAAACTAATAGATTATGTAATTCTTGTTTATTAGAGAAATTGTTTAAATTTTTAATATTCTCAATTCTACTGAGATTTGACATTAAGTAATAATTCTCGTATTCTAAATGTTTTAATCTCTTAAATATCCTCAATCTGGCTAATCCTACCTTAATGAATCGATAAAGATCTTCGATGAGATTTCTTGTTAACTGTTGTTTGATTATTGCTATAACTAAAATAGCAACTCCAAAATAGATAGAGTACTTAATGGCTCTGTTTAGACCAAAGAAAATTGATAAAAAAGTGATTATAGCAGCAAACCCCGCAGCAAATCCACCAGCCAATTTTATGAATGATATGAAATTATTACCTATGTCCTTAAAATAATTGAACCACTTTTTCATTGTTATCTTCTTTTCCAATTAAGATTTGCTTGAACATTAAAATTTGATACATTATTACTATACCAAATTTTCAATGCGAATATGGCTATTATTCCTAAAAGAACTGCAAAAAATAAAAACCATAATTTAAATTCTGAAATATTATTACCAAAAAATCTTTCGCTAAATGAAATCCTAACTAAAACTATTGATAGGATTATGC
>JACPMT010000021.1 GCA_016185815.1 Candidatus Woesearchaeota archaeon
ATGCCTGTTTTTTTTGCCTTGAATACCAAGTCAGCGTAATGCTCGAGGTCAAGAAACTCGTCAAAGTACAGCTGTTTTTTGTTTTCAGCTTTTCTTTGCCTGTTGAACAATGCAAAATCAAGCCCGATTTCAGAGTCCGAGAAAGCAGGTATAAAAACAGGCACATTCTTCTTGTATGCAGACTTGAATATTCCCCTGCCTTTTGTCGTTTCATTGAGGAATTTGCCAACTTCATAGCCGATTTGGTAGCTGCACGTTGGTTTGTTTGCATTTATCCTGTTAAAAACTTTCCATACGATTCTTGTCATCGCCTCAAAATTCTCTTCCGGCTCCAGCGTGTCATAGACTCTGTTGAGCTTTTTTCGCCTCAATTCTTCATCAGACATATTGGGTGGGGTTTTGAAGTGCGGCATTCCAAGCGATTCAACAAAGCCATGCGACATCAAGGCGCCAGTTGAAATAATGCAGTCAACCATGCTGTTGTCAATCATGTCGCACACAAGCAGGCTCATCTGCGCCATTGTCATTGCCCCGCTCAGGGTCAAAACCTTGAAGCAGTTTTTATCCCGCATCATTGCCTCGGCAACATCAACAGCTTCTCCAAGCTCTCTGCCGCCAAAGGCAGTCAATGACATCGCTTTTGTAAGCTCGTCAAGGTTGTTTATTCCACTTACATCAAGCGCTTGCAGTTTTTCAAACTTGTGTGCAGAGAATTCATGCTTTAGCCTTTGTTTATGCGGTTTTATCATTTTGGATTATTTTTTATTAATTATTGGAAAAATTTGCTAATTATTTATAAAGATTATCAAATTCCTCTATCAAATACTTTGGTGCTATTCCAAGTTTTATATACTTTTGCTGTATTTTTTTGGGCAGGTACTTAAAGTCCCTTATTCTTTTCCTGCAATTCCTGATTCCGCATTTGCATTCAATCTCCCAGAAATCCTCGTCCATTGTTGTTGAGTAGTCCCATGTTATTTCCTCTCCGTTTTTTATATTTTTAACGGCAATCAGAAATGCTTTTTTATCTTTAATTTTTAAGCCTGAATTTGGATTGCATGAGTGATTGAAGAAATCGTCTATTTCGCCAGAAGGGCTCATATATAAATTTTTTCCGATTTGAACGCAATGGTCCTCAAATTTTGTGTAATGCCTTGGAAACTCTTCATACGTCAATAGCTTTCCCTGAAACCCGATAATCCGCTCATTTTTCTTGAATTCCTTATTCGCAAACACGCCTTTCCCGTTTTTGGAATTTTTCAAAGTTAAAGTACCCATTTGCCTTATCTTCTCATAAATTTGTAACCTACGAGCTTATAAATAATCCTTGCTGCTGTAAAATCAGAGCTTATGTCATTTTCATTCGGGCACAATTCAACAACATCAAAGCCAACAACATTTCTTCTCTGGCAGACTTTTTTTAAAAATCTTAAAGCTTGGTAATAGCCTAAGCCCCCTGGCTCTGGGGTGCCGACAGAGGGCATGATTGATGGGTCTAAGCCGTCCAAATCAATTGTGATGTAAACATCTTTTGAGAGGCGGGAGATTGCATCATCAAACCATTCGTCATTGCCAACAATGTCCTTTGCCCAGAAAATCTTCAGTTTTTTTTCTTTTATAAATTCGCTTTCTTCAAAGCTGAAGCTTCTTATGCCTACCTGCACAATTGGGCAGATTTCCATTGTCCTTTTCATGGCGCATGCATGGCTGTGCCTAGTCCCTTCAAAATCTTCCCTAAGGTCGGCATGAGCGTCAATCTGCAGTGCGCTTAAGTCATGATATTTTTCCTTGAATGCCTTCGCTATGCCGCTCGTTATCGAGTGCTCGCCGCCAAGAGTTACAACAAACTTGTCGTCATTTAATAAATCTTTAATGGTTTTATAGGTTATTCCAGCCATTTCCTCAGGCATTTTGTCGACTTTCAGCTCCTTTAGGGTGCAGATTCCAGCTTCATAGACATTACCGAGCTCTTCGTCATAAAGCTCCATCTCAGCCGATGCCTTTATTATGGCAGCAGGACCTTTTTGCGTGCCTTTGACATAGCACGTCGTCTTTTCGTAAGGGAAAGGCAATATCACAACTCTAGAATTTGCATAGCTTGAGTAGCTGCCGGGTATTTCCGCGAAATTATAAGGCTCTTTTACGTATTCCATGATTAATTGAGCAGAAAAATCCTATTTTTATAAATCTTTTCCAGCGAAAGAACTCTCAAACTGCCTAAACGTGGCTCAAGATTACTTTTCTCGGGAAGTCTATGCCCCTTTTCAGAATGTGCTTCTCGTATTTTGTTGATTCAAAAGCATCCGCTAAATACCTGATTGCCTTTTCCGCGTCAAAATCCTTGCAGGAGAAAATGTCCATGAATACATAATCCTGGTCAGGGAAGGTGTGTATGCTGATGTGGCTTTCTGCAATCATCACAAATCCGGAAATGCCCTCTGTCCCGTGTGCAAACTTATCGAGCCACTTGACAACATAAGGCAGGGTCATCTTTGTCATGCCAATCTTGTCAGGCAGCTTATTTAGAATATCATACACAAGGGTTACAGACGAAAGCTTTCTTTTGTTGCACCCTGATGCGTCGATAGTAACGTGCAATCCAAATTCGCTCATTTTATAATCACGGTTTGAAAATCCCTCTTTTGAATTTTAATTTAATTATAAAGGTAGTATTTAAATCTTTTCTTTTTTTGTGTTTTAAGACGATATTTTTTAGGAAAAATTTTTAATTTTTCATGCTTTTGGAAAGCAAAAATTATGCGCATTGAGTTTCTCGACGAGAAAAATTTTTATATAATTTTTATAAATTTTCCAAAAAATTTATTTTTTTTCTTTTTTATTTGTTTTTTTGCTTTTAGCCTCAATTTCAAGCTCGCAAAAATGACAGTACAATTCATTTTCAGTCAGATTCCTGCCGCAATTGGGGCATTTCGGGTGTTCTTTCATTTTAGGCTGTTAAGGGTATAAAGCTCTGCAGCAGCATTAATGCAAAAGCCAAAGCAGCAAGGACTCCATATGCCAGTTTACTCCATTTCAATATCTTGTAGCCGTCAAAAAGCCAGAAAGGAATCATGTTGAACAGGGCAAGCCATGAATTTATCATGAATCCGTAATAAGCCACTGGCCTGAATGGCACCGGCACTTTGGCAAGGACAAGGGCAAAGAAAATCAAAGCCAGGACAATGTTTACAGCAGGGCCTGCTGCAGAAATCCTGCCGCTTCTGGCTTTGCTGACTTTGCCTGTTATCATGACAGCGCCCGGAGCTGCGAATATAAATCCAAAAAAAGACATGGCTATGGCAAGAAGCAGCATGTTGTCAAATGACCTGAATTCTGCAAAGCACCCGTATTTTTGCGCTACTATCTTGTGCCCCATTTCATGAAAAAGGAAGCCAATGCCGACGGTCAGGGAAGCTACAACAAATTTTGCATAAAAATCCGGTGAAAAAACGGATTTGCTCAGCACGATTGCAAATGCTGCAGAAATCGCAATCCATGCTTTAAGCAGGTCTTTGAGCTCGGTTCCAGAAGTGCTTATATTTGCAAACTTTATCTGTTTAGATTTATAATTCATTTTAGAACTGCTACATATCAACAAAAATCTTGTGCTTTTCCATGCCTTCCAGTTCCTGCAGGATTCTCCTGATCACAGCCTTTTCTGGGTCGGGCATCAGCTTCACCCTGTTTTTCAGGTCTGAAAAGCTTTCAAATGGCTTTTCATCTCTTGCTTCTATTACCTGCCACATGTGCTTCTTGCCAAGCCCTGGCAGCAGCTCAAGCTGGTGCATTCTTGTGCTCAGCGGATGCGCCTTATTGAAAAATTCGACAAATCTTCCCTCGCTCTTTTTAATTATGTCTTTTATCACGAACTCCAGCTCGGATTTCGCAGTTGCCGTTAATTTGCCAAGCGCTATTTTTCCCACAATGTGGTGTATCTTGTCCCTCTTTCCCTCCCCAATGTATACCTCTTCAAAAGACTGCAGGTGTATGCCTTTTTTCGGCACAAGCTCCAAAAGCACAAAATGCTCTTTTCCTATGGCCTGCGCTATCGGAGTCTTCATGTACATCGGCCTGTCGTCATAAGGGTAGCCGTTTGGCAGGAAATCCAGCACAATCGCTGTTTCCTCCTTTGACCTCTCCGGTTTTTCAGGTTCCATTTTACAATCCCATTGCAGTTGTAAGATCATGCAGTTCCCTTTTTAATCTGTTGTCCTTTCCAAATTGCTTCATTGATGCTGCTTTTTCCTGCATTATCATAACCATTTTTGACTTCTCTTTTATGAGATATGATATTTTTCTGTTTATTTTCGACCTTGCCAGCTTGTTTTTTTTGATCCTGCCGAAGATCATTGCTTCCTTGGCATAGATATGCTCAAAGTATGACAAAAGCGCAAATATCCTTGCAATCCAATGGGTGAATATGGGCTCTCTCATCAATGCAATGGTTGCCGCCTTTGGAGGAGGCAGCTTTGCTTCCAGATGCTCCAAAAGCTCTGACTCTTTTTTTAGCACCAAGCCAATGTCATTAACATTAATCTTTTCCTTTCCCAGCACTTTTCTTTCCTTGCTGGAGTATTCCCTCAGCAATCTTTTATCAAGCACCACTACTTTTCTTATAAGGTTGTATGCTGCATATTCCAGCATTTCCAGCTCGTCTCTTGCAAGGCTGTTTTGCCGCTTTATCTTTGGGCTTTTGCCCGCTGTTCTGATTTTCAGGGTGTTTAAGCCCTTCAAAAACGTTGTTTCAAGGTAGTAATTTATGCTCCTGAGCCTGATTATAATTTTTCTTATTGTATGAAGCCTTTTTTTAAGCGAGCCAAGCTCTCTTTTGCCGAATCTTTTTTTGTCTATTGAAAATGTTTTTACAATGAAGCCGTGCAGTTCCCCCATCAGGATATTTTTCTTTTTCTCAACTGAAACACCCCTTTTCAGCAGCACAGCGTCAATATCGCTGATTTTTGAATAGAGCTTATTGTTGAAATTGCCTGCCAGCTTGTTCGATTCCTTGGCAAGCTTTTCATTTAAGGCAAGATGCTTTTGGCTTATTACCCCCTTCATTTTTACTGCATAAGATTTTGTCTTTATAAAGATTATGCATAGCACTGGCAATTACTTCATAATCACTTCTTTTCCAAGAATTCGTTAACAACATCAACAATTTTTTTCATTGATTCGCTGTTTAGCGTGATTGTGTAGCCCTGAACAATGACCTTGAGGTCGTTTACAGTAGTCGGGGTGATGTCAATTATCTTTTGTATGTGCTGCTCCTTTAGCCTCGGTATGTTGAGCTTCATCAGCTTATCGAAGAGCTCGTCATTGTTTTTAAGCGTCGCAATCTGGTTCAGGTACTCCTCTGTTTTGTTAGCCCTGAAATTAAGCTCGCTGTCCCTTTTCTTTATCCTTTCAAGCTCTTTCCTTAGCTGGTAAATGCTTATTGGAGCTTCCGAAATGATTTGGGTGTCTGCCATTTTATGATTTTTTTAGGTGCACCGGGTGCACAACCAATGTTTTTTCCTTGCTTATGTCGCTTATCAGAACCTCGTAGCACCTGCCTCTCCTGCCTTTGATAGTGCCTGTTTTGCCAAGAAATCTTGGGTGGTACATGCCTTTTTGCACAGCCGATTCCGCGCTTAAGTACACCCTGTCGCCGATGCTGAAGGACTGGAAGTAATTTGTAATGCTTATCTTGCCCTTGCCCCTTTTTTCCTTGCTTAGCTTGTACCTTGTTTTTCTCCTTACGCCCCCTATTCTCTTGACCATTTTTAATTGATTTTGAAAAACAGTGCATTATAAAAAGGTTTCTGTC
>JACPMT010000012.1 GCA_016185815.1 Candidatus Woesearchaeota archaeon
GATGTTCGATCTGTGGCTGACAAGCTTGGCTTAAAAGGCGGCTTGAAGAATATTGAGAAAACTCTTGGCATCAGGAGAACAAGCATTGTTGACAAATTCTATGGAGGAGATGCATTGACGCTGTGGAGGATGTACCGGGCAACAGGCGATGACTATTACTTAAATCTATTGGTGGAATACAATGAGTATGATATCATCAATTTAAAAATTGTTGCCGAGCATTGCGTGAAGAAGATGAAGGAGCAAGTTTTTAATAAAGAGGAATAAAGCTAAACTTGCAAAGCAGATTGAAAATTGACTATATAAAAACCAAAGAATTCACTCAATCGCAACTTTTGTTCCAATGCTCTGACCCGGCATTCCTGTGTCGAACCTTACTCTTAAAGCGCCTGTATTCCCGTGAATGTTTGTGATCTGCCCAACCATCTGCTTGCCTGCAGATGTCTTCCAGACCACTTTCTTGCCCACCAGCTTTGATGCTTTGTCTTTGCTGTCAACGCCATTTACCTGAACAACCATCTGGTTGCTTCTCTTTACTCTTCTGCTTCCCCTGAAATGGACTATTGTGCCTTCCATAGTTTTAGGAAATTTAATGGTTTTAAAAAGGTTGTTGTTTTTTGGTTTTTTGTGCGGCGGCCAAATAAAAATCATAGCACATTCAGCAGAATAATCGGAATCAGCAGGCAAGCCATTGAGTTGCTTCTGCTCACCTCAGCAATGTTGGGTATTAATCCTATTGATGTCGCCACAGCTAATATTATCAATCCGACAAAGCCTGAGAAATACATGACCATAAAAGTTACAAAAACAATAATCAGAACACTTAAAATTGAATAATTAAATTTGTTCATTATTGACGAGAATACCTTGCTTATGTAGAGTGTTAAGAACGTTGCAATGCCGCCTGCTATCAGGGCAACTGCAAGGAATAAAATCAGCATATGGATATCTATGTGCTGCAGCAGCTGCTGCACGACAATGATTGAGCCGTTTCTCGCTTTTTCAATCGTGAAAAGCGTTATCAGGGACATTATCATTGACACCGTGTTAATGCCGCCCACCAAAATCAGGTAGCTAAAAACATCAATTTTTCCCACAATCTGGCCCGCAACAACAGCAGCCTGCGCAGGCCCCAAGCCGGGAAATATCGAAACCAATGAGCCTGAAAACACACCGGAGCCAAGAGCCTTCGCCACGTTTGTCATCTTGACTTTAATCATCTCAGTTGTGCGTTGAATAGGAAGAACTGTTTTTTGTGTCAGACTCAAAAATAAAACACTAACGCCAAATAAACCTGACAACATTGGGAGCAAAGGATCTTTCAGGTTTGGCATGCTGAAAACAACCAACCCCAAAATTCCTGAAAGGCCAACAACAGCCAAAGCCCAGAATCTCTTGTTCATATTCTCTTCTCTCAAAATCATGAAGATCACAATAGCGAGCAAAAGCCATGCAACATAGTCTTTTAAGTATTCAAAAATCAATGGAACAGCGATAATCAGCAATGGCGATAAAATAATCGTTAATATCAGGCACAGTAAACTCCCAATAACTGTTAATTTTACAGCTTCATGTCCCATGCCTTCAAGTAACATTCTGTGGGCTGGCAATACTGCTAATGCAGTATCATCAGCAGGAGCTCCAAGATAAGTTGCGCTTATAAAGTCAGTAAAAGTATGCGTTATTGACATCGCGATTATGAAAGATGCTACTGCAATGATGTTGGTGTAGCCAAGTAAAAATGGAGAAATACTGAATAATACCAATGCAACAAGATTAATGTGTAAACCAGGTGTCAGGCCCGTTATTACACCCATTACGCATCCTAGTAAAATTGCAATTAAAATTTCTAAAAACATCATTTCACCAGCCTTATCTTCTCAGCGATTATCTCATTCTTTCCATTATACTCCTGTACCTTGCCGATAACCTCTACATTATCGCCATTGCTTAATTTTAAATTGTTGTTGTCAGTAAACAAAACAACATTTACAGGGCTTTGCTGGTTTACTTCAATAAAAACAACATCTCCTCTGTCGGTTATTTTTGACACTTTGCCTGTAAGTTTTACATCATCTCCAACGTTCTTGTTCAGAATGTTTGGCTTGTAATCCTTGACCTCAATTTTTGTTGAGATAAAATACAGAAGAACTAATCCAATCAGAGAGCAGATTAATGCTATCTTTAAAAGAGTGGTTTCTTTCATTCTTTTAATCCTTATTAGATTTATTTTTAATGGGTTTTTAGTTAATGTGCAACCGTTAGTGTATTGTTTTTCTTAGTATTGTTTTTAAAATTTTCCATATAGTCTCGAGGAATATCAAATAGGGTAATGCCAAGTTAAGTGTGCTGATGGATAATTTCAAAATATTCAATCCGCCTTCGGCATAATTTAGTGCTCGGCTTTGCTTTCTACCATTACGCAAAGCCTCGCCTACAAATTCATTACACAATCCATAATAAACTTCGCCCAATGCGGGGCGAGTATCTTTCATCAAAAATCGGTGATTTTTGAGTGTGATCGAAAATGCAAAGCATTTATCGACATGTGCCGAAAGGCACGGATTTATTTTTCCCACTTAACTTGACAGCACCCAATTTCAGCAACATTTAAAAATAGCATAAAATTCCGCATTGGCATGGCAAGGATAAGAAAATTTGTTTCTTACAGGAGGCTCAAAAGGCCTTATACAAGAACATCAAAGTTCAAGGCGGAATCCTACATTAAAATGACTCCCCATGTAAAGGTTGTAAGGTTTGACCAGGGATCAAACAGGGAATTTGGCTGCACGCTAAACCTGCTGTCAAAATCTGATTTGCAGATAAGGGACAATGCATTGGAGAGCGCCAGGCAGACATCAAACAAGCTGCTTGAGACTTACCTTGGGTTAAACGGGTTTCACCTCAAAGTCAAAGTCTATCCTTATCATATTTTGAGGGAGCATGCGCTTGCATCAGGCGCCGGAGCTGACAGGTTCAGCTCAGGCATGGCGCATTCCTTTGGCAAGCCTGCAGGCGTTGCTGCGAGAATAAAAAAAGGGCAGGCAATTTTCCAGGTCAGCGTCGACAAGCAGAATGTCGGGGTTGCAAAACAAGCCTTGGAAAGGGCATCAAAAAAGCTGCCCTGCCCATGCACGATACAGGTTACAGAAAGAAAATAATCATTTTCTAATCAATACAAAAATATATATAGTTCTTTTCAATCCACATTTTCATGGTTCTTGAATTGCTTGACAAAATTACAGCTAACAAGTATATTCATTCACTTATAATACTGGCAGTATTTTATGCAATATCCCAGCTTTTTGTTTTTATATCCAAAAAAATAATTTTGAGGCTGACAAAAAAGACAAAAACAGAGATAGACGATTTGATAGTTGCCAATACAAATAAGCCTATATCGCTTATACTGCTTCTGATTGGGATAAGGCTTGCAATCATACCCCACAAGATAAGGGCAGATATTCTTGGCATAATAGAGCACGTTATTGCGTCCCTGATTATTGTAATAGTGACTTACATAGCAATTGCCGTGTTCAACATTATTATAAGCAACTGGGGCAAAAAATTTGCCTCCAAAACAGAGTCAAAGATTGATGACGAGGTTGTCAACCTTTTTCAGAAGTTTGCCAGGATAACCATAAGTTTTATAGGCTTGATTTTTATTCTTGATGCATGGGGCGTCAAAGTAGGCCCTTTGCTTGCCAGCCTTGGGATTGCAGGGCTTGCAGTTGCCTTTGCGCTGCAAACCACGCTTGGGAACATTTTTGGGGGGATTTCCTTAATTATTGACAAAAGCATAACAGTTGACGATTTCATAAAGCTTGATGACGGCACGCAAGGCTTTGTCACAGACATTGGGCTGAGAAGCACAAAAATAAAAAGCCCGGACGGCGATTTGATAATATTGCCTAACGGCAAGCTTGCAGACTCAAAAATATACAATTATCACAAGCCGTTGCCAACTACAAGGGTGACGGTTGAATTCGGCGTAAAGTATGGCTCGGATGTTGAAAAAGTCAAGAAAATTGTCATGGAGCAGCTGAGTAGCATGAAGGACATACTAAAAGAGCCTGCTCCACAAGTCATTTTTCACGAGCTTGGCGAATTTTCCCTCAAGTTCAAGGCATTTTTCTGGGTAAGCTCACTTGAAAAAAAGATGGAGGCAAAAGAAAATGTGGCAACTGCAATTTACAATGCTTTAAACAAGAACAAAATAGGCATACCTTTCCCCACACGAACTGTTTATATGAAAGAGGAGAAATAAATATTATTCCTTTAATATGCCCTTTATTATGCTGTAAGTCTCAGGATACTTGTCAATATTAAGAATTTCCGTGTGCAGGCTTTCTCCGAATATGCCGCCGCAGGTGCCGTTCACATAGTATAGGTTTGTGTCCTTCAATTTCGCGCTTTCAGCAAGAACAACTCCATCTCCATTATCTTGACCCATTTGACAGCCCTGCCCGATTATTGCATAAAGCCTGGCTTTGACAGGCTGTTTTAATGGATCATTCAGTTTATTGATAAACAGGCTGTTTTCCTGCATGTCCTGGCATTCCCTGTTTTCCCCAACAAGTCCGCAATAGTCGCTTGCTGCGCCTGAAATGCCTTTGTTTGGAGTTGCTATCACAATTAATTTGTCAATATCATTGTCACCAAAAATCTGCATGTACCTTCTTGCAACCAAGCCGCCCATTGAATGCGCTATTATGTTCACTTTAGGCTTGTTGGTCCTTTGCTTTACTATATCTATAATCTCCTTAAGCCTGACTGCGTAAGTGTCAATGTTCTCGCTTTTGGTTGGAACAACTATATACTTGTCTTCTTGCCTGAAAGCGTCATAGTAGTAGCTTGCCTTTACTGTTACAGGCTTGCCTGACAAGCCCCATATTCCCTGCTGCGTCATCTCATTTTTTGAATACAACGAGACTATGCCTGAATTTAAGTAGCCGTCATCCTGCAGCTTTGACTGCAGCTTGTTGAAAGAGTCCAAAGAGAATTCAGGCGAGTTGCCCTTTGCCAGGGAGTGCCCGTGCAGGAAGATTATGGGAAATGTTTTCTGGTCATTTTTGCACGAATCATCCCTGCAGCACGGCTTGCACTCGCTGAAAACGCAGCAGATTGGGGGATTATCGCTTAGGTTAGTGTCTATTTTTGAAATGATATTGTATGTTATGTTCAGGCTTATCGGCTCAAAATCAAAATTGCCTATTTGCGACGGCATATCAGTTTTTTTGCACTCCTTTATTAATTGTAATGTTTCATCTGACAAGCTTATTTTTGATAATAAGTACAGCGTAATGTTGATTGACTCATTGTAAGCCAATAACTCCATTTCTGTTTTATAGGTTGGCAAGAGCGCTTCAGCAATCCCTATAACCATGGAATCGGTCTTATTTTCCGATTTTATCTTTTCAAATGAGTAAAGATAAGAGTTGTTGATTTTCCTGATTTCATTATTCTTGAAATTATCAGCCAATGCCAAAAAGCCGCTGTCCGACGGGAAGGCAATATTCTTATTTGAAATCATCTCCAGCGTCTCATTCCTTATGCCGGAGTACTCTTGGCTTAGTGCCCTCAATGAATTGCAATTTTGCTTCATTGAGCCATCATTTGGATATTCTTCAATGAATTTCTCGGTATTTTTTATTCCATTTAGGATTGAAATATTCTCATTGCAATTTTGCTTCAACATGCACAACAAGTCATTTTCGTATTTGAGATAATAGTCCGAGCTAAAAAACAATTCTGACTCATTGTCACCTAAAATATTGGCAAAACTGCTTAATTGGCTCAGGTTTGCAGACAATCCATTCAAATCCGACAGCAATTTATTGTGCAGGGCGGCAAATCCGTCAATTTTTTTGTCCATGTTATCAATGGATTTCTTGACGCTGTATAACGCCTCAAAAAAACTCCCATTGAATAATTTGTTCAATTCAATGTAGTTTTCAACTGCCCATAAGCTTCTTAAATTTTCTATTGAAATTCTCATTTTGTCGTACAAGTCGTCTATGCCTATCTTCTCCTTTGTTAAATTTTTGAGGTTTATTCTGAAGCCCAGCTCAAAATATTTTTGGTTTAGCTGCTGGTGTGACACATCAGCCTCGCTTAACAGCTCCAGAAGCCCTGTGACATTCTGCTTCAATATTTTCTTCAGCTCTTTTTCGGTTTCTGTAAGGTCGTAGTTCACTGTTATAAAAGAGGACCTTGATTTTTCATCGCCTCTGGTAAGGCAAAGGAAGGATTTTATGCTGCGGCAGCTTACTTCAAAGCTGTAAATGTCCTGGCCGCTTCCAAGTCTTTTGACGCTTAACTCGTATTCCTTTGCAAAGTGCTGCCCTTTTTGGATTTCAAAATCGCCTTTTTCAACAACCTCGCTTGCGCTTCTGTCGTTAAAGGAGTAAGAGCACGCAGCCTTGCAATATGCGGCATTGTCTATAGACACGTCAAATTGCGCTTTGCTTGTATCGCCGTAATGCATGCTGAATGACTGCTGGTGGGGTGTAAGGTAGACAATCAGTTCGTTGCCAAGAAAAAAATTTATTTTTTGGTTAAAAAAAACTACAAAATAGATAAATAATAAAGTGGCTATTGCAATGATAATCCACTCATATTTTTTCCAAAATGATTTTTGCTCTGGCACAATTAAATAGTATCAATGGTATATTAAATACTTTTTGGGAAAATTCAAAGTTTAAAATATATACTTTCCATATAGCAAATAATCTTTGCTTGTTTTTATTTTACCTATATCAAACCGAAACCTTTATAAAGGAGTAATTAGTATTTTAAGCTATTAATATACATTTTTGTATACCAATATAGATTAAAACGTATAAAGCGTTGGGACGTAGGCATATTCATCTAACCCATAAAACACCAAATGGCAACTGAACTTATAAGCTTAGGAATACTTTTCTTGTGCGCTATAGTAGGTGGCATTATAGCAGCAAGACTGAAGCAGCCTGCTGTTTTTGGGCTGCTGCTTATAGGAGCAATAATCGGACCAAGCTCATTAAATCTTGTCAAGGATGCAAGCATGATAAGAATGATGGCTGATTTCGGAGCAATTCTCCTGCTATTTATCATAGGCCTTGAATTTGATGTTTCAAAACTTATGAAATTAGGCGCAAGATCCATATTGATAGGGCTTTTAAAATTTGCAATTGTCCTGTTTTTCGGCTACGAAACCACTTTGCTTTTGGGGTTCAGCTCAAAGATTGCATTGTTTGTCGGCGTGATATTGTCTTTCAGCAGCACTGTTGTCATTATCAAAGTTCTCGAGCAAAAAGACATGTTCAGCAGGAGAGAAGTTCCGCTGCTTGTTGCTGTGCTGATAATAGAGGACGTGATTGCTGTTTTAGCCCTTACATTTTTTTCCGGAATAAAAGATTCTAGCATCGGCATTGTATCGACATTTGAGCACATTGTTTTTTCAATTGCCATACTGGTGTCTGCATACCTTATAATGATGAAGATACTGAAATATGGCGTAAACATAATATTAAAAAACAACAGTGACGAGTCTGTGCTGACCTTTCTTTCATTGGGCATAGGCGCATTATTCAGCTACTTTGCATTCTACCTTGGATTAACCCCGTCAGCAGGCGCGTTTTTGGCAGGCAGCCTCATTGCATCGCTGCCTAACGCCAAGGAATACGGAAGGGCAATACAGCCTTATGCCTTGATTTTCACGTCAATATTTTTCATATCAATGGGCACACTGGTCAACTTCAAGTCTGTCGAGTCAAATTTTGCATTAATCGGAGCATTAATACTTGCAATACTCATCTCAAGGTTTATCGCCATAGGCTTTTTGACATTCCTGCTGGCTAATTTCAAGAACGAGCAGCCGTTCTTTTCAAGCATTGCAATGATATCTGTCGGGGAGTTTTCATTGCTTGTTGCAAAGGAAAGCGAGAAGTTTGGGATAGGCATAGACCTGGTTACAATAACAGCCTCTATAATATTCATCAGCGCAATACTCATGTCAATCGGCATAAGCTACAGCGAAGCCCTGCATAATTTCCTCAACTCAATGGTGCCAATGAGGGCAAAGCTAAAGCTTGAAAGGATATCCGGCTACATGAGAACATTTTTTGACCAGCTTGAAATAGAGAACTTCTTCACAAAAAAGCTCAAGTCAGAGTCAAAGTTTGCCTTAACGCTCATTATACTGGCGTTATTTGCGTTTTTTGTTTTGAGAAGGGCGTCATCAATAATTGAAGCCAGATACCATGCTGTTGCTTTGTATTCGTTTTATTCAATAAGCGCGGCGCTGCTGCTGTATTTGCTAAGCCTTGTGTACCAAAGGCTTAAGGCGCTTCATTATACATTATCGGTTATTTTGACAAATGTGGACAGCTCAAAAAACCTGAAGAAATGCACCAGAATATTGAACAACTTGCTGCTCGTCTTATCGCTGCTCTTTTCAGCCATGCTGTTCCCTTTGGCAATGTTTGCATTAAACTTGAACCCATGGGCAAATGTGCTGCCCTTCATATTCATGACAGCGGCATTATACTTTATAAGAAACCTGATGATGCTTATTGACGGATCGTATAGCGATTCAGGCTACAGGGCAAGCATAGCTGCTGCCAAGTTTTAAGAAAATAAAAGATATGCGCAATTCTTGAGTCGGCCTATTTTCGGATTGAGCAAAAATTGTAACTACTGGAAAATAATAGCATTAACAAAAGCTTTAAAAAGAATAAGATTATCCTTTTACTATAGGTAAAACAAAATGTTGGGATTATTCAAAAAGAAAGCTGAACCAAATCCTGTAAAGGATGTTTATATTCTCGGGATTAATAGTTCTACCATTGGAGGTATTGTAGATGGAGGCATAACCTCTGTTGTTTTAGATGAAAGAGATACATTTGCAAAACCAGGTGTTCTTATTCAAGGTCACACTTTTGTTACATTCCCACAAGGGACAATGGGATATGTAGGTGGTAGGCCAACCGAACTAAGAAAGGGAGATTATGTAAGACTACATGATGCCCCCATTCCAAGTGGTACTCAATAAACAATTCTTGCCCTTTCTTCTTTTATTTGCTTGAACTTCGTTCTTGATTAACGCTAGCCAACAAAAACTTTGCTTTCATCAAACTCCTTACACTTTAGCGTTCGCTCGGAGTGTATAACAGGAATTACTTAAGTTCAGCACAAGTTTTTTAAATACACATTGTTTCTTTTTTCTAAATTAAAGTTTGGAGGTTGCTAAACAATGGTTAGTTTTAAGCTGTGCATTTCAGACCCGTCAAGCGGGAAAACATTTCAGAAGGAAATCAAGGACAACATAGCAAGGCCTCTCATTGGGCTGAATATAGGCGAAACAATAAAAGGAGACAACATTGAAATAAACGGCTATGAGCTGCAGATTACAGGCGGCTCTGATTACTGCGGGTTTCCGATGAGGAAGGGAATCCTCGGGATAAGAAAAAAAATAGCAATTTACGGCGGAGTCGGCTTTAAAGGAGATGCAAAGGGCATCAAGCGGAGAAAAACAGTATGCGGGCACAAGATACACGAAAGAATATCCCAAATCAATTTGAAAGTCACAAAGCAGGGCGCCAAAAAGCTTGCTGAAATATTCGGAGTTAGTGAGGAAAAGAAGGAAGGGAAATCAGAGGCAAAAAAGCAGGAAAAGGAAGAAGTAAAGGAGCAGAAGTCGGAACATAAGAAAGAAGCAAAAACAGAAAAAGAAGAGAAAAAGGAGTAAATATTAAATCTCAATAAAACGCATTAAAAATATTTCAAAAAACACGAGAGCGACTTTTTGCCTCAACAGCGAGATAAAAGTAATCCGCTTGTGATTTCGTTTATACAATATATAGGCGAGGCGGAGAGGCTGTGAACTAACAACAGAAAGAAATGAAATAAGTTGCCTTTGCCGCCGAGCACAAGATATGCGAAGCGGATTTAAAGTTAATTTTAAATTAAAACTCAATACCCAAATTAAAACATGGCTAGAAAGAAGAAAGATGAGCAGCAGCTGGAAACTCCGGAACAGGAATTATCCGCACAGCCTGTTCTTAATATCGGCATGGTCGGTCATGTTGACCACGGGAAAACCACTTTGCTTGAAAGGCTGAGCGGCAAGTGGACAGACACTCATTCTGAGGAATTAAAAAGAGGAATTACAATAAGATTGGGATACGCAGATGTCACCTTTAGGAAATGCGGGAAATGCAAAGGTGCGAATGCATATACAACAAAAGAAGAATGTCCGATATGCAAGTCCAAAACAATTCCATTGAGGAAAGCAAGCTTTGTTGATGCGCCCGGGCACGAGTCATTAATGGCAACAATGCTTTCCGGCGCCACAATTATGGATGGGGCGTTGCTTTTGGTTGCAGCAAATGAGGAATGCCCTCAACCGCAAACAAGGGAGCATTTAATGGCCCTTCAGATTATAGGGGTAAAGCACGTCATTGTTGTGCAAAACAAGATAGACCTGGCAAGCGAAGAGCAGTCAATTAAAAATTACGGGCAGATAAAGGAATTTCTTAAAGGAAGCGATTTTGAAAATGTTGCCATAATACCAATCTCTGCCCAGCATCGTGTTGGATTGGATTTTCTTATGCAGGCAATTGACGAGCATATTCCAACGCCCATAAGGGACCCTGGCAAAGATCCTCTAATGCTTGTTGCAAGAAGCTTTGACATAAACAAGCCAGGCATCACTCCTGACAAATTAGTTGGAGGGGTTCTGGGGGGAAGCCTGAAGCAGGGCATGCTAAAAATTGCCGATACAATTGAGATAAGGCCCGGGCGGGTTGTTACCGAGAAAAACCAGCAGGTTTGGAAGCCCATAACAACAAAAATAACAAGCCTGAATGCAGGTTCCTCAAATATCGAATTTGCTGCTCCAGGCGGCTCAATTGGAGTTTTAACATCATTGGACCCTTCGATTGTCAAGTCCGACCAGCTTACAGGCTCGCTGGTTGGATTGCCCGGGAAGCTGCCAAAAGTTTGGAACGAGTTGCTTTTGAATATTCATTTATTGCAGCGCGTTGTCGGGACAAAAGAGGAGCTTAATGTCGAGCCGATTAAAATGGCAGAGCCGTTAATGCTCAATGTTAATTCAGCAGCAACTGTTGGATTTGTTGTTGAGTTGAGGAAAAACAGGATAAAATGCAGGCTGAAGCTGCCTGTTTGCGCAGACACCAATTCAAGAGTCACAATCTCCAGAAGGATAGGCAACAGGTTCAGGCTGATTGGGTATGGGGAATTGGTGGAGAAGTGAGAAAAAGTTTAATCTAAAACAGTTTTCTTCCAACCTAAAAAATCTAGTAACTTATAACATTTAACTGCTTAATCTTTTCAAAATGCTTTGGGTTTCCAGTTAGTATCTTGTTAACGCCATTGGTTAAAAATGATGCAGCAATAGCACAATCAAACTGTTCAATAGTTTTGCCTTCTTTTTTTAATCTCCAAAATATTTTTGACGCTTCTTCGCACGTGTCTTTTGATAAATCAACATTATACAAGCTCTTAAAAAATTCAGTATAGTACTCCCCTTCAGTCGCATGCTTGGGATTTTCAGGGTTTAGCCCAAAAAACAATTCCAAATAGCTCATTAGAGTCGCTGCCAATGGTTCTTTATTATTTTCAAGAAACTGCTTTAGTCTTTCATTACCTTTGAATATGTCTATTACTGCACTTGTATCCAACCCTATCATTGCAGCCTCTTGTTAAATGACTCCCTCAAGCTTTTCATGCTTTTTTCTTTTTCTTTCCAATCAATCCCTTTTAAAGCGCCAAAAAATCTCATTACGCTGCTTTGTTCCTTTTTGAAGCTCAGAATTATATCTGAGAAACTCTTGTCTTTTGTCTTCATATCTTTTAAAAAATCATAGGCTTCCTTTTTTACAGAGATATTTATGCTTGTCATATATATACTCATAGTATGTACCCATATTTAACACTTTCTATTTTTGTTTATTTCTAATTAACCACTCCTAAGTAACAAAAACCAAAAACTTTAAATAGTAGTGATTTTCTTGTTTATTCTATGAGGGGGCTGGTTATATTTTCAATAGCACTTGTACTAATAGTTTCCGTTAGCTTTGCAGCCGCAAACATAAGCAATGAAAAAAGTCAAGTTAAAGAAAACTCTAAAGTTCTGGAGTTCAGCACTTTTACATCAGCAGTCTGCGAAGACAGGCAAGACCATGTTTACTGCAAGGATGAATTCTTTATAAATTGTAATGGGGAAGTTTCAAAGGCATCTGATGTCGCAGAATGCAACGGAATAAAGCTAGAAGTTCCAAAAACGCTTGGCTTTGCTGTTTTTGATAAGGAGTGGAAAGATCCGAGAGGATGAAAATGACTAAAGATCCAACCAATTTACATCTCGCAACCGTAGGGACAGGCGATCCTCTAAGGGAACCTTATATCCCACTTTTAAGGAATATAGTAACTGAAATTTTTTCTAAACATATCAGACCCACCGATAGAATTATCGAAATTGGTTCTGGATTAGGATTTTTAGTAAATGACCTTGTACCTGAATATAGGGGGAGAGTACAACAAACGGATGGAGTACCAAGCGTAGTTAGAAAACATAGGGAATTACGCCCAGATTCCAATATAAAGCTAGTGGATGTATTTTCCAATGATATGTCTAAAGCTTCTTATGACGTGGTATTAGGATTAAACACTTTAGATAGTATTACAAATAGGGATGCCTTAATCGGACAAATATCTGGAATCTTAAATCCGGGAGGTAGGATGATACATCTTCGCGATTATGTAGTTTCTTTTCCATCCCACTATCATGGACTTCAAATAGATCATGAAGCCTATATTCCATTATTTGCTTGTGATTCTGAAGGAAAAACAGTTGGTTTCCGATTAGTAAGGAAAACTACTATTCAAAAATCAAAAAGACTTGACGATAGACTCCGTAGAATGCTTTTATTTGATTACCAATCAATCTACCAAGATGGCATAACCAGTGCTCAAGTAAGAAGAGAATTGTCAGAAATGGGAAAGGATTTATCCTCCCAGTCTCCAATTTTGACCTTTGCTCAACTTTATGGCGATTTATTTAGAAATGCATTAGCGAAAGCAGAGCTTGGAGTGGTGGAGGAAGGTCGAGCAATAAAAGAAACTGTGGAGCAAAGAGCAGGTCTTACAGCTAAATATCCAAATGAAAATGTTTTTGTCTATGATGCTGGACAATATCGGAAAAGTTTCGATCCTAAACTAGCAGCAGAGATTGGTCAACAAAATGTGAAGAAGGTTGCAAGGCTGGATTATCTAGTTGCAAAAAAAGCAGCCTAATCACTCTCCCTCAAACTCAACCATCGAAAATAATTTATGCTCCTTTCCTTCTATTTTTTCCCTGCCTCGCAAATCAGGCAGTTCAATTATGACTGCACATTCAACTACCTCTCCACTTAGTTTTTTTATCAGATTTATTGCAGCAGCCAAAGAACCACCAGTCGCAATCAAATCGTCAACAAGCAAAACTTTAGCTCCTTTGGGGATTGCATCAATATGCATCTCTACAGTTGCCCTTCCATACTCCAGTTCATAGCTTTCTTTCTCAGTTTTATGCGGCAGTTTTCCTTCTTTTCTTATAGGGATAAAACCTTTGCGGAGCTTTGATGCAAGCGCGCCGCCAATGATAAAGCCTCTGCTTTCAATGCCTGCCACCAAATCAATAGGCACATTCTTGTATCTTTCATAGAATTTGTCAATGACATAATTGAATGCTTTCTCGTCTTTAAGCAATGTCGTAATGTCCCTGAACATCACCCCATGTTTCGGCCAGTGGGGAATTGTCCTTATGGTTGCTTTAATGTCCATGACTTTTGAGAATTTTAGGTTGTATTTATATTTTTGGAGTTAAAAATCAATTTAGGCTTTGGAAGGTTCAAACCCTCCCCCGCCGCTTTTGCTTTTTGGCCTGTAATAAATAGTGGGTGGCATTGCTGTTCTTTTGGCATCATCTATCCTTAAAACACGTTTATATATTTGTTCAAAATCTTCTGTTAGCATTTGAAACAATTCTTGATTTTCCCAATCAAATTTTTCTGCGGTTGCATATTTTAGGATTTTGCTAAGTTTCTGCATCGCAAGCCAGTCATCATCTGAAATGCCTAAATTAAGAATCGCTTCAAGCCTACTGGGAATTGCCATTAATTCGTCTTTATGCTGGCCAATTCCATGTCCTAATGGCTCTTGACCGCAGTAAACAGATGGGTGTTGCGAAATATAGTGGTTTGAAGCTAGGTTTAGTATTCCTTTCATTACATTCAAAATCGTAAAAACCGAATTGCTAGCGTCTGTCGGAGGAGAAGCAGCTTGGGGAGTGGTACTTGCCATTTATCCATAAGCAAGCAAGCAGTTATTTAAATTTTTGCATTAATCATCACCTAATAAACAATCTTTTTAAACAAAATAGCATTACTATTGATTATGCTCATCAACAACCAAAACTACAGAACTGTCTGGATGCAGTATAATTTTGTTTATTTGATAAACCAGCAATTACTGCCGCATAAATTTGAAATCTATAAATGTAAAAACTATATTGAAACTGCAAATGCAATAAAAACAATGATTGTAAGGGGAGCGCCTGCAATCGGCGCAACAGGAGCTTTCGGAATTGCTCAGGCTGCCTTGGAGTTTAAAGAAGACAATTTTGAGGATTTTAAAAATTATATTGAAAATGCATCGGGAATATTAAAATCAACAAGGCCGACTGCAAATGACTTGTTTTATGCAATTGATTTTGTTAAGGAAAAAATATTGAAAAATTTTAATGTTAATGATGCGAAAAAAGATGCGGTAAAACTAGCCAATGAATACGCTGACTGGAATGCAGAATTGTGCAGGCAGATTGGAGAGCACGGCAACAACTTAATAAAAAACAATCAAAATATACTGACGCATTGCAATGCAGGAGCTCTTGCTTGCGTTGACTTCGGGACTGCATTAGCCCCGATTAGGGTTGCGCATTACAGCAAAAAGAGTATTTTTGTGTATGTAGACGAGACAAGGCCGAGAAACCAGGGCGCATCTTTAACGGCATGGGAATTGGCTCAGGAAAAAATAAGCCATGCAATAATTGCAGACAATGCAGCCGGATTTTTCATGAAAAAGGGAAAAATAGACTTTGCAATTGTGGGAGCCGACAGGATTGCAATGAACGGCGATGTTGCAAACAAGATAGGCACCTATGAAAAGGCAGTCCTTGCAAAAGAAAACAACATTCCTTTTTATGTTGCAGCGCCATTGTCAACATTCGACACTAAATGCAAAACAGGTGACGATATCCCGATAGAAGAAAGAAGCGAAGATGAATTGTTATACATTCATGGCATTGACGAAGACAAAAAAATAAAAAAAATAAGGATAGCGCCAGAGCAAAGTTCTGCGAAAAATCCTGCTTTTGATGTCACGCCAGCAAAATACATAACGGGCATTATAACTGAAAAGGGAATCTTAAAGCCGATAAAACAGGAGATTGAAAGGTTTGTTAATCTAAAAAATGCTGATTAAAAAAGAAATTCTGATCAATGCCGATATCAAAAAAGTCTGGAAAGCCTTTTGTGATCTAGAAAAGTGGCCAAAATGGGGTGGATATATAGTGAGCACCAGATGGCTTACAAACCAGAGATGGAAAAAAGGCGCGAAATTTGCACAGACGATAAAAGGCTTTTACTTTATTAAGAAACTGACTTCAAATACAGAAATAATTAAAGTGAGGCCCCATAGTTTGATAAAATGGGCAGGCACTCGGAAGCTGATAAAAGGCACGCATACTTTCAAATTTGAAAAAATTGATGGCAAAACAAAAGTTTCAAACATTGAAAATTTTACCGGATTGCTTGCACCGGTATTGTTTCCACTAATAAAAAGCAATTTCAACTTTTATTTTGAGCAGTTCCTCAAGGGTTTAAAAAAAGAGTCTGAGCGACAATAAATCAATAACCTTTATAAACTCAAATATATTTTATTGAATGAGATTAAAAATGGATTGGGGGATGAAGAACAGGCTGGCAAGGATTTTTAACCAGAGCAGACATAGGACTGTGNCCGACAACAGGATTGAAAAGGCCAAGGGAAACAATAACGCCTTTGTTGCCTTATTCTGATTGCTTATTTGTAACAAGAGGAATTCTTAGAAACTGCATAAGCCCAAATACAAACACTCCGGTTTTTTTGAGAGTTTCAGGAGGCCCAAGTGTTTTAGGCGAATTGTCAAATGAGGATATAACAACATCTATGAAAGAAGCATTAAGGTTGAATGCAGTCGGAGTTGGAATGTCGATTTTTGTAGGCGAAAAGAACGAGGACAGGACAATCTCAAATCTTGGCAGGCTTGTAAATGAAGCAGAAGAATATGGAATGCCTGTGCTTGCAATAACTGCTGTTGGAAAGGAAATGGCACGAGATGCAAGATATCTTGGGTTGGCATCAAGAATTGCCGCTGAAATAGGAGCGCACATGGTTAAAACATATTATTGCGAAGAAGACTTTGAAAAAGTTGTTGAAGGCTGCCCTGTGCCTATTGTTATTGCAGGCGGCAAGAAAATCCCTGAAAGAGATGCCTTGCAGATGGCTTTCAATGCAATAAGCAAAGGCGCTGCCGGAGTTGACATGGGCAGAAATATATTCCAGTCAGAAAATCCAACAGCTATGATACAGGCAATAAGGGCAGTTGTGCATGAAAACTATAATGTTGACGAGGCTTTTGAGCTGTTTAATAAGCTGAAAGGGCAGACGGTTGTGGATAGGGTTGTAGGATAAATCCTAATCAGAAACCTTTTTATTCATTATTAGAAACCCGTTTTCTATGCGCGTTGCAGTCTACTACAACAACAAAGATGTCAGAATAGAGGAAAGAACAGTCCCTCAAATCAATGACGATGAAATTCTTGTTAAAACAATAGCATCAGGAATTTGCGGTACTGATGTACTTGAATGGTACAGGATAAAAAAAGCGCCATTGGTTTTAGGGCATGAATTTTCAGGAATTGTGGAAAAAGCAGGAAAAAATGTCAGGAATTTCAAGATTGGCGACAGGGTGGTGGTTTCGCATCATGTGCCGTGCATGAAGTGCCACTACTGCCTGAATAATTACCATACCGCATGCGAAACCCTTCACAAAACCAATGTCGACCCCGGCGGATTTTCGGAATACATAAGAATACCAAAAATAAATGTTGAGTTAGGCACTTTCAAGCTGCCTGACAATGTACCTTTTGAGGAAGGAACTTTTGTTGAGCCATTAGGAACGGTTATTAGGGCGCAGAGATTAGCAAATCTAAGAGAAAACCAAACTTTGCTTGTTATTGGAAGCGGAATTTCTGGATTGATGCATATAAAATTGGCAAAATCAAGAAATATTAAAAAAATCATTGCAGTTGATATAAATGAATACCGCTTAAATGCCGCAAAAAGGTTCGGAGCTGATTTTGTATTTGATGCCAAAGAAAATATTATTGACAAAATTAAAAAAATAAATGACGATAGATTGGCAGATTTGGTCATTGTCTGCACAGGCTCATTGTCCGCTGCAAAACAGGCTTTGAATTGCGTCGACAAAGGCGGCACGATTTTATTCTTTGCAGTTCCAAAGCCAGACGAAAGTTTTGAAATTCCAATCAACGATTTCTGGAGAAACGAAATAAAAGTCATGACTTCCTATGGAGCTGCTCCAAATGATTTAGAAGAATCTTTAGGATTAATTAAAAATAAAAAAATAAACGTTGCTGACATGATAACACACAAGCTAAGCTTTGATGAAATCCAGAAAGGGTTTGATTTGGTTGCAGAGGCAAAAGAGTCATTAAAGGTTATTGTTGAGCTGAATAGATAATTAATTCCCGCCAATAACAGCAGTCTTAATATCCTCCCCGCACTTGTAAGTATTTTCGCAAACTTTAAGTATTCTTTCTGCTTAGCTCTAACTATGATTCCTACAAGAAAATTAGGCAGGACTAATCACCATGCCACGATTTTTGGCCTTGGCGGCGAAGGAATTTTAAGGACAAGCGGCTATTTTAAGGAGGCAGAGCAGGTAATAAAGAAAGCCGTTGAAGCCGGCGTCAATTATTTTGATACAGCTCCCGCTTATCAGCAGAGCCGTGATTATCTTGGCAAATTCCTGTGGAATTACGCAAAAAGGGAAAACGTCTTTTTGGCGTCCAAGACTCATGACAGGACATATGGGGGAACTTTGTCGTTGGTGGAAAATTCCTTAAGAAGACTGAATACGGACTACCTTGATTTATTGCAGCTTCATGATTTGCGCGAAAAAGAGGATCTAAACGAGATTTTTTCAGGCAATGGGGCAATCCATGCCCTTGAACAACTGAAAAATCAGGGAAAAGTAAGATTTATGGGAATTACTGGCCACCATGACCCGGACATTTTGATTGAAGCTATAAAAAGATATGATTTTGATACAATATTGCTCTGCGCAAATGCAGGTGATTCCCATTATTTGCCTTTCATCACCACAATAATTCCTGAAGCGAGGAAAAAAGGAATGGGTGTCATAGCAATGAAAGTTGCATCTCAAGGGCATGCACTTTCATCAATCAAAATGCAAGAAGCATTTGATTTTAGCCTAAGCCAGGACGTTGACTTGGCAATAATTGGCTGCAAGACTCCTCAAGAGGTCGAGCAGAATGCATCCCTTGCCAGGAATTTCAAGCCTTTAAGCAAGGAAGAATTAGCTAACATAGAGAACAAAACCTGTAATTTTGTTGCTGAAACGAATTTTTTTAAGAAAGGAATGTACTAGAATTATTGTCCGGAAATCAGGAGCTTAACTGCCTATAATTGAAGTTTTTATGTCTTCTTTACATTTACAATCTATATAATTAATCTTAGGAATCACTTCTAATAAAAGCTTTTTTACATTATCGGAGTTTTGCTTCATAACCTTTAAGACTTCTTCTATTGTAACCTCTGGCCTATCCTCTAAAAAGCAGTCATAATCAGTGCTCATTGCAACAATCGCATAGCAAATTCCGGCTTCCCTTGCCAACACAGCTTCCGGCACTGTCGACATGTTTATAACGTCAGCGTTCCACTGCCTGTACATGTGGCTTTCTGCCTTTGTAGAGAATCTAGGGCCTTCAATTGTGATGACGGTCCCTTTTTTGTGGTACTCAAGCCCCATTTCAGACGCTGTTTCTGACAACAGGTTTCTTAATTTCCTGCAAAACGGCTCTGCCATCGGGATATGGCACACTTTATCGCTTTCATAAAAAGTTGCTGCTCTTTTTGTTGTCCTGTCAATGAACTGGTCGCAAAATACCAAATGCCCCGGCTTTATTTCCTCCCTTAAAGAGCCGCAGGCAGTAGTTGCGCTTATATGCGTCCCGCCCTGCTCTTTTAAAGCCATGATGTTTGCGCGGTAATTGACATTGCTTGGGTTTATTGTGTGCCTCTTGCCGTGCCTTGCAATAACAGCAACATCAATGTCGTTTATCCTTCCAATTGCCAACCCGCTTGAGGGGTTGCCAAATTTTGTGGTAACATATGTTTCTTTTGCACCCTTCAATATCCTTGGGTCATCAAGCCCAGAGCCGCCAATGATTCCGATTTTCATGATTTGTCCTCAGTTTAACTTTTTATTCAAATCATCACAAGCGGTTTGCTTTTGTCATATTATTCATCTAAAAGCCGCTCTCGTAATTTTTCATGATTTTCATCCCTTATATTGTTTTTGATGTGAATTTCACGCTTTATTTAATTTATGTTGACTTTCTAAGCGCATTAACTTTAAATTTTATTAAAAAATCACCTTTCCACTTTTACCTTCAATGTACTTTTTACAGCCTTGTCGCTTATTATTGCAGAATTGCCGCTTGGGTCCTCAATTATTAATTTTTGTTTTTCTTTTCCCCAGGTTATATTTAATATTTTCTTCAAAAGGTTTTTTGCTTTTTTCTTGTCTTCCTCATCCTCTTCCATTTCCTTTGCAGCTTCAACCTGGTATTTAACTCTGTTTAAAATGCCTTCTATGTTTGTCACGTACCCTTGTGATGCAGGCCCTGGGGTTATTGTTGCAATATGCGGCAATTTGACAGTCGCCTCGCTTGACTTTACAACCCTTACTTTCATGTCATCCTCGCTTGAAATTTCAAACTCGTATTTTGCAGCCTCTTTCTGCTCTGTTGCCTCGACATCAGCCTTGTGGTACTTGCAGTTATTGCACGTCATTGAAAAAAGAAGCACTTTGCCAAAATAAGGCACTTCGGTTTCCCTCTCAGTCAGAATCAGCGTTTTCTGGTGGCATAAAGGGCACTGCTGCTGCTCAAAATCCTCTTCTTTCGGCATAAAAACTTTAAGAAAATAAGATGTTTTTAAAATTTGTGGTTTTTAATGTCAGTTATGAAGTTTTAATTCCAATGCTATAATTTAATCTTTGTTTATGGGTTAACTTTAAAGCTTCACTAACTGCTAAATAGAAATCCTCGTCATCTGTAGTAATTATGCCGGTATTCGGGTCAAAGAAACCTATCGCTTTTGATCCTTCTTTTGTTGCTTTTTTTATTGTTCTTCCAAATCTGAATCCATCGTAATTAGCCACTTTTTTAGTTAATCTGAGTATATTATCAGCCTCTAAATATGCGAGATTTTCATTTGCAGGTTTTAAGCCATTGGGTGGCATGCATGTTCTTGGATGAGCACTAATCAAAACTTGCTCTTCAACAGCAGAATTTCCAGTTGTTGGTAATGCCTCGGGTGCGCCATTCCCATTTTTGGAATATGGAAAAGAACCTAAACCATCCTTTAGATACGCCAATCTGCCCTCAAAATAATGAAGTAAATAAGTTGGACTCAAAGAATCAACTATATTGGCTAATGTTTGAGCAACATCCACCTTGCTTGAATCCCTCTTTTCAACGCCTTAATCAATCCGACATAAAATAAGAAAATAAAAGAACTTACTCTTCGTATTCAGCCACTTCTTCCATGGCAGCTTTCTTGCCTTCTTCTTTTGCGCCTTTCTGCCCCCTGTAGATATAAGCAAAGTTAGGCACAGCTGCAATCCAGTTCTCTCCAAATCCCGCAATGTCGCCTTCAATTGCATCGCAAGTCTTCTTTAATTTGTTGATTGCCCTCTTCAGCTCCACTAAGTCCTTGTCCTTCAGGGGCTTGATGTTTATCAAGGCAATGGTGTGCCCTTCCCTTAAAGAGTCAAGTATGGGCTTTATGTGCTCGAACTCCTCAATCACAAACGGCCTTACCATTAGTTTTGATCTTGTATCCGCTCCTGTTTCGCTTCCAAGCTCAACATAGCCGTGCTCAGCTTCCTCAAACATCTCAGAACCAGAGCCTGTTCCCAATTTTTCCTTAAGCTTGCTTAAAAATCCCATTTAAAATCACCTTTTATCCAGCCAAATTTTTAAATCAAATTTTTATTGCACAAGCTGATATATAAATCTTTCTATTCTGGGGAGTAGTAAAAGAAAAATTTCTAATTGTCATGATGAACTTAAGTTTCGAAAACTTTATAAAGTAGTATCATAAATAAAATAAACTACCGCATTATTTGCCGGAAAAAGAGGTGCATGGATGTTTAATAAAAAGGCTTCTTTAGAAATTTCAATTCAGGCTATTGTAATTGTTGTCCTTGCAATGACTCTTTTGGGGCTTGGACTGGGGTTTATAAGGAGCATGTTCAAGAATATTGGCAGCACAACAGAGGATGTAACAGAGCAGGTGAGGCAGAGGATTCTTGACGATTTAATCACAGGCGATAAAAAAATTTCTTTTCCTAAAACCGACATAACAATAGACAAAGGTGGCTCAACAGTTTTGACTGTTGGCATAAGGAACAAAAAGGACACTACATTGCAGTACAAGATGAGATTCACCCCGATAAGCGGGCCCGATGGTGCTGTATTCAGCATCGAAAATCCATCATGGTTTCAATTTGCCCAAAGCCAGGTTTATCCATTGACAGCTGCTGAGTCAGAGGCGAGGAACATAAGGTTAAGCATTCCCACAACAGTTTCATCCGGCTCGTACTTTCTGACATTCGATGTTATAGATGATGACTTGTTGTTTCCAAATAACATTTATGCACAAAAGGACTTTTTCATTGTTGTAAGAGGCTAGAATGAGAAAAATGAAAAGAAGGCTGTCAGAGCAGCAGGAATTTGAGATTATGAAGCTTGTCCTTGACAAGTTCCTGTGGCTGGGTTTTGGCGTGATGGCGTACGGGCTGTACCTTATGTCAAGCTCCGCAACGCAGCTGGGGCTGTCATGGATGGTTGCAGGCGCTGTTGTATTATTCATATTCACGTGGATTATAGTTAAGGAATATGAGATTATAAGGTAGGCTGATGATTTTTATTTCCAATTATTTTTAGATTTTTGCCAGTGATTCTTTTTCACAATATTTATATAGAAGCAGCAAACTATGGGCAATAGGCATGAACCACGATGAGCCAAAATTTGAAAAAAAGCTTAGAAAGTTTTCTGTTGTCAGGCAGTGCCCAAAATGCAGGCAATTGTCCTTATCCTACGCAAACAACAAGATATGCTGCTCAAACTGCGGCTACGAAGAGGATATAGCAACAATAAGGTGACTTGATGGCTGCTCATTTTAAAGCTCAGAGGGTTGGAATATTTGTTGACGTGCAGAACATGTACTACTCTGCAAAAAACCTGTACAATGCAAAGGTTAATTTTGCCCAGATTCTCAAGGCTGCTGTCGGCGACAGGAACTTAATAAGGGCCATAGCCTATGTCATAAAGGCGGATGTAAAAGAGGAGCAGAATTTTTTTGACGCCCTGGAAAAAATAGGCTTTGAGGTAAGGGCAAAGGACCTGCAGGTTTTTGCCGGAGGGGCGAAAAAGGGCGACTGGGACATTGGACTGGCCATGGACACAATAGAGCTTGCCCCGAAACTTGATACAATAGTGATTGTCAGCGGCGACGGCGATTATGTCCCGTTGGTGCATCATCTCAGGCATGCGCTGGGCTGCAGGATAGAGGCTATAGCGTTTGGAAAATCAAGCTCATCCTTGCTGGTAGAGGAGTGCGACTCATTCATAGACCTGGATCTGGACAAAAGAAGGTATTTGATTTACAGGTAAGCTGCAAAAGTGAATGTTTAAATAACAGCCGCAGATGCCGCATTAAAAATGCTTGACATTACAAAAGACACATTTGGCAGGGAAGTCCTGCAAAACAAGGAGCCTGTTCTGGTTGATTTCTGGGCTCCCTGGTGCGGGCCGTGCAGAATTGTGGGCCCTGCCTTGGACAAGCTGTCAGCAGAGTACCGGAACAAGCTGAAATTCGCAAAGCTGAATGTTGACGACAGCCAGGAGATTGCAGCCCAGTTCGATGTCAGGGGCATACCATGCATGATTATCTTCAGCAATGGCAATGAGCTTGATAGGATTATTGGAGCATATCCCGAAGCAGAGTTAAGGAAAAAAATTGACTTGATACTGGCAAAGACCTAGATATAATCACTTGGCAGTGGTTAAAAACCGAAAGATTTAAAAAGGGTAAAACACAGCAAAGAGGTAAAAAATGGAGCAATTAAACCCGTTTTTGGAATTCGACGATATAGCCCCGGATTTTGAATTCGAGGCATTTGTTTTGGAAAGAAACAAAAGGGAAACCGACCTGCTGAACAAGAGAGGCTACAGGATTAAAAAGCCTGTCTGGAACGGCTTGATTGCATCGTAAAGATGAACGCGAGCAGTGAGTTGTGAGGCGAGTTCGTCGAGCCTCACTCGCCAGCTACCAGCGTTCTCGCAAGCAACTCTATGTACAAGGCAAAATTATGGGACGAGGACAAGTGGAACATTCATTCTGGCAGCTATAACTCCCCGAAATACTCCAGTTCCCCTGGCGGAAAAAAAGACGATAAAAAATACAATGAGCAGAAATACGGCCAAAAGGAAGGCAATGTTTCCTCTGACTACATAAGGAAGCAGGATGAAAAGGAAAAGGAGGACAAGGATAAAACAAATATTTTTGAGGATTTTGAAGAGGAGTCGAATGCGAGTGAGCGAACTCGCTCACAACTGACGGAAAATCCGGAAATAAAAGACGAGGAAATGCCATTCAAGGCGGCAAAGCAGATTTTTAACGAAAGCAAATATGGGGCAAAAAAAACCGAAAAAAGCAAAAACGCCAGCACTATCGAGGATGCCATCAAAAAGGCAATTGAAGAGGAGAAGAAGGTAATCATAATGGACAGCTGAATATGAAATTCCTTACGATAGCCAAATTCCTGCTGGTCTTAATTCTGCCTTTTCTGCTGTTCCTGCTTGTCCTGAACTTTGTCGGGTTTGACAGCTCATTTTATTCTCAAAAATTTTCAGAGTACAATGTTGGAAATATTTCCCCATTGCACGAGAAAGTCATCAGCTTTATCGAAGGAAAAATCAATGAACTTCCAGGCGACTTTAACGAAAGGGAAAAGCAGCACCTGCTGGATGTAAGAAATGCTGCAACAATTTCAACAATTGTGCTTTATATCCTGGTTTTTTTATTCATATTGCTGTTAATTGCGTCCATACTGACATTGAAAGTCAATAATCTGATAACAAATTTTATCGGGAAAATCCTGGTTTTTGGCGGGGTTTTGACAATAGCGCTTGCAGCAATTTTGTTTTTTTTGATAAATTCTGATTTTTCCTCAACCTTTGAATCATTCCATAGCCTATTCTTTAAGAAAGGAACCTATGTTTTTGACCCTGCAAAAGAGATTATTGTAAGGCTTTATCCGGAGCAATTGTTCATGGATCTGGGGATAAAAATATCAAAAGGCGTTGTCTTAATGTCAGCTATCGCGATTTTATTGGGCTCGTTTCTAGTCTTCAAATCAAAAAGCAAAAAGAATAAAAACAAGTAAAAAACATGCCACAATCAGGATGAAAAAATTAATTGCAGCAAACTGGAAGATGAATAAAACAATTAAGGAATCAGTCTTATTTATTGAAGAATTCAAAAAAATAATAAAAAACGAAAAAAATGCTGAAATTGTTATTTGCCCGCCATTTACGGCGTTAACAGCATTATCAAAAGAACTAAAAAATTCCAATATAAAAATCGGAGCCCAAAACATGCATTTTGAAGAAGCTGGAGCTTTTACAGGCGAAATCTCTCCATTAATGCTAAAGGAGACAGGATGCGAGTATGTTATCCTTGGGCATTCCGAAAGAAGGGAAATCTTCGGAGAGGATGATTTATTGGTAAACAAAAAGATAATTGCTGCATTAAAACACGGCTTAAGTCCAATCTTGTGCATAGGTGAAAATTTAGAGCAAAAAAACCAGGGAAAAACAAAAAATATCATTGAAAACCAGTTAAAAAACTGCCTCAAAAGCATTGATAAAAGCCAAATGGAAAGTATCACCATTGCTTATGAGCCGGTATGGGCGATAAGCAGGGGCAACCCCAGCCACAAGGCTGCGACAAAAGAAGATGCAGAAGAGGGGCATAAATTCATAAGAAGCGTTATTGAAAAAATGTTTGACACGGCTATTTCAAAAAATATCAGGATAATTTACGGCGGCTCAATGAAGCCCGAGAACGCAAGGGAGCTGCTCTCAATGCCTGACATTGACGGCGGCTTGGTCGGCAATGCCTCGCTGGATGCCAAGAGCTTTGCTGAGATTGTGAAGAGCGTGAAATAAATTTTTTAGTTTAATTCTCTTATTTTATTGGATTTTTTGTTAATGATTTTTTAATATTTATTTGTTTTATTTTGTACTGGAATTTTATGGCACATCAACATACAGCTTCTGGATATTTGAATAGGACTTGCCGTCCGCAGCCTGTATTTTTACGTCAAAAATATAGGTGCCCGATACAATATCTGCGGGGACCTGAACGCCGATGCCTAGGTTTTTTTCCTCGTTTTTCTCTATAAAAACGCTCCTTGACTTGGGGTTCCAGGCAAGATTGTCAGTCTGTATCTCTGCCTTGCTTTTTGTATAGCCTGAAG
>JACPMT010000017.1 GCA_016185815.1 Candidatus Woesearchaeota archaeon
AAGAAGGTTGTCACTGCATTTGTTGATGGCGACAGGGGCGGTAATTTGATAATCAAGGAACTTACATCAGTTGCTGACATTGACTTCGTGACAAAAGCTCCTGACGGCAAGGAAGTCGAGGAGATAACAAAAAAGGAAATCCACAAGGCTTTAAGGAGCAGGATTTCAGGGGAGCAGGCAAAACTCGAGCTGTCGAGGGAGCCGGAAAGAACATCCATGGAGCTTGTCAAAAGGCAGCCGTTTCACCATGCCCAGCAGCAATTCCAGAGGCCAATGCACAGGCCATACCAGCCAGCGCCTCCAGTCAGGAGAGTCCAAATTTCAATTGAGGAGAAGAGTTCATTCAAGTCGATGCTAGAGGACCTGATTGGAACCAGAGGAGCGGAAATACTTGACAACAAGCTTTCTGTCCTTGGAAAGGTCCCGATAAGCGAAATAAACACAGCGCTAAAAAGCATAAGCAATGCGCATGCTGTTGTTTTTGACGGAAGCATTGAAAGGGAGATTGTAAAGGCTGCGGAAGAAAACAATGTCAAGTTCCTGATCGGGATGGACTCAAAAGTGAAGCAGAATGAAACAAGGATAAATCTGCTGACTGTGAATGAATTGTAAGTTTTTGATAAGTCTTTTTATTCAAAAATCGTTCTCAGCGTACATTTGGCAAAACGGAGAGAAAGTTATTTATATATCCTAATTCAGCGTTAATATCATGGAAACTGTAACAATTCCTAAAGAAGAATATGAATACTTGAAAAGATTAGAAGCCATTGCACAAGACGAATTACTTCTCAGCATAAAGCGTGGCTTAGAAGATGCTGCTAAAGGCAGATTAAGAGAGCGCTAAAGATTTTTTCTTATGAGTTCTTTGTAGTAATCCAATTGGCTTTTTATATTATCGATTGTGTCCTGCTGAGCTTTCTTGTCGCTAATTGTAACCAATAAAACAGTATCAACATCCTCGTAAATCAGAAAACACAGACGATATTTGCCCATCTTCTTTTCTCTGAAGAAAGGATAACCTAATGGCTTTCCAGTATTGGTATTTTGCTTTAATTCCTTAATGAATCCTTGAATTTGTTCCTGATAATCTTTAGGAAGAAGTTTTTCCCATGTATCAAACTCTTTTGTAGATAAAACACGCGCCATACAGAAAGAACTGTTTATGTTGGATATAAAGGTTGCGAAAAAGTTCATCTAAATAAAATTTTATAAATTTTTAAACCAAACTCATGCTCAAACTTCTTTCGCATCCCTTCAGCTTGTTAAGCCTGCAGAAATTATCCTTTATGGTTTCTGCTGCAAGAACCCCGCTGAACTTTATTTGGTTGTTTATCAAAAATGTTGGAAATGTTTTGATGTTAAGTTCTTTGGCAAGTGCGCCATTTTCATTATGCTTTTCAAATTTTACTTCTTTAAAAGCCACCAAAAACTCTTTTAAGTTATTTTCAGCCTTTATGCTTGCAGCATCGCCATCAATCACAAACAAGTCCAGTTTATCGGGCACATTATCGCGCTTGAAGTAAAATGTGGAGCCGGCTGCATCGTCGCTTAACATATAATTGCCGTCTTTTTTGACAAATGCTGCTTTGAACTGCTCGAAGCCTGGATTTTTTGTTATATTTTCGCCAAGAATGTACACCGGCAGCATTTTTGCATCAAATATTTCTGCAATATTTTTTCCTTCATTTGTATTGTAATCAATTTCTTTAGCGCTTATTGCTCCAAACCAGTTCTCTAAAATGTCCAAAACTCGCTGAGTGCCGCAATTAAAGCAATTTCGCCTGTCGTTTAAAACAAGCACATTCGTCTTTTGTATTTCCTTGAATTCGCATTTTGCATTTTTTGCTCTGGGATTTATGCAGAATCCCTCCTTTCCCTCCTGCTTGCAATCATCATCAGAGCTGCATGCCGCAACAAACTTTAATTGCTCTGCTTTTGGAGCTTTCTTCTCTTTCAATAAAGAATAGGAAAAAAATACGATAAGCAATAAAACTACAAAAACAACAGCGTACTTGAAGGATTTGCTTTCTTTTTTTTCGTCTTTAATCTCTTTTGCTGCTTCTTGAATGGGTTCTTCTATTTTTTCTGTTGGATGGGCTTTTATTTGCACTGGTTCAAAATGCTCATGCTGCCCGACTTCGTCTTGTATTACCTTTAATTTTATTTTTGTTTCTTCTTTTTTTTCTATTGAGTCACTAATTTTTGCAGCTTCTTTTTCTTCTTGAGCTTCTTTTCCTATTCCTTCTTTATTCGCCTCTTTTTCCAATTGTTTTATCTCCCTTAGTTTTTTTTCAATCCTGTCCCTGCCTTTCTCAAACTCCTCTTTGCTTATAACCTCAGCCTCAAAGCTCTCTTTAAGGAACCTTAGTTCCTGCTCTAGCCTCTCTCTCTGAGTTTTATCGTCCATAAGAACTCCAGCAAAGCGTAATTAAGGTAATAAATAAACCTTTCTAATACAAACAGGAATTTTCGTTACTAATAAGTTTCAATAAAAGCATTTATAATGTCGTATAAGAGTTATGCCTTATGTATGATATTTTTGTGGGAAGGAGCGAAGCTGATAAAGAAAAGTACGGCACGCAGGGCTCAATCTTCATTGGCAAGCACTATGTCAAGATGGGCCAGACTGTTTCCTTGTCAAATAAGGTGTATCTTGATGTTGCAAAAAGCCATGTTGTTTTTATTGTCGGCAAGCGCGGGTCCGGGAAGTCGTACAGCATGGGGGTAATTGCGGAAGGGATTTATGACCTGCCTGATGAAGTCAAGAAAAATCTTGCTGTTGTGATGCTTGACACAATGGGAATCTACTGGACCATGAAGTACCCCAACAACAAGGAAAAGGAACTGCTTGACGAGTGGGAGCTTGAAGGCAAGGGGATAAACGTGCAGATTTTTACTCCTGCCGGATTTTACGAAGAGTACAGGGAAAGGGGCATTCCGACGGATTTTCCGTTCTCAATCAGGACAAGCGAGATAAGCGCAGACGAGTGGTGCATGATTTTCAATGTCACAATAACAGAGCCTATCGGGATTTTAATTGAGAGGGTGATAAATAGCCTGCAAGAAGAGAAAAGCGATTACGGCATTGACGACATTGTAAAGGCTGTTGAAAATGACGACAGGTCCGAAAAAAGCATTAAGGACGCTGTTGAGAACAGATTTTTAGTCGCTGAAAAATGGGGGCTGTTCAGCAAGGAAGGAACTCTTATTGAGGAGCTTGTCATGCCCGGCCAGATAACTATACTGGATGTCAGCGCTTACACAACAACTGCGGGCGCTGAAAACCTCAGGGGCCTTGTTATCGGGCTGGTAGCGCAAAAATTGTTTGTGCAGAGAATGACTTCAAGAAAGGCAGAGGAGGAAGCTGCAATAACAGAGGAAATTCATTTTTTTGAGGAGGAAAGGGAGGAAAAAAAAGAGCCTATAGTGTGGCTCATAATCGATGAGGCGCATGAATTTCTGCCGAACAGGGGAAAGACTCCTGCAACAGCGCCATTGATTACAGTGCTCAGGGAGGGAAGGCAGCCTGGAATTTCGCTTGTATTGGCGTCGCAGCAGCCCGGCAAGATACATAATGATGTCATTACGCAGTCTGACATCGTCATTGCCCACAGGATAACTGCAAATATAGATGTGCAGGCTTTAGGCGGCTTGATGCAGAGCTACATGAGGGAAGGGCTTGACAAGCAGCTCAACCTGCTGCCGACAGAGGAAGGGGCTGCAATTGTATTTGATGACTTAAATGAAAAGCTTTACCCAATAAGGGTAAGGCCAAGGTACACATGGCATGGTGGAAGCGCTCCAACTGCTTTGCCGAAAGAGAAAAAGGTGTTTGAGTTTTAAAGCCTTTTAAAAAACTCCGACCTATTCAGCTGCAAAACTATAAGTACCAAAACAACTGCAATTATTGTCATTAGGTAATATCCCAAACCAAGTGCCAGTCCGACTGCAGAAACCGCCCATATAGAAGCAGCTGTTGTCAGGCCATGAACCTCGTCTTTTGCTTTGAAGATTGTGCCTGCCCCCAAAAACCCAATTCCTGTCGCGATTCCAGCTATTATCCTTGCTGCTTCGTTTGGCAATGTTTCAATTGTTACAAGCACAAACAAGGCAGAGCCAAGGGAAACAAGCATATGGGTCCTTATGCCAGCTGGCTTGTGGACAACTTCTCTTTCCAATCCAATTAAGCCGCCAGCTACAACTGCAAGAACCAATCTTAGCAATATCTCTGTGTATTCCATCTTTTATGTCTTCTTTTTCCCCATCCCCAAAGGCCAGTCGCTTGGAGCATATGTCATTGAAATCATGGAAGCCACAAACATCAAAGTGAAGAACAAGACAAAAGTAAAGCCCCAAGTTGTTGAGTTTGGCAGGATGTAAAAAGCAGAAACCAAAAAGCCAACAATGCTTGTAAGCATATAACCCCCTGACAAGGGAGCGATATTAAATTCCGTATGATGCATATTTGACACCTCTTTTTTTGATTAATTTTTTATTAAGATTTTATCTTTATTAACGTTTCCTTTAGTTATGTTCTTTGTTCTTCTTGCCCTTTACAATAGGGCACTTTCAATTAAAATTTTATTTTTAAAAAATGATTGAATTTTTATTTGAAGGGCTTTTAGTGTATCTTTCTTTTACTTTTATTTAAACTTAACGAAAATTTTCATTATCGAAAATAACTAGGTTATTTTCGGGAATGCTCAAAAATTTATAATTTTTGACATTTTCGAAAGTTCAAATTCGAAATATTCTCATTTGAACTTAACGAAATTAAGCCTGTCAATATGCTTTCTTGCCTGCTCAATGCCATTTATAAAATTATTCATGAATTCTTCCATTTTTTGGCATGCAACCTCTTTCAACTCGCCGCTTGTCATCCTGCCGGATTTGTACTCATGATAAATTTTGTTAAGCTCGTTATCATCTTCAACTAAATGCTGTTTCATCAACTCGAAAACCATATCTTTTTCCATGGCAGCGCCAAGCTTTCTATGCTCTTCCAAGGTATCTCTGCCTCCGCTTAATGCATTCCTGATTTTTCTCTTGACAGACTTGATGTCTTCTGGCAGCTCTATGCAGCTTTCCGGCTTTGACTTGCTCATTTTTATGCTGCCATCAAGGGAAGGGGTGTATTTGTGGTAAAGCCCGGCAGGCAGAAAGAATTTTCTGTCTTTAACTCTTCTGACAACATCCCTTGTAAGCCTTATGTGGGGATCCTGGTCAATTCCAACAGGAATTATGCCAGGCATTCTTTCCTTGAACTGAGGATACAAAATGTCAGCAACCTGCGTGATTGCAGCCATTATTTTGCCAGGATCGGCATTGCCGTATATTGCCTCAAACTCGCTAAGCGTTATTTTTTTTGCAAACTCGTAAGCATTGTTCATGACTTCCTTGTTTTCGGACTGAAAGTAGAATATTGTTTTTCTTATGTCCAAGCCGAGGGCCACATAAGCTGGGATATGAAACTCCAAGGCTCTTTTTCTTGCTTCTTCCAGCGTAACGCCTCTTGTTGATGCAGCTTCCAAGTCAGCCACTAAAATATATGCCTGGGCCCCATGCTCCTGAAAATATTTCATGTTTTCAACAACCATCTTTGTGCCGAAATGTATTTTCTCATTAGACGGCATAATGCCGCTGAGAACATAATATTTTTTCCTGTGCCTTAGGGCATCAGAGATTATTTTCAAATCCCTGCCGGCAAACACAACACCCCTCCTCATAATTCTGTTAGGATTTTGGAATAGCTTGGCATCGAAAATCTCCAGCCCAAAGTCCTTGATTATTTTCTCGTAATTCTCAAGCAGCCCGGAACCCCATGGGTCGATGATTTTTTGCTTCATAGAACTAAACTTAAGACAGAGTTATTTAAATGTTTTTAAAATATAGTTATAAGAACGCCTCCAATAAGCATTATTATTGTGCCGATTAAAGCGTTTCTTATGTTTTTTTCATTAAAAAAGAAGTACCCGAAAAATATTGCAAAGATGATGCTGCTTCTTTTTAATGATATTACATAAGGCACAATTGCAGAGATGATTGCATAAGATGCTGTTGCTATCATGAAAGCTGAAGCCAAGCCAAGAAGGATTAGCATATTGAAGTGTGATTTTATATTGGCAATATTCTGCCTTGTAAAAATAACAGGAACCATGATTATTGAAATAATAAGATAGACCACAACGCTAAAAAATATTGGATTTGAATCCAGAATCCCAAGCTTAAATAAATTTGCAGTAATGCTCCATACAAAGGCAACAATAAGCACATAAAAAGAGCCCTTGTCTTTTATTAGCGCTTTGAACGGGCTAAAAAATCCTTTTTTGTAGTCCTCTATGTGCATCATATAAGCCCCTAATACAATAAGAAAAACTCCAATAAAGCCAAGCTGTGTAGGAATTTCATTAAGCATTATATAAGAGGTAAACAATAAAAATAAAGGCGTAAAACTCAGCATAGGCATTGTGATGGACAACTTGCTTATTTGTGTTGCTTTGATTAGCAGGTATGTGGAGAAAAGCAATAATATGGCATTCAAAGCAGCATTCCAGTAAACATTACCATTTATTTTTTCAGGATAGTTAAAATACAATAAAACCAGCAAAAAGGGCAATGCAAATGCATACTGCACCCAAACTACAATTGAGCTATTGACCTGCTTGAGCTTTTTCATCAATGCAAATATAACAGCGTCCCCTAATCCCGAAACAACAGAAAGAAATGCCCATAACATTTTATTTTAAAGCGCTTAATATTTCCTTTATCGCAGCAGCCCTGTCCTTTTTGCCGAATATGGAAGTTCCTGCCACAAAAACGTTAGCGCCTTCATCATAGGCAATTCTTGCAGTTACGGGGTTTATGCCGCCGTCAACCTCGATGTCGAGCTTTGGCTTGAGCTTTCTTAATTCCATAACTTTTGGCATTATAGACTGCATGAATTTCTGCCCTGCCCAGCCCGGCTCGACTGTCATCACCAAAACCATGTCAACAATATCAAGATATTTTTTTATTTTATCCAATTGCGTGTTTGGCTTTATTGATATGCCGGTTTTTATTTTATTTTTCTTGATGAAATTAATCTGCTTAGCCGGATTTTTGCATGCTTCCTCATGGATTGTTATAGAGTAGGCTCCTGCCTCAATAAACCTTTTTATGTAAGAATCGCTTGGCTCGTGCACCATCAAGTGGACATCAAGCGGCACTTTTGTCTTGATTGTTTTTACAAAATCAGAATCAACTGTTGTTGGAGGGACAAAAATCCCGTCCATGATGTCTACATGAATCAAATCGGCGTATTTTTCAACATCCCTTATTTCCTGGTTTACTTTTGAGAGGTCAGCAGACAAAATTGAAGGTGCAATTTTTATTCTTGGCATTTTTGATTTAAATTTTTAAAATTATTGTTTTTTATTATTTTTATTATTTTATTTAATGATCTTTAAACAAATCCCTGACAACATTTAAAGCTAACTCTCTTTTTTTAGGAAAAGCAGCTATGCTGATTTTCAGGTGGAAGCACTTGCCGGAATCTGTCAAAATTAGCTTTTTACCATGTATCCATGATTCTTTGCCAAACCTCAAAAACAAGCAGAGATTTTTGTCCAGCCTTGATTCAGCTTGCTGCAGTATGCTGTCTTTCTGGTTTTCATCCAAGTTGTTTAATAAGTTATCTAAAAATTTGTTTATCAGATTGCTTTTTGTCAATGCAACCTCAAATATTATTATTTTCTTTTCATTAAAACCAACAGCGTTGCTTCTCTTTAAAACAATTTTATTATAGCCAAGATTGAAAGGAAAAAACCTTAAGAAAGACTCTAAAATTAAATCAATATTCTCATTTTCGTAAGAAAAAACAGTCAGCTTTATTAAATGAGCGTATTTCATTTAAGCTTATTACAGCTTCTCGAGCATGCTCATGACATTCCATATCTGCGTCCTTGTGTATGCCTGCAGGTTAACGTCACTGGCAATCCCGTCAAGCTCGTTTAACGCCCTGTTGACTTTTATTGATAATTCCGTGTCTTCCTTTAAAGTATTGACAACAGACTCTATTTTTGCCCTTACATTTTTAGGGACAGTGGAGTCCTCCCTGATTTCATTCAAGCTGTTTACAACAGTCAGCTGACTTATTTGCTCTGCCATTTTCATGCTAGTCTTCCTTTTTTATTTTGTTTAGAATTTCAGACTGCAATTTTGAAGCCTTTTCCCTCACCTGGGATTCCTGCTTCTCCATTGTCCTTATTCTTAATTCAAGCATTTCTCTCTTTGACTGCAGCTCTGCTTTTAATTCATTTTTATCGGTCTCAACCATTATGTTTCCTATTATTTTATATGCCTTGTCGGTGTTGCCAAGCTCGTTTAAAGCTGACTCTGTCTCAACAAGCTGGACCTGGAATTGCTGCTTCTGCCCAAGAAAATTCTGCAGGCTCTGCTCAAACATCTGCAATTGCCCGATTTTCTGCTCTGTCTCTTTTGAAACTTCCATTTCTTACCTTGCCTTTACCTCTGTGTTTACGCTTCTGGGCTTGAAAAGTATCTTGCTGCCGCAATAGGGGCACCTAATTCTTTTCCTCAGATAGTCCATTGCAACTTTCTTGTTGCAGTCAAAGCACTTGTATTCTGCCATTATAATTCCTATGAAGCCTGCTTGGCTTCTTCAACTTCTTCCATCTCTTCCTTTATGATTTCAGGCTCTTCCTGCATCACCTGGGCTTCTTTTGCTATTATCTTTTTTGAAACAGAGTAGGCTTTGCCTGTGAACTTGGCATTGCACTTTTTGCAGTTCCATATTCCAACAGCAATTCTCTTTACAGATGTTTTGTGGCAGTATGGGCATTTATGAAGCCTTCTCTGCTCAGTTTCTATTTTAGAAAATTTAACCTTAAGCTTTCTTCCGTACCTTGCTCCGAACCTCTTGACAGAGCCTAGTCCTAATTTTTCTTCTGTCATTTTAGATTTTGTTTTTTAGTTGTTAATTTAATTTTTATTAATCTGAAATTCATTTTAAGATTTTATTCCTAAATGGGGCTGCCCGGATTTTCATAACCTCATGGTTTTTTGAACCGGGGTCTTCTGGTCCCAAACCAGAAAGGATGTGTCCAAGCTACCCCACAGCTTCATGCTAGTGGCATTAGCGAAAAAGATAGGCTGTGCCACTATACCCATGCTGAGCAGCTTTTTGCCCCTTTTACAAGGGTTAAACCATTATTTTTAAATGTATCGTTAAAGCGCATTTTCCCGATATTATCAATAACTTATATAAACCAATCGCATTTTTAATATTAATATGGCACTGACAGAAGCGCAAAGATTTCATTTGAAGAAATTCATCAAGGAACTGGAAAATTTCAGAGGAAGGCACACGGAATTGGTTAGCGTGTACATACCTCAGGACTATGACCTGAACAAAATACTTAACCATCTGACCCAGGAGCAGGGCACAGCATCCAACATCAAGTCAGCATCCACAAGAAAAAATGTAACCGATGCCCTGGAAAGGATGATACAGCACCTGAAATTGTTCAAGAAAACACCTGCAAACGGCTTGGCTGTATTCTCCGGCAATGTGGCTAAAAGGGAAGGCCAGCAGGATTTCAAGGTCTGGAGCATTGAAACGCCTGTGCCGTTAAGGACAAGAATTTACAGATGCGACAAGGAGTTTGTCCTTGATATTTTGAGGGACATGCTTGAGGCAAAAGAGGTGTATGGATTGGTTGTGATGGACAGGAGGGACGCAAATATCGCTTTGCTGAAGGGAAAAACAATCGTTCCATTGGTAAAAACCCATTCGGAAGTGCCTGGAAAGTTCAAGGCCGGAGGACAATCAGCTGCCCGCTTCAGCCGCTTAATAGAAGGTGCTGCAAAAGACCATTATAAGAAGGTAGCAGAGTACATGAAGGAAACATTCCTTAATATGGAAGGCTTGAGAGGCATCATTGTAGGAGGCCCAGGCCCTACAAAATACGACCTTGTTGAGGGCGATTTCATAACAAATGAGGTCAAGAAGAAGATAATAGCAATAAAGGACTTGAGCTACACTGGCGAATTTGGACTGGAAGAGCTGCTTGAAAAAAGCCAGGATGTTTTAGCCCAGGAAGATGTCATGGAAGAGAAGAAGATTGTAGGCAGATTTCTTGAGATGCTTGCAACTAAGCAAAATATGGTTGCATATGGTGAAAATGATGTCATGAATAAAGTAAAGATGGGCGTTGTTGACATTTTATTGTTATCAGAGGATTTGAGTGACGGAAAGATTGAGGAATTTGAAGCAGCAGCAAAGCCAGTCGGAACTGAAATAAGGATTATTTCAACGCAGACAAGAGAGGGAGTGCAATTGCGGGACTTGGGAAAAGCGGCTGCTATTTTGAGGTATGAAGTGCATACGTAAATTTTAAGCATACCAATTTCAATAAAAATAATTAAAAAGAAAATTAAATAAAAAATAACGAGAGCGACTTTTATATGTTGTAAGTGATAAAAGTAAACCGCTTATTGACGTCAAAGTCGATTAACTGAAGTTATTTAACTTAAAAAATGCCCTCAATTATTGAAGAAGCATTCCAGCAATTATATCCGGAAAAAGAATTGAAATATAATTTCTCATTAAAGTATTCAAGAAAATTCAAGCCGTATAATGCGAATGTGAAATTAAGAAATAACAATTTAATGTTTAATTTGAGCAGGAACTGGAAAAAAATAAGCAAAGAGATACAAATCGGATTGATTCAGGAATTATTAGGAAAGATATTAAAAAATAAGAAAAAAACAATCAATATAGAGCTTTACAATCTGTTTATGAAAAATGTTCATTTGGCAGTTCCCAAAACAAAAACTGACGCAATTCTTGAAGAGTCTTTTAATCGTGTTAATGATGCTTATTTCAATGGAATGCTTGACAAGCCGAATCTGGAGTGGGGCAATAATTCAATTAATAAATTGGGCTCTTATGAATACGGCAGCGATACAATAACGATAAGCACTATTTTCAAAAATGAAAAAAAGGAACTTCTTGATTATGTTATGCACCATGAAATGCTGCACAAGAAATTCAAGTTTCAAAGCAAAAACGGAAGAAATGTTCATCACAGCAGTGAATTCAGGAGAATGGAGGCAAAGTTTGAAAACAGGGATTTGGCTGAAAAGGAAATATCTAAACTTGCAGGGAAGCATCGGTTTGAATTAAGGGCTGTTTTAAATTTCTAATTCAAAAGTTTTAAATACATATCAAACAAACCAACCATGATTTAAAATGAGCGACAAATTTCTGCCTTTGGCGGCCATGGAAAAAATCCTTAAGCAAGGGGGCGCTGAAAGGGTTTCTGACAAGGCAAAGGTTGCTTTGAAAAATGCAATTGAAGACATAGCAAATGAAATTGCCTCCAAATCAATAAAGCTTGCTGTACATGCCGGAAGAAAAACGGTAAAGGCAGAGGATATCAAGCTTGCAGTCAAGGAATAATTCTTTTTAAGCACAATCTTTATAAATTAATTGCATATTCTTTCCAATCTTAATCTAAAAAAGTATTAAGGTGGCTCAATGACAACAAAGATGATTACTGCCAATAATGTGCAGAAAGGCACATCCATCATCCTTGATGGCGCGCCATGCAAGGTTGTTGATGTGGAGATTTCAAAGCCAGGCAAGCACGGCCATTCAAAAGTCAGGATATCCGCTGTTGGGCTTATAGATGAAAAAAAGAGAATTGTTGTGATGCCTGGGCATGACAATATTGAAGTTCCGATCATAGGGAAGAGGACAGCGCAGGTTTTGAGCCTGCATGGCGACATGGCAAATGTGATGGACTCTGAAACTTATGAGACATTTGACCTGAAAGTTCCGGAGGAATTCAAAGGGCAGGTTGTTGAAGGCTCTTCTGTGCTTTACTGGACAATTATGAATGAAAAAGTAATAAAGCAAGTGAAAGGTGCTGATTAAATGGTTAAATTCCACGAAGCCGAAGTCAGAAGATTCAGGAATGTGTTTGTATGCAGAAAATGCAAGAGCAAGGTTAAAGCGCCAAACATGAAGATAATACAGGGCAAGGTCAGCTGCAGGAGATGCGGAGGCAAGGCATTCAAGGCAGTCAGAAAGAAGTAAAATGCTTGATTTCCAAACAATTGCTGCTATTGCTTTTCTGGTTATTCTGACAATCTTTCTTTATATCAAAAGAAAAAAATTAGATACTAAATTTTTAATTCCCTATTTTCTGTATTTTTCAATGTACAAGACAACATGGGGCTTAAAGCTAATGGATTCTGTGGCTAAAAAATACAGGAGGTTTATGATTTACATTGGATATGCAGGGATTTTGGTTGGATTTCTGGGAATGGTTTTGATTAGCTACGGGCTGATAAGCAACATATACGTCTTGTTTACAAAGCCGGAGGCAATGCCCGGTGTTGGATTGGTGCTTCCGTTCAAGGCAAAAGGAATTTTCTTTGTTCCTTTCTTTTACTGGATAATATCAATTTTTGTGATTGCTGCTGTGCATGAATTTTCGCACGGATTGATTGCAAGGGCCAACAATCTGAAAGTGAAGTCAAGCGGATTTGCATTCCTTGGGTTGATAGTTCCGATAATTCCAGCTGCCTTTGTCGAGCCTGACGAGAAAGAGCTTAGGAAAAGGCCTCACAAGGAACAGTTAAGCGTTTTTGCAGCAGGGCCATTTTCAAATATCGCAATAGCATTCCTGTTTTTAGCAATTGCCTCGTTTATTCTTGCTCCAATAGCAAATGCAATAATTGAGCCGAATGGAGTGAAAGTTAGTGATTATGTCAAAGGAAAGGATAAAACAAAATTTCCTGCTGAAAGCGCTGGAATTAAAATTGGAGAGGTAATTCAAGAAGCTGATAATCAACCAGTCGCTTATGTCAATAACTTATCAGCAATATTAAAAACAAAAAAACCAAATGATTTAATTGCAATAAAGACTGACAAATCAGCTTATGAAGTAAAATTAACTAAAAACCCCGAGAATGAAACTCTTGCTTATATTGGGGCTTATCTCGAGCAGAGCACAAAGATAAAGGATAATATAAAAGCAAATTATGGCGAGTTTATTCCAAATGCCTTGATATGGGTTTATGGCTTGTTCGTGATTTTAGTTGTCTTAAATTTCGGGATTGGATTGTTTAATCTAGTTCCAATCGGCCCTCTTTATGGCGGAAGGATGCTGCAATTGGTTCTGCATAGAATTTTTGACAAGGAAAAAGGCAACAAATACTGGTACTATATCGGAATGTTTTTCTTGGTGTTGATTTTTATAAATATAGCGGCTGGGTTTGTGAAGTGAAGAAAGAGAAAATTATGATTTAGTTTCTTGAACTTCTTGTAATGGCAAGCCTGCTTTTGATGCCTTCTTATACAAACTTCTGGGAAGGTTTTCTATTCTAAATCCGGTGATTTTTGGTTTTAAACCCTTTTTTCCATACTCGTCAATAAAACCTGCAACTACATAAAGCGTTACGCTGCCACGAGGGCTTATTACTGTTTTTAGTTCGCCTTGTAAATTTTTTTTATTACTTGCCCCCCTAGTTATAGGAAGTAAAGACTCCACTATTGCACCTACGTCTTCTTCAGCTGTTTCAATGGCGATGTCCCACCCGTATGCGCCTCTTACATGGCGCAGAACATGTCTTTTTTCTTTAAGATCTGGAAGTGACATTGTACTGACTGTTACGTCTATAGATTTAAAATATATTTCAAAATGTTCTATTGCACTAGCAGATCTCAACTGTGCAGTTGTATAATTTGCATCAGGAGGCATTTCATATGTTTTTAGTCCAAACAATACATCAGTCAAACTCATAATCTAAGCTAAAATAGTTTTCTTTATAAATTTTTCCTCACTTTACCACTCCAAAATTAATACACTAAAA
>JACPMT010000018.1 GCA_016185815.1 Candidatus Woesearchaeota archaeon
AGTTGTAACATTTAAAGTTGGCGAAAGTGCATCTGATAGTAGGTTGAAAGTAACGTTAAATAGTTTTAGTTTTAAGGATAAAATAACATATACGCAAAGTATGAATATTGGAGGCGAAGAGTATAAATCAAGTTTAGATTTTAATCCAAAAGAAAATTATCAATTTCTGATAATTGACCTAACTGTTGAAAATTTACAAACAGATAAAACAGCAACATTAGTCCCGATTTTTTCAGCTGAGGTTTCAGATGCAGATGGTTACAGCTATGATTACAGTTTGGGAACTGCTTATTTGGATAAAAAACTTGATGGTGGGGACTTACTTCCAGGGATGAAAAGAAGAGGAAATATGGCTTTTGAAATCCCACAAAACCCATCAGGTTTAAAATTCGCATTTCAGTTTGATTTGGTAGGTGGTCAAACTGCAGTATTCGACCTGAAATAAAATGCTCTCTCAAGTTGATAGGTTAAAAATTTTAAAGGTGATTTATGATGAAGAAAGCACTTCATCTAAAACAATTGAGGAAAAAATCGGTTTCTCAAAAAATGATGTTATTTCTGCCTGTAATTACTTAGAAGGAAAAGGATTAGTAAGGTGTGATGCCAAAGTCTTAAGTGGAGATATCTTAGATATAAACATAACTTCTGAAGGGATAGATGTTATTGAAAATAATCAGGATATCATTAAGAAATTTGAAGCTGGAGTTAATTTGGGGATAATTAACGTAAAGTGGGGCTTTCAAGAAAGGTGATTTCTTTTGGGCGGGTGGCGGAGAGAGTGGATTGAAGTTTTTTATGTTTATTGATATTTTTGTTAATGGTTTTTAGCCAAATGAGTAAAATCACTAAATTTTATGTATAAAGATATAACCCTACCTAAACCTTCTATGGCTGCGGAAATGCCCCCTGTGGCTTCTGCTTCTGTCTTCAGAATGAGATTCCCTGTCTTTTGGGTGATAAGGCCTTCTCTCCTGCCCGCTTTCCCTGTGGCCATAAGATCTTTGTCCGTAATGAGCCCTTGGCCTTCCATATTGCCTTGGGCGATGCTCTCTTACTGACGCTGCAAACGGCACTCTCTGGAATTCCGGCGATTGAAGCTGCTGCACAACAATGGACCTGTCGCCAAGGACATTCCTGAAATTGTCATGGTCAGGCTCTGAAATCAATGATATGACTTTTCCTTCCTTGCCAGCTCTTGCAGTCCTGCCTATCCTGTGTATGTACTCTTTTGAAGTCTTTGGGCTGTCGTAATTGATTATGTGGCTGACATTCTTTATATCAAGCCCCCTTGCAGCCACGTCGCTTGCAACAAGTATCTTTGCCTCGTTTTTATGGAACATTTCCATGGATTTTTTTCTCCTGTTTTGGGATAAGCCGCCGTGCAGGCTTATGCACCTTACCCCGTTTCTGCTCAGGTTTGTTTCAACAACATCAACCCTTTTCCTTGTTGCGCAGAAGATTATTGCAAGCCTTGGCGCTTCATGCTTCAGGATGTGGACAAGCAAGGAAAATTTGTCCCTTGAGTTCACATTGTAAAAATACTGCGACATTTTTTCCTGCTCAACGTAAGACTGCACCTTGATTCTTGCAGGATTTTTCATGTAATTCTGCACAATATCATGAACCTGATGCGAGATGGTTGCGCTGAAAAGGAGAGTTTGCCTTTCTTTTGGCACTTGCGAGATTATCTTTTTTACATCATCTATGAACCCCATCTCAAACATCTTGTCAGCCTCGTCAAGAACAAGTATTTTTACTCTTCTCAGGTCAATTGTGCCCCTCTGCAGATGGTCAAGAATCCTTCCCGGAGTCCCAACAGCTATGTCTGCATACTTCAAATGCTCAATCTGCGGGTTTATTGAGACCCCGCCGTAAACTGAGTTTATATTGGCTTTCTTGTACTTCGCGAATTTTCTTAATTCAGAAGTCACTTGCTCGCAAAGCTCTCTTGTAGGCACAAGCACAAGGGACTGGATTCCGTGATTATGAGAGACTTTTTCCAGCATTGGGAACCCGAAGGCTGCTGTCTTGCCCGAGCCTGTTTGCGACTGGCCTATCACATCCCTGCCTTCCTGGATTAAGGGAATTGACTTTTTCTGTATGTCTGTCATTTCCTCAAACCCAAGCTCCAAAAACGCCTTTTTCAATTCCGGCTGCAGATGAATTCCTGAAATCATTTTTTACCTTGTTTGGGCTAAAAGAATTAATTGTTTTAAATAGGTTTGTGTTTTTGGTTGATTTTCAACTTTTAGGACAAAGCCCTTTCCACAACAACCTTTAAAAACACCATTTTAATCGCTTCCAATATGAACCTAAAAGAAGAAGCGCTAAAGCTTCATCGACTAAATAGAGGAAAGCTGGCAACAAAATCAAAAGTAAAAGTTGCTACAAAAGAAGATTTAAGCTTGGTTTACACTCCAGGAGTTGCAGAAGTTTGCAAGGAGATAGCTGCAAATCAAAGCAATGTTTATGATTACACTATGAAAGCCAATTCTGTAGCTGTTGTCACAGACGGAAGCGCTGTGCTTGGGCTTGGCAATATCGGCGCAGAGGCTTCATTGCCGGTTATGGAAGGCAAGTGCGTTCTTTTCAAGGAATTGGCTGATATTGACGCTTTCCCGATCTGCATAAAAACCCAAAATGATAAAGAAATCATTAACATTGTAAAAAATATCGCTCCTGCTTTTGGCGGCATAAACCTTGAAGATATTGCAGCGCCAAGATGCTTTAAAATAGAAGAGGAATTGCTTGGCATTGGAATTCCGGTGATGCATGACGACCAGCACGGCTCGGCAATTGTTATTCTGGCTGCTTTGATGAACGCTGCCAAGGTTGTAAACAAAAAAATAGAGGATATTTGCACATCTGTAAAGGAAATTGTAGTATGCGACAGCAAGGGCATTATTTATGACGGCAGGGCTGACTTGAATGAGTTCAAAATACAATTGTCCAAAGTCACAAACAGGACTAAAAGAAAAGGCACTTTGAAAGATGCTTTAATTGGAGCAGATGCTTTTATCGGGGTTTCAACAGGCAATTTGCTTAATGCGGATGATTTGAAAAAAATGAACAAAAATTCAATTGTTTTTGCAATGGCAAACCCTGTCCCTGAAATAATGCCGGATGAGGCAATGAAAGTTGCTGCAGTTGTAGGCACTGGAAGAAGCGATTTTCCAAACCAGATAAACAATTCATTGGCATTCCCAGGCGTTTTCAGGGGAGCTTTGGACGCAAAAGCAACTATGATAAACAATGAGATGAAGATAGCTGCTGCGCATGCACTATCAAATTGCATTAAGCCGGCAAAAAACAACATTTTGCCATACACTTTGGACAGGCAAGTCGTGCCAAAAGTGGCTGAAGCTGTGAAAATGGCGGCGATAGAGACTGGAGCTGTTAGGGGGTAGGTTTTTGATTATTTTTTATTTTTGGAATATTTTTCATTGGATGTGCCCTATTGTAGGGGCAAGAAGAAAATAAAGCATTTAGTGAAGATAACTTTAATTGAAAAATAATAATACATTATAATTTAACCCTTAAACCAAATATTTAAAAACACAATTCATTCTTGGTAATAAAATGCCAAACAATATGTATGACACAATAATCATAGGCGCAGGATGCGCAGGCTTAGGGGCAGCAATGTACGCCGGCAGGCTGAACATGAAGACATTGATGATAGGCGACAACATAGGCGGCACGATCACATTAACAGATGTTGTGGAAAATTATCCTGGATTCGTAAGACTGACAGGACAGGAACTGGCAGACAACCTGAGAAAGCATGCAGAGGACTACAACATTGAAAAAGCAGAGGCGAAAGTTAACAAAATAAGGATTGAGCATGGCTGCTTTTTTGTCGAGACAAACGAAAACAAAACTTACCAAAGCAAGACAATAATCTTTGCAACAGGCACAGAATGGAGAAAACTGAATGTCCCAGGCGAAAAGGAATTTGCAAACAAGGGAGTCCATTACTGCGCCTTGTGCGACGGCGCTATTTACAAAGGCAGGGTTGCTGCGGTTGTTGGCGGAGGAGATTCTGCTGCAAAGGAAGCATTGCTGATGTCGCAATTTGCAGGCAAGGTTTACGTTCTTGTGCGTGGCGACAAATTAAGGGGGGAGCCAATCAACAATGACAGGGTCGATAAAAACCAAAAAATTGAAGTACTAACCAATGTTAACGTCAAGGAAATAATTGGAAATAAAATTGTCAATGGAATTGTTTTTGACAAACCATTTAATGGAAGCGCAACTTTAAAGCTGGATGCAGTTTTTGTTGCAATCGGGCATATTGCGCTGTCGCAGCTTGCGAAAGATGTTGGCGTAAAAACAAATGAAAAAGGGGAAATAATAATTGACAGGGAATCCAGGACAAATATGCCGGGGTTTTTCGCAGCAGGCGATGTCACAGACACTCATTTCAAGCAGGCAATTACAGGAGTCAGCGAAGGAGTGACTGCTGTTTACTCTGCCTACACTTATGTGAATGAGAATGAATTCATATGCCCGATTGGAAACGAAGACTTGATGGTTAAAGCCGGAAACAAGAAAAGGAAATAGGGAATTGAGGAATCATTAATTTCTGAAACAACACCTTTAAAAATAAAACCAATTTCCTAAAATAAAATGTCCACACGCCCAAAGATAAGCATCATAGGGGCAGGCAACGTAGGTGCAACAACAGCGCACTGGATTGCTTCCAAAGAGCTTGGGGATGTTGTCTTGCTTGACATAGTTGAAGGCATGCCCCAAGGCAAAAGCCTGGACTTGCTTGAAGCAGCTCCTGTCGAAGGCTTTGATGTTGATGTTAAAGGCACAAACAGTTATGGGGACACAAAAAACTCCGATATTGTTGTTATAACATCAGGAGTGCCGAGAAAGCCGGGAATGTCAAGAGATGACTTAATTTCAATAAATACAAAAATTGTCAGGGAAGTTACTGAAAATATTGTTAAGCATTCGCCAAACTGCATTTTAATTGTTGTGACAAATCCTCTTGATGCAATGGTTTTTGTTGCGTCAAAAGTAAGCAAGTTTCCGCATCACAGGGTTCTGGGCATGGCGGGCATTCTTGACTCTACAAGGTTCAGGACATTTATCGCAAAAGAGCTTGATGTTTCTGTTGAGGATGTTGATGCAATTGTGCTTGGCGGCCACGGAGATTCAATGGTACCTTTGCCAAGGTACTCGACTGTTAATGGAATTCCAATAACGGAGTTGATGACTGAGGAAAAAATAAATGCGCTTGCAGAAAGGACAAGAAAAGGCGGAGAAGAAATTGTTAATTTATTAAAAACCGGCTCTGCATTTTATGCGCCTGGGGCTGCTGTTGCGGAAATGGTAGAAGCGATTCTGAAGGACAAGAAAAGAATCCTGCCATGCGCTGCTTACTGCAACTCTGAATATGGTGTTGGTGGCTATTTTGTCGGCGTGCCTGTGAAATTAGGAAGAAAAGGCGTTGAGAAAGTTATTGAACTGAAATTAAATTATGAGGAAAAAGCAGCTTTCCAGAAATCTGTGGAGCATGTCAAGGGTTTAGTGCAAGCTACTGAAAAGTTTTTGTGAATTTTATAGGGGATACAATTTGTTAGAGAAAACAATTTCAGATACAAACGGAATAGGCAGTTCTATAAGTCTGGAAAACATTGCATTAAGCGGCAGCCATATTGGTATTCTTTTGAAATTTAGACAAGATGTAGATGAGTACGACGCGCTTGATTTAATCGGAAGGCTAAAATCCTAATGATAAATCTTATGTTATAGAGGTCAATTACAGAAGTCACGGCAAAAGACAAAATGGCAGGAAAAGAGCACTTATCCTTGGCTTTTTTAATATACGCCCTCTGCATAGTGAGCCTGAATGGGACTATGAACTAAAGTTCGCAAGAAGAAATGATGATTTTGCCAACGAGTCATTTAGTTTTAACGAGACGCTCACACGAAGAGAAGTTCTAGGATTTTACAATTATGTCATAACACAATACTCACTTCCAAAACCTATTGTTGCTCAAAGTCCAATTCCTGAAAATCACCGCAAAACTTAAATACTCCAAATCCAAAGCAAGTAAATAGGGGGTGAATTATGGAGCAAGCTGAGGAAATGCAGGTTGGAAAAGTAAGCCACTATTTTACCAAGATAGGAGTTGCTGTGATTGAAGTCACGGACGGCAGCATAAAGGTAGGAGACGAGTTGCACATAAAGGGGCACACAAGCGACTTCAAGCAGAAAGTGCACTCCATGCAGATTGAGCATGAAAAGGTTGAGATGGCAGAGCCTGGCCAGTCAATCGGGATGAAGGTAAATGAGCCGGTAAGAGCTCATGACTTGGTTTACAAGGAAATATGATTTATTTCTTTTTGATACTTGATTTGTTCAGGTAATTCCTGACTTCCTCGTCAGACAATTGCGGAAAATCGTCGTAAAACTGACTGATTGAAAAGAAAAGATTTGTTGAATGCAAACATACAAATTCAACCTCATTTTTTATTTCGCTTGCAAAGTCTAAAGGGGCAACAGGCACAGCCAAAATAAGTTTTTTCGGATTTTGGGATTTTACATAGCTTATTGCAGCCCTTGTTGTAAAGCCTGTAGCTACGCCATCATCAGTCAGTATTGCAATCTTGTTTTTAAGGTTCGGCAATTTATATTTGCCCCTGTAGGCCCTATACCTTCTTTCTATTTCCTTGCCAATCTCTCTCTTTTTATTGTTGATATATTCATCAGAAACATTGTAAATCCTCATCGTCTCTTCATTTAACATCACTTTTTTGTCAGGACCAATTGAGCCGATTGCAAACTCCTCATCATCCGGCAATCCAATTTTTTTTGTTACTACAATATCCAGCTCTGCGTTTAACAGCCTGGCAATCTCGTATCCAATCTCAACACCGCCTCTTGGTATGGCTAGAACTACAACATCTTTATTGCCTTTGTAGTTTTTTAATTGTTCAGCTAATTTAATGCCAGCTTCGTGCCTGTCTTTGAAGTGCATTTTTACATTGTTGGTTTCGGGTTATTTATATTTTTGTTGTTTTAAGGCAGTGTAAACCAATAACTTTTTAATAATCCTATATTTTATTTTAATTTATGCCCACAGACAAAGAAATAAAGAAAGAATTTAAAGAAAAAGCAAGCAAAGAGCCTGATAAATATTATGCTACGTCTGTGCTTAAGAGAGAAGGTTTTAGTAGGAAAAAATGTGGCAAATGCGGAACTTTCTATTGGAG
>JACPMT010000019.1 GCA_016185815.1 Candidatus Woesearchaeota archaeon
ATTGCTGTGCATCCTTCCTGCTGTGTCAATCAAAACAGCATCAATGCTTTTTGCCTTTGCATGCTTTATTGCGTCAAATGCGACTGCAGCCGGGTCACTTCCATAGTCGTGCTTAATCATTTTTATCCCAAGCTTGTCAGCATGCTGCTGCAGCTGCTCTATCGAGGCTGCCCTGAAAGTGTCAGAAGCTGCCAAGACGCTTGAAATCTTTTTTTCTTTCAGCATGTTTGCGAGCTTTGCAATGCTTGTCGTCTTTCCGCTTCCATTTATTCCAAAAAAAGCAATAATGTATGGTTTCTCCTTTTTGTTTTTGATTTCTTGAATTAAGTCAATGTGATTATTCTGGAACAAATCTTGGATTGAGCTTTTCAGCGTTAAGACAATAGTATCCTCAACTTTTGTCCTTGTGATTGGCTTTTCAACAAGCTGCTCTTTCAGGTCATTTTTTATCTTCTCAATGACTTCAACGGCAACATTGCTTTCCATCAGAGCCAATTCCAAGTCCCAGAACAGCTTTTCAAACTGCCCTTCGCTTATTTTTGTTGTTGTTATTTTTTCTGTTATAGCCTTAAAAAATCCTTTTTTCTCGGGTTCTTTTTCAATTGTTTTTGATGTTTCCTCAATTTTTTTTGCCAAGGGCTTTATTGCCTGTTCCTCAATCTTTTTATGTGATACTTTAGGCTCTTCCTCTCTATTAACTTCAATTTTTTCTTTAATTACCGGTTTTTTATCTTCTAAAACTATTTTTTCTTCTTCTTTTCCTGTAAATTTTTCCTTTAGCTTTGCAAAAAAGCCTTTTTCTTCCTCAGCTTCTTCTGCAGGTTTCTCCTCTATTGCTGATTTCTCAACGTTTTCAGAAATCCTTGATATTGCGCTTTTCAGCTTTTCCTTCAGGAATTTGAACATTTTTATTTTGACTTTTTGATTATGCAGTCGTCTCCAATTTTTATTTTGTATTTTTTAGAAAGGTTATCCATGTTAAGGGCAACCTCTATTCTCCCATAATCGTCCTTAAAAACCAATGGCTTTCCTTTTTCCACATCGCCAAAAGTTGTTGCGTATGGCATATTAAGGGATACTTTATTAAAATTTAATTCAACATAATCTCCAATACTTAATTTTAATTTAACCCATTCTGAATGCATGATATTAAGGTGCAAAGAGCCGAATTTATTTATTGATATTATTTTTGCGGCTATTTCATTATTTTTTGCTTTTGCCTCTTCATACGGGGCTTTTGTTAAATTTTTTGGATTTAATTTTTTTCCGAAATCATCTATTTTTACCCCTTTTGAAAGGTAAGCTGCTGCCGGCGTAAAGATGTCCCTGCCGTGAAAGACAGGCGAAACGGGCTTCTTCATATACTTCTTATTGGTAATTTCAACAGCCTTTTTTATTCCGCCTAGAAATCTTGTTGCAGGCAGCAAAACCCCATTGTCGGGCCCGACAAGAAAATCACCCCTTGCAGCCTGTATTATGATTGGTTTTCTTTTTGTTCCGACACCGGGATCAGCAACGCAAACGTGATAGCCAATTGGCATGTAACAAACGGTTTCCATTGTTCTTGCGGCATAAAATAAATTGAAGTCAGGCAGGCCATGCATAAGATTGATTACGTGGGCTTCTGGGTTAATCTCCAAGGCAACTGCCTCCATAATGCCAATTCCCTGGGTTTGAACCCCAAAATCGCTTGTTAAAGTAATGAATGGCTTCTTCATTTTGGAAATAAAGATATTTGATTGCTTAGAACTTTATCCTTGAGCTACCATGCTTTGAAGCTGCATTTCGAGCTGAGCAGCATGGCTTGTAAGCTTCTCAAGCTCCCTTATCATCTGCCCCTGTATTTTTTTTATCTCTTCCATCTGCTTTTGGATTAGCTTTTTTGTTGAATCTACATCTTTCTTGACAACAACGTTTGCGCCTATATTGACCAGCAGCTCTGAAGTGTCCTTGACGCTTGCTTTTGCAAAAATTCCGGAGCTTAAGGGCACAAATATCTCTTTTCCGGAGCTGATTTTATTGAATTCTTCCAGGCTGTTGTCAGTTACGGCAAGCTCTATCAGCTGATGAGTCACTGCCTCCAGCTGCTTCTGCAGCTGCTTTATGTGCTGGTCAAGCATCTGGAATTCCATGTACATTTCCTGCGCTTTTTTTTCCCTGTTTTCCATTTAATTCAGCTTTTTCTCCAGTTTTTTGTACATTTGTTCGTATACTATGCCCATCGGCAGCCCCTCATGGGTCCTTTTTATGGTTTCTGCCAATAAAGGCGCTATTGAGATGACCTTGAGCTTGCTTATCATTTTTTCTTTTGGGACATTGATGGTATTTGTGACAACCGCTTCTTTTATTGGGGATTTGCTTATTCTTTCTGCAGCAGGGTCAGATAAAACGCCGTGGGTTGCAAGCGCGTAAACCTCCTTTGCGCCAAATTTCAGCAGTATGTTCGCAGCTTCTGTGATTGAGCCTGCTGTGTCGATTATGTCATCAACAATAAAGGCAGTCTTGCCTTTGACATTTCCTATTACATTATGGACTTCCGCAACATTCTGCTCGGGCCTTCTCTTGTCAACAATTGCAATTGGTGTGTTTAGCACTTTTCCAAATGACCTTGCTCTTGCAGCCCCTCCTGCATCAGGGCTCACAACAACAATGTCTTTCTGCTTCTTTGTTGCAATGTAATCGGCAAACAAGGGGATAACATCAAGATTGTCGCTTGGTATGTCAAAAAAGCCCTGCACCTGGGCAACGTGCAAGTCAAACATTATGACCCTGTCAACGCCAGCAACCTGAATCATGTTGGCAACAAGCTTTGCTGTAATCGGCTCCCTTGGTTTTGTTTTTTTGTCCTGCCTGCAGTAACCATAATATGGAATGACTGCTGTTATCTTGTCAGGAGATGATCTTTTCAGGGCATCGACCATGATCAAGAGCTCCATTAAATTCAGGTTTGCATCTGCAGAGGTTGGCTGTATTACATAAACATCGCAGCCCCTGACGCTTTCAAGAACCCTGCAGTATGTTTCGCCGTCATGAAATCGCTTTATTTCAACAGGGGTTAATGGGACTTTCAGTATCTTTGCCACCTCATCTGCCAGTTTCCTGTTTGCGGTTCCTGAGATTAGCTTGAAATGTTCCTTGAGCAAAAAACCACCCTGTTTATAGCCTTTTAGAATAAAGGGGTGTTTAAAAAGATTTCGGGGTTTAACTTGCGAGCCTTATAGGAAAAGAAATGTTTAAATAGAAATCATATTTTCTACTATCCATGACCATAACTGAATATGTAAAAAGACTAGACCAAGAAAGACATGGTCACCAGGTAGCTATAGAAGAAATTAATGCAAACTTATCAGTTGCGCGTAGAATTTTATCAAACCACTATCGCCTTGAAAATTCTCCAGAAAGACATTTTATTGGGGATTGGTATAGAATGTGGCAACTCGAGGACCCTGTTTACGGAAGGCTACAAGAGATTACACATAGAAACGCAGCAAGTCTTTTGCGAGACCCTGCATACAATAGCAAAGTTGATGGTCTTATGACGGCGATGTTAAACAGAACAATGACTGAAGAGGTTTATACACAAATACTTGAAGGCACCCATCCTGATGCACCTAAACGCAATCTTTATGAAAGATTAAATAAAAGGTTTATAGATTTACAAAAACGTCTTGGTGATTTGTAGACTGGGAAACTTTTGGGAAAAATTTAAACAAAACTCTTTTCTTCATTTATTTCTTCAGGTTTATCGTCTTTAACTTTTTCCGCAGCTTTCTGCCCCTCTTCCTTTTTCTTCAGCATAATCTCTATCTCGCCAAAAGGAATTTCCTGCACTAAATCGATTTTGTTCTGCTGCGCCAGATGCAATAATGGAATGAAAGTGTGAACTTTATCCTCTTTTGACTGGGAAGGCAATAGTTTTGAGAATGTGAGCGTTTCTTTCAAAGCGCTGATAAAAAAAGATTTTATTTTGCCATAAACCTCCCTTATTATTTCAGTTATGTCCTTTTTCTTTTTAGGCGCTTCGAGATTTAATGGCGGAATTGAATGAAGCAATCTTCTTTTTTTTACTTCCAAAGCCCTTTCCAGGGCCTCAACAAGGTCAAAAATCGAGACTTTCCTCTTTCTTGGCTGCGGGGTTTTCGGTATCAAGGAAGCTATCTCGCCCATTTTGGGGGTTTCGCCTGTTTCGTCAAAGCCCAGCTCTTCCATTTCCTCTTCCACGCCAATAAGCAATCTGTCAAGCTCGCTCAAGTCCTCTCCAACAAGCTTATTGGACTTTATCTTGAGCAATATGGCTGCGGCCAGCAAAACCTTGCCTGAAACCCTGAAATCATGCTCCTTAAGGGTTCTAAGCATCTGCATGTATTTCTGGGTTAGGATGCTTACATCAATGTCCCAGGGGTCCATCTGCTCGCTCTTGAC
>JACPMT010000022.1 GCA_016185815.1 Candidatus Woesearchaeota archaeon
AGATTCTCCTTACATTGCCGGGGTTTTTTGCAACAGACGCTGCCCATTTCAAAGTGTTTTCAAGCTGCTTGGCTTCTTCATGCCCTTTTATTTCAGTTATATTGCCGCCTTCTATTGTTAATTCAATGGGCTTTTTAATCAGAATTGTATGCTCGTGCGTTCTTGAGCTTCCATCAATTACAACTTTGCCTTCTATTCTTTTGCCGTTTGGGGGGGAATAGACTTCCCCTGCCGGCAGATTGCCTCCTGCACCAGGCATTGTGTAATTGCCGTCAGCTGCAATTGCCTTTATGCCGCTCTTGTCGTAATACAAATCAGTCCCTGCTGGCGTTGTTATGTGGATTTCCCTTGCATTTTCCAGTTTCTGCCTTATTTCTTCGTGCTGCGTCTGTAGAGGCTTATAATTGACATCAATTGCCTTTAAAATCAGATCTATGTTGCTTGTGGCTAAATCTCCCAAACTCATTGCAGAGATAAAGCGATGATTCTTTTTGCTTACCCATCTCCTGAAGCTCTTGCCAAGCTCTTTTATATTTCCAAGCTTGTCAGACATGTTCAGAATTATGATGTTGCCTGCTTTAAGCTCTGACAGGCCGTGCACCACATCATCATCAGAAACATCGCCTCTTGACTTGATGTCCTGCAGGATTAGCTTTGCATCAAGCTTGAGTTGCTCAGCAGCAAGGTAATATGCCCCCGACAATACAGCTGCAACATTCCTGTTTTCGTAGCCTATATCTCCAACTATCAAAACTTTCTCGTTTTTTACAGCCAAGCAGGGAGTAAAAACTTTCTTAAGGGAAAGCGAAACTTTAGATGCCAAATCATATAAATTATGCTCCTTGAGCCATTTCAAAGATTCAAGAGTTTCCATTAGGTTTTTAGGTGTGGAAGTGCGTTTTTAAAGGTTTTGGGTAAACTTTTTATACTAAAGATAGAAAATAAAAACAATATGCAAGTCTGGCTCAAAGTTTTGGTTTTCATCGCATTGTTTTTGATAATCTTTTCATTCTTGATATTTCTTATGTCAATTCATCCGCAGAAAATAATAACAGATTTAACACCTCCTGATTTGGGATTAAAATATGAAGAAATCACTTTTAAAAGCGCTGATGGAATTAAACTAAGCGGGTGGTTTATTCCTAACAACAGGACAAAAGCAACCATTATTGTTATGCACGGCTATCCTGCCGACAAAGCCAATCTTCTGCCGACAGCAGAGTTTCTGTCCAATGAATTTAATGTGTTGTTGTTTGACTTCAGGAGCTTCGGCAAAAGCGAGGGAAAGTACACGACAGCAGGCTATTTAGAGGTGAAAGATCTGGAAGGCGCAATAAATTATTTAGAAAAAAATAAAAAAATAACAAAAATCGGGCTTTACGGCTTTTCTTTAGGGGGGGCAGTAGCTTTGATGACAAATCATGAGAATATAAAAGCAACGGTGACAGACAGCGCTTATGCAAAGCTAAGCCACATGGTTGGGCAAATGTACAGGATTTTCTTTATTTTTAAGTATCCATTGGTTTATCTGACAAAATTATACGGAATTTTGTTTCTGAGAATAAATTTGGATGATGCAAGCCCTGTTGACAGCATAAAAAATCTAAAAGTCCCTATATTGCTGATTCATGCGGAAAAGGATTCCCAGATTCCTGTTAACGAAGCGTATTTGCTGCACAATGCAAACAAAAAGGCAGAGCTTTGGATTGTTGAGAATGCAGAGCATGGAATGACACATTCAGTTAATCCTGCAGAATATGAGAAAAGAGTTTTGGAGTTTTTTAAGGGGAATGTTAAGTAATAGTTTTTATTGATTGGTACTTATTTAAAATTCAATCCGTAATTTGCTTCGCATGTCGATAAATCTTCGATTTTCGATCATGCTCGAAAATTTTTAATTTTCGACAAATTACAAAATCTTGGCGCCCCGCATTGGGCGCAATACATTAAAATGACCCGCCGCCAGCAAATAATGCAAATTCTTCAAGAAAACAGGCATACAGCACAGCAGCTTGCAAACTATTTTCAAACAACATTGAAGGAAATTCTGGAGGATTTGGAGCACATACAAAAATCAATAAAGCCCAAAAAACTTAAAATTGAGCCATCATTTTGCAAAAGCTGTAATTTTGTATTTAAGGAAAGAGGCAAAGTAAGCAAGCCAAGCAAGTGCCCAAGGTGCAAATCAGAATGGATTGAGGCGCAGATGTTTTTCATTGAATAAATTTAAATATTATAGTATCCTTCCTTACTATTTGGGGGTAATAATCAAATTTTGAAATGCCAAATGTAAATTTTTTAAAAAATATCGAAGAATTGGATTTGGATGAAAAAGAAATCCAAATTTTATTTGAAAAAAACTTAAGTGCCATAGAAGAAGGTTTGCAACCTATTGCTTCGTTCTTACCTATCGGAACGGGCGTTATTGATATGTTAGCTATCGATGAAGATAATAATCCTGTTATAATAGAATTTAAAAGAATTGGTAACTTTGATAGAGACGCTCTTATCCAAGTAATGAACTATTACAGTTGGTTCATATCAGATGGTAACCATATATTATATATAAATGAAGTAATAAAAAAAGCTAATCCAGAATTAGATGAGGTTAGTAATGATTTGAGACTTATAATAGTAGTTAGTGATGTTGAAGATGAAGTCAAAAATGCATGTTGGTCTTTGGAACCACCAATTAAATTAGTTACTTACTTAATATTAAAAGGAGAGGATGATAAGCTGTACATAGCTCCGAAAATTGTATTGGACACAAGCACAGTAGAAGAAAGGACTATTAATCCTCCCAAAACAGAAGAGGACCATTTTAGGGGGAAAGATAGAATGCGTTCTTTATACAGAATATTAATAGCCAAAATAAGACAGAATATAGATTCAGGTATACAACCTAACCCTTCTCCACAATATTACATAGGACTAGCAAATAAAAAGAACTTCTGCGCAATTAAACCAAAAAAACAATACATAAACATAGATTTGCTTTTGACCCCTTCTGATGTTAAAAATAGTCAAAGATTTAAAGAAAAATATCCTAACAGTAAATGGGGTAAAGTCAAAATTTCAAATGAAAATGATATAGATGAGGAATTAATTAGTTGGATAAGACTAGCATATAGCAAAGCCTCGTAGTTTTAAAAATTCTATCAAAAACTATAAATAAACTATTCATTATCCTTGTTCTATATGATTAAAGCATTCATTTTCGACCTGGACAACACCTTGATAGACTTCATGACAATGAAGAGGCTTAGCTGCGATGCTGCAATTTCTGCAATGATTGGTGCTGGATTAAACGTAAATAAGGATAAGGCAATGAAGGAACTGTTCAAGCTGTACGATACTTATGGCTTGGAGGAAAAGACAATCTTCCAGAAATTCCTGAAAAAACTGGCAAAAAGGGTTGATTATGAGATACTTGCAAGCGGCATAGTGGCTTACAGAAGGGTAAGGACAGGCTTTCTGGAGCCATACCCTCATGTTGGAGAAGTTTTGTTCGAGCTCAAGAAAAGGGGCATTAAATTGGCTATTGTTTCTGATGCTCCAAGGCTAAAGGCATGGATAAGGCTTGTTTCGATGAAAATCAACCATTTGTTTGACATAGTTATTACTTTTGACGATACCAAGGAAATGAAGCCGAGCAGTGTGCCTTTTAAGCTGGCTTTCAGGAAGCTTAAGGTAAAGCCTCAGGAGTGCCTGATGGTTGGCGACAGGCCTGAAAGGGATATTAAGGGAGCAAAGAAGCTGGGAATGCTTACATGCTTTGCCAAGTACGGCAATCCAACTGCAAAAGGCTCTAAGGCAGATTACGAGATAAACGATATTAAGGAATTATTGGATATTGTAGAGTAATTATCAACACAAAAGTAACAAATCACTCGTAAAAACCCAAATATTTATATATAACCTGATATATTGCTTATTCATAGGTTGAAAATCCTAGATTTATTTAAGATTTGAGGTGCTTGAAAAATGGCAAGAGGAAGATGCATGAAGTGCAGGAAAGAAGTTGAGATTAAGGATGGCAAGGAAGTCACGATGAAGAACGGCATGAAGGCAATGAAGGGCGTGTGCGGCGCATGCGGCACAAAAGTGTTCAGGATTCTTGGAAAGGCTAAATAAGCCTTTTTTATATTTTTTATATATTTCTTGATTTCTATATACCTTATATGGGCAATTTATAAATATATAATCACGCCTCTCAGCTGCTTGGGGGTGCGTAGCTGTAAAACTCATTTGCAGTTAAAAGTACCTAACACCAACACTTGCCGGTGCTGATTATGCTAAATCCTTGACGCAGGAGAGCGCAAGTAAATTCCTGCCGATACTTTAGCTAAACGTCGGCTATTGGCAGGATTTAAACTCTTGCTTGCGTAAAGGGCTTAAACAAAAACGGCGTTGAATTACTGTAACTGACAGCATAAAAACTGGTTGGGAATGCAGCGAAGCCCCTAACTTTTCTTTGTATAATATGGATTGACTAGGTAAGGATCCCCCTAAGTTCTTTTTTTATATCATTTTTACCTGTGCTGATTGGGAAAGGCAAAGTTTTAAGTACGTAATGTGCAATTAATTCAGACAGGTCATGGCTTGAGCTTATGCCCATTTCTCGCTTATTCCTCCTGTCATAAAAAATTAATGCTTCTATTTCGCCTTCTACATCCAAGCCAAAAAATTGGAATCTCGGATCGTCAAAATATTCTGGTTTGTGTTCTTTTTGGAATTCTTTTAAAGGTTTATTAATGGATAATTTTCCAAATATTATATTCACTCTAGCATTTGGGCTTCTCACTCCAAGGGCTCCAAGCATCTCCAATACTAATCTGTATCCTTCATAACCAGATGCATTGGTGTCTCAACTAGCCCGGTAATAACCTTCATATTTATCAACACACAAAAGAACCCTGCCATCTAATGTTACATAATGCTCGCTTAAACGTCCTTGCTCTTTACCCTCTGGCTCAGCTGGTTTTGTGAGTATGCTTACCCCCATAAAACTGCATATAATTTGCAGTGATATATTAAGTTTATCAAGTCTTGCGCTGAACCTCTATCTCTTCATCTTAGGCAGAACCTTGTATGCAAAAACAGCAGCGACAATCAAAATTACCCAAAACAGAATTTGAGTTATTATTTTTAATGCAAACAAGACAATGTTAATAACCAAAAACAAGACTATCAACAAAACCAGAATTCGCAAGTATTTATCTTTGATTTTCATCATTAATTTTCAGAACTCTTTTTTTCATCCGCATGAAAACAATTCCATTCCTGTTTTCAATTTGTTTGTGGGTGTAGATATTGCCATCTATCGTAATGAAATCTTGCTTTTCATTATCAGAAAAAACTGGCAATATATCCACCCCCACGTATTGGTTTTTTAGTTAGCTTGGTATAAAAATCTTTTGATTTGTCGTATACAAAATGCTATACTGGGGTATTATTTACATTAATATTTGGGACAGCATATAAAAAGAATAAGCCAATGATAAAAAATACAATTAGCGACAGCAAGGCAATTGGGTAGCCATGAGCGACAACCAAATAGCCAAAGATAATCGGGCCTAAAACGCCTGAGAATTTGTCGGTTAACTCAAAAAACCCAAAGAATTCGCCAACTTTGTCTTTTGGGGCAAGCTCAACTAATTTTGGCCTTGATGCAGTGGCTGTCATGCCAAGCGCAACGCCGCCAAAACTCCCAATTGCTATAAAATGGGTTAAGTTATTTATTTTCAACAAAAGAATAATCACAATTACCCATAAAAATCCTGCCGCTATCAAAACCTTTTTAGAGCCAATTTTATCGACTATTTTGCCCGAAAAAAATGAGCCTATAGCGGCTGCCGCAGCAAACACTGCGTAAACAAAGAAAAATTTTTGCACGCTTAACCCGATTACCTCCCTTCCAAAAAGAAACAAAAATATTATGACGGCATTTATGGCATCGTTGTAAAAAATCAAGGAAAGCAAAAACGGCATCAGCCCTTTCTGCGCCTTTAATTTGGCAAACGTATTTTTCACATCCTTTAAAGAGCTTATGACATGCTCTTTTATCAAGTGCGGCTTCGCATACCTCTTCTCCTTGATAAGGAAGAATATTGCCAGCGAAAATACAAAAAACAGGATTGCAGTGGTTAAAATCATTGCTTTAGTGCCTGCAAGAGTCTCCCATCCGATTACCCTTAAAATAGGGTAAGCAACAATTAGGCTTACCATTGTTCCAATATAGCCCATGGCAACTCCTATGCCTGATACTGTCCCGATATTGCTTTTTGTACTGATTCTTGGAAGAATGGCATGGTACATTGTAAGGGCTGCGTGATAGCAAAAGTTAGCTATAAGCCCAAATAGCAGAGCAGCATACAATCCAGAAAATACAACTAAAAAAGTAAAAATGCACGAGATTATTGTAAAAAATATTACAAATGGCATTCGCCTTTTCAATTTGTCCGATATTGCTCCGAGGATTGGAACGACTAATGCAACAAGCAGCATAGAAATTCCAAAAACAAGCCCTATTTCAAGCTCATTGCCCCCTAGAAAATTTTTGATGTAAAAGGGAAAAAAGAAAGTAACAAACAATGCAGAAAAAATGGTATTGGCTAAGTCATAACTTCCCCATGCAATGACTTCTCTGAGCTGCATAGTGTTATTTTGCAATTGAAATCTTATCTTTTGCTTTTTGCTTTTCTTTCGCTGACGAATCTTTGAGGCGGCCTTCTGTAGTGGCGCCAGAAATTGTCAATTTCCTGCTGGTCCCTTCTTCTTTGCTGCACTTGCTCCTCTGTCAAATCAGGCATTGTTACAGTCAGTGAAGAGGGCTTTTCCTTCCTGAATTTTGCATAGCGCTCCTTTTTTGCGCTTATTTTCTTTGGCTTGTTTTTTTTCTTTCCCATAGCGGATTGGGTAGTCAAAACTTATATTTAAATAATGCGGAGGACATTGAAAATTCAGAGAATTTTAGGGTATTCGGAATTAAAAATTCCGAAACATTTAAATAAGTAAATATACTTAACTTACTTAGGTGATTCAAAATGACAAACATGACACTAGCAGTTCCAGAAGACCTGCATGTAATTATGAAGAAATACAACACCATTAAATGGAGCGAGATAGCAAGACAAGCGTTGTGGGACCAAGCAAGAAAACTAGAGCTAATGGACAAACTGCTTGCGAAGAGCAAGTTAACAGAGGAAGATGCTGAAAGAATAGGCCACAAGATAAAGCATGGGATAGCAAAAAGGCATGGATTGTTTACATGAAAATAGCCGTAGATACAAATAGAGTTATTGCAGCTTTAGTGAAAAGCAGCACCACAAGAAAAATTTTATTTGACAGGAATTTTGAATTTGTGACCCCAGATTGCACAATAACAGAAATTCAAGAGCATAAAGAAGAGCTAAAAGCCAAGACAAACCTTAATGATGATGAGTTTGACATTCTTTTGACACTAGTATTTGAAAATATCGCGATTATTCCAAAGTCAAGCTATGAAATTTATCTGGATGAATGCAAAAAAGACATAAGCGATGCAGATGATGTTCCAGTTCTTGCAGTTGCCATTGCCACAAAAGCCAAAGCTATTTGGGCGCATGACCCGCACTTCAAGCAGCAGAAAAAAGTGAAAGTGTTTACGAACATAGATATGTTGAAGATAAGTGATAAGAAAAATATTGATTAAATCTTCTATCAATAAATCACTTATTTTCTGTACTATTCAAATAACAAATGCGGAGGACAGGATTCGATTGCAGACCCTCAAGCTTTTCGCTTGAGAATTACCTGCGTAGGCACTAAGCCAATAGGTGTCTTCAAGTCATTGCGTTAGCTCATAACACCATGAAATGCCTAAGCCTATCCCGTTTGGCCATTGCGGCTAGTTTCTCTAGACTCCGGCACCTCCGCATAAGTACAATGATAAAGAACCCAATTTAAAAATATTACTAAAAATGTTGGAATTAATTGCTTAATTTTCAATCCGTGCCTTGGGCACAACATTTAGTGCTCGGCGTCGCTTTCCACTCATTGCGCTCCGCCTCGCCTATCCATCGCATTAAACCATTGAAAGCGGTTTACTTCAATCACCTTGCTGTAAGAAGTCGCTCTCGTAATTTTTAAATTTTATTTAATGTGAATTTAAATGAGTAATGAAGAATTCAACTTTATTTTATCTTCTTCTGCCAAGTATACTTTCTCATTCTTTTGCTTTTGCCAAATCCACATGAGCTGCATCTTTTCTTGCTGCCTATGTTGAACGTCCTCTTGCCGCAGCGCCTGCAGTAAATCATGTTCTTCTTGCCGGACTTCCTGCCCATTGAAGGTGTGCCTTTCATTTAAACCACTCTAGAAATCTAATCGGCTGATATGATAGTTATCGTGTCCCCTCTTATGAAAACAGTCCCAAGCTTCCTTGTCACTTCGCCATTGGCCCTTTCCTCAACATCCTCAAGAACAACATTGATGTGTATGTCAAAAGACTTGAGCTTGCCGATGTACTGCTTGTTGTTCTTCAGCTCAACAAGTATCCTTTTGTCTCTTGCCTTGTTTAAGGCATCCAATGGTCTTGCTTGCTCCATAAAATAAAAACACCCTTAAATTAAAATGCTTTTAAGAATAAGATGGTTGTTTATAAATGTTTGCTCAACGAATCGTGCAAGCAAAAAACCATAGAAACTTATATAAATCGTTAAAAATTACCATTTTTATGGCATTATCTCAATCACGACCAAAAAGAAAGGAAACAGGGGGAAGGTACATTGCCTACAGGAAGAAAAGGCAGTACGAGCTTGGAAGAGAGCCAAGTTTTACAAAGCTTAGCAAGAAGAGAGTTCAAATAATAAGGACAATGGGTGCTAACAGAAAATTAAGAATGCTAAGCGCCGACACCGCAAACCTGTTTGACCCGAAATCAAAGTCTTTCAAGCAGGTCAAGATAAAGACAATAACAGACAATCCTGCAAACAGGCACTTTATTAGAAGAAACATAATGACAAAAGGCGCTGTTGTTGAGACAGAGCTCGGCAAGGCTCGCATCACCTCAAGGCCAGGACAAGATGGGATTGTTAATGCGGTGTTGATTTCTTAAGTGTTGTTACTAATTAATAGTTAAAAATAGAAAGGTTTATAAAGAATGAATATGCGTCAAATAATATGTTAAACTTAGTTTTTTTAGATGAGGCATATAATAAATCAACACCATATGTAGCTAGTCCTGTAAAGGAGTTTAGGACACTAGAAAGTGAACTAGGCAGAGATTCTGAATTAAAAAAAGTAGTACAAGACGATTTGCAAAGGCATGGGTTCCCAAAAAGTTTAACTATTGATGATGTCTTAGAACAACAGCTTATACGAAGCTATTTGTATAGAAAAGGAAAGGGTATGTGTGTAAGATATCCTGAAAGCCCTGAAGCATTAAGTTCGGGTATAGACTTTGTGTTTCCTTACAATTTGGATCCAAACTTGTCATGGGCTACTTTAATTGCCTTAAACGACTACCATAAAAAGGGACGGCAACCTGAATTCTCCTTCAGAAGCAGGGAACAGGAAATGGTAAATTCTGCATTAGGATATTTATCAGCAACCAGACCAATTTGGGGCGATCCAAGGAATGAAGGGCTTATTGAAGCGCATAGGGCAGCCAGAGGATTTCTTCAAGATTATGAGTATGTAAAGAACTACATGAATGACAGTCCATTCAGGAATCCAAATAGTTTTGCATTAATGCTTGCATTTGCAGCAACTTATAGAAGTATAAATGAAATGTTCCAGAAGCACAGTGATCTTAAAATTTTGTTCCCTTACTTAACTGAGTTTTCGAATAAGCAATCTCCAGAATCTGTTTCAAATACAATTCTTGGATATTATAAAGGCATTCCAGTTAAAAGATATATCAAACCTAGCGCGCTGAAAGGTAAAAAATTAAATAAAAAATTTTGGGATTTTTTAAAGGCAAGATTGACTGAAGCGCCGGTTGAAAGGTAAAATGCAACGTGAAACCCTCGAACTCAAGGCTCGCAGATACGCACCAATAATCCATATGGAAAATGGTGATAAGGTAATCCTTCCTGCCGAGTCATTTGCAATGGGGGACATTCTTATAACTCCTCCTCACGAATTATATTTACAATTGAAGGCATGGCAGGAGTTTAGGAGAGCACCTCCTGCAGACATAAGGCACATGCTGTTTGAATTAAAAGATTCCTATCGTGTTCAAATACCAGAAAGGACTGCAAGCGGAAGATACAAAACTAAAAATGCTAACTTACTTGAGCTATCTCCAGCAGAATTAAGATTTGCATTATTAAGAAAACAAAAAAAAAAAAAAAGCAGTTATAATTTAT
>JACPMT010000023.1 GCA_016185815.1 Candidatus Woesearchaeota archaeon
CCCAGGGACATATCGGATTAGTAAAGGCAAAATTAGCAAGGATAAAGGAGGAATACCAGAAAAAAGCAGCTTCAAAGGGAAAGGGAGAGGGCTTCTCTGTCAGAAGAAGCGGGGATGCAACTGCAATTATTGTCGGCTTTCCAAGCGTAGGAAAATCTACCTTGCTGAATGCAATCACAAACGCAAATTCTCCAGTAGGCGCATATTCATTCACAACATTGACATGCATTCCTGGGCTGTTAGAATATAATCATGCAAAAATTCAGGTTTTGGACGTTCCAGGCATTGTTGAAGGAGCGGCGACTGGAAGGGGAAGGGGAAAAGAAGTCTTGGCGTGCGCGCAAAGCGCTGATTTGGTTATTATCCTGCTTGATGTTTTCCATCCGGAGCACATTGAGGTTGTCAAAAAGGAAATATTTGAAACTGGCTTGAGAATAAACCAAAAACCGCCTCAGGTGAGGATTTCAAAAAAAGCAAGAGGCGGCATTGACATCGGCACAACAGTAAAACTGACAAAAATAAATAAAGAAACAATTATGGGGATTTTAAAGGAATTCAGGCTGGATAATTCAAGCATTGTCATAAGGGATGACCTAAGCGATGATCAGCTGATTGATGTGATAGAAGGCAATAAAAAATACATTCCTGCAATAACTGTACTGAACATGATAGACATGGTTAACAATAAAGAGCTGGAAAGAATAAAGGCAATCACAAAGCCTGACATCTGCATCTCAGCTGAAAAAATGGTAAATACAGAAGAATTGAAGGAATTGATATTTAAAAAATTGGATTTTATCAGGATTTACTGCAAAGAGCAGGGCAAAAAAGCAGACATGAATGTTCCATTAATAATGAGAAAGGGAAACACATTAAGGGATGTCTGTGCGAAGCTGCACAAGGATTTCATTTCCAAATTCAGGTTTGCAAGAATCTGGGGCAAAAGTGTGAAGTTTGACTCCATGATAATCAAGAATTTGGAGCATAGGCTGGAGGATAAGGATATTGTGGAGATACATCTGAATTAGCCAGTAACCTTTAAATATAACTTCAGCTTACCATGCTGAATCAAAAATGATTAAAAAAGCGGAAAATTTAATTGCAAATATCGGCTTTGCGTTCTACAGGATATTTTCGAGCTTCAAGTACTTTATTTTTTTCTTTAAGTATTAGGTTAGCTTCTATACATGAATGCTAATCTCATTGTCTTTGGCATGATTAACCCACAAATGAAACAAGCAAAAAGAATAAATAAGGGGGATTTTAACTAAGATTAAAATGAACATTGTAATTACGGGATTCAGCGGCACTGGAAAAACCACCGTATCAAGGCTGCTGGCCAGAAAGCTTGACAAAAGGCTCATTTCTACAGACGAGGAAATAGCAAAAATTATTGGCCTTAGCCCTGAAAAAATAGTCAGAAAATACGGCTGGGAAAGGCTGAGGGAGGCGGAAGCTGGTGCAATAGAGGGCATAAGCGAGCTGGACGAGTATGTCCTGGACGCCGGATGCGGCATAGTATTAAGAAATGAAAACATAATCAATCTGAAAAGGAACGGCATTATAATATTTCTCACAGCTGACGTAAAAGCAGTTGCTGCAAGGCTGAAAAGAAAAGAGGAAAAGACAGATTTCACTGAAAGCAACTACATAGACAAGGTAAAAGGCGCGTTGAGCGAATTTGAGGAGAAATGCAGAAGGGCAGCTGATTACGCCATTGACACATCAAGCATGACTCCTGAAGAAACATGCGATCTGATAGCTCATTACGTCCAGATGGAGCTGCATTAGGCTAATTTTATGGAAATAAAAAAGTTAATAGAAAGCCTGAACACTATTGAAAGAAAAGTTGTGAAGGTTTTGGATAACTTCAGCTCTTTTCATGATATAACAAGGGTCACTGGGCTAAAGGATATCGAAGTCATGAGGGCGCTGCAATGGCTTCAGAACAAAAACATAATAAAAACAGAAGAAGAGCAAAAAGAAATTGTTTCTCTTGATGAAAACGGTCTTAAGTACCTGAAATACGGGCTGCCGGAAAGGATATTTTTGGAAGCTTTGGAAAAGCCGATTTCTATCCTGGATTTGGCAAAAAAGGCCAGGCTTACAGGCGAGGAGACAACAATATCATTAGGAGCTCTAAAGTCAAAGGCAGCGATTGAGATAGTCAAAGGCAAAGAAATCATTGTGTCCATCACAGAGCAGGGCAGTTATCTGCTGAAGCACGGCTTTCCTGAGGAGCAGTTCCTTAAAGAGCATTTTCCAAGGGAATTAAAGTCAATGAATGAGGAAGAAAAATTTGTTCTTGACAATCTGAGAAAAAGAAAAAAAATTGTCAGGGTTGAATTTTCAAAAATAATAAGTGCGGAATTGACTGAAACTGGCAAAAAGCTGCTTAAAGAAAAGCTTGACGAGGATTTGATAGAAAAAATTTCCCCGTCATTAATAAAAACAGGCGCCTGGAAAGGCAAAAAATTCAGAAGGTTTGACGTGAAGATTAATGTTCCGCCGATATTTGCAGGAAGAAAGCAGCACTACAGGAGATTCCTTGACGAGGTGAGACAGAAATTTATCGGGCTTGGCTTTAAGGAAATGACAGGGCCTGTTGTTGAAACTGACTTCTGGGACATGGACGCCTTGTTCATGCCGCAGTTCCACGCTGCAAGAGACATCCACCAGGCATATTATGTCAAGGAGCCAAAATACGGAAAATTGGATGAAAGCCTTGTCAAGAAAGTGGAGATATGAATTTGATGAAAAGAGAACCCACAGGCACATGCTGAGAACCCAGGGAACAGCATGTTCTGCAAGAATGCTTGCATCAAAAGATCTGCAGATTCCTGGAAAATATTTTGCAATTGCAAGGTGCTTCAGGTACGATGTTGTTGACGCGACACACCTCCCGGATTTTTTCCAGACAGAGGGCATAGTTATTGAAGAGGGCTTAAACTTTAAGCATTTGAAGGGGCTGCTCAGGATGTTTGCCGAGGAATTTGCGGAAACCGACCAGATAAAAATAACTCCGGGCTATTTCCCGTTTACAGAGCCTAGCGCCGAGCTTCATGCCAAGCATCCTGATTTGGGATGGATAGAGCTAGGAGGCTCAGGGATTTTCAGGCCGGAGATGGTCAAGCCGCTGCTTGGAAGGGAAATTCCGGTGCTTGCATGGGGAATTGGGATTGACAGGATTGCTATGTTTAACCTTGGGATTAAGGATATAAGGCAGTTGTTCAGCCATGACTTGGAGTTTTTGAGGAATGCAAAAGTGATTTGATGGAAAAGAAGCAATATACGAAAATCTGCCCGAAATGCGGGAATATAGACATTCCTGTAAAAACAAATTTTGCTGAGATGCTTATGCCAACTCCAGAAAAATGCAAAAAATGCAGTTATTCCGGCTTGTTTCCAGAAGTCGAGATTAATGAAATTGAGGAATTTAGAAAAAGTATAATGGAAAATTAGATAATGTATATGCGAGGCTTGAGCGTAATGGCAGGAAGCGAAAGCCGAGCGCAAGAATTGCAGAGCATATTAAAAGATTAAAATATCATCATTAAAAACTCAAATAAAATGCCAACAATAACATTTTCACTGAAAGATTTGCAGCATTTAGTAGGCAAAAAACTAGCAATCGAGGAAGTCCAAGAGCTTGCCCATTACGGCAAGGGCGATTTTGAAAGCTACGATGAGGAAACTGATGAAATGAAGATTGACTTTGGCGACACAAACCTGCCTTATCTTTGGAGTGTTGAGGGTTTTGCAAGATTAATCAGGGGAATTCTTGGAATGCAGAAAGGCATTCCAGAGATAAAAGTGCTTAAAGGCGACTACAATGTTATTGTTGACAAGTCAGTTGTCAAATACAGGCCATTTATTTCCTGCTTTGCGGCAAAAGGAAAAAAAGTTGATGATTACTTGATAAAGCAGCTTGTTCAATTGCAGGAGAAGTTCTGCGAAACATATGGAAGAAGAAGGCAAAAGGTCTCAATTGGTCTGTATTCCTACAGCAGGCTTAAGTTTCCTGTGCACTACAGGGCAGTTGATCCTTTGTCAGTTGAGTTTGTGCCGCTTGAGTTCAAAGCAAAGATGAATCTTAAGGAAATACTGGCTGAGCATCCGAAAGGAAAAGAGTACGCTTGGATTTTGGAGGGTTTTGAGAAATATCCTTTGCTGATGGACGATAAAAACGAGGTTATGAGCCTTGTTCCGGTTATTAATTCAAATTTCACCGGGAAAGTCGAGATTAATGATGAGAATTTATTTTTTGAGGCAACAGGCACTGATAAAGAAGCTGTGGACCTTGCAGGCAGCATCTTTGCCTATGCGCTTTACGAGAGGGGCTTTGAGGTTTATTCTGTTGGCATAAAGTATCCTGACAAAAAAGTTGTGTCGCCAAATATGGAGATTAACTCTATTTCAATAAAAAGCGGACAGATAAACCACCTGTTTGGCTTGGAGCTAAAAGAAAACGAGGTTAAGCGCCTTCTTGAAAAGGCTCAATTTCAATTTGACAGCCACAAGGTAAAAATCCCACCTTACAGAAAAGACATATTGCATCCATATGACATAGTAGAGGACATCGGCATAATGTACGGCTTCGATAAAATAAAAGAATTGCCGCTTGAAACGTACACAATCGGCTCAACATCAAAATTAAACGAGTTTGTTGACAAGGTAAGGGAGATTGCTGTTGGCTTGGGTTATCAGGAAGCAATGAGCCCAATATTGACTAACAAGGATTTATTGTACAAGAAAATGAATATAGAAGATTTTGGCACGATTGAAATAGAGGATTGCATGTCGGAAACCTATTCTGTTGTCAGGAGCTGGCTTTTGCCGAACCTGATGGAAGTCTTCTCAAAAAACAAGCACGTTGAGTTCCCCCAGAGAATATTTGAAGAGGGCTTGGCAAATACAAGAAAAGGAGAGAATATAACTGAGTTTAACAGGATTGCAATTGCCTCATCGCATGAAAAAGCTGGTTACACTGAGATAAGGCAGGTTTTGGATTTCATAATGAAATGTTTCGGATTGAATTATGACATCGAAGAAACTGAGCATGATTCATTCATTGAAGGCAGGGTTGGCAGGGCGATTGTAAAAGGAAAAAAAGTTGCTTATTTGGGAGAAATAAATCCAGTTGTGCTCACGAATTGGGGACTAGAAATGCCGGTTGCTGCTTTGGAGTTGAATTTGAGCGAGATGTTTGAAGTGATTAACAGATAAAGATTAGTTGTTTTTCTTCTAGCTTTTCTTTATTTTTGTTGTTTCTTTCTTTTTATGTTCTTTTTTTTCTATTGGCTTCACTTCTTTGCTTTCTTCTTTTCCTTCCGCCAACCCAGCCTTTTCCTCCAAAGTTGCCTCTTTTGTTTCTTGTTTCTCTTCCTTTTTCCTTGGCTTGAATATGTCCCTTAGTTTTCTTTTCTCTTCCTTCTGCGTCCTTAGTTGTTCTGGTGTTTTTCTCTTTGTCCTTGGCCTTGCTGTTTTTGGCTTTGGCTTTGTGAGCCTTGCTTTTAACCCCAGTTCGTCAAATGCCTTTGCAACTTCCTCATGGCTGGCATTTTTCCCTATTTTTATTATTTGGTTTAAGGGCTCAATGTGAAGAATATTGCACTTTCTCCTTCTTGTTTCGCCGTCAACCAATACATATTTGTCATCAAGAATGTCTATTATGACTGCTTTGCAGCCGGCATCTCTCCCTGCCGTCTTAACCACAATTCTTCCAATCTCAATCATTTTGTTCCTCCAATCACTTTAATATGGGCAATGTCGCCATCCACCCAAGTGATTTCTTTGTTAATTCTATTTTTCAATATTTGGTTTTGTTTAACGTATTGATAAATGTGAAATTAATGTTTTATTTTATTGTGTTTTTTCTTTCTCAGCGCATTAATTAAAATTTAATTTTAAAAACATCTAATTTTTATTGCCTGATATTATCGATTATTGCTTGCCGCATGCATCTGCTGCAAAGCACTCCTCCAAACGGCCTCTCCGGCCTTTTCTTTGTCTTGGCCATGCTTCGCATCCTGAATGGAAGCGCTCTTGGCACTCCTTTCAACAAAGCTCCGCAATTGCCGCATTTAGCATTTTTGGGCTTTTTTTTCTTGTAATGCAGGCTGACTCTTCCGCCGGATACTTTCCTGAACACTTTCCTTAAGCTTCTCGACCTTAATCTTGGCGCTGGCATGCTTTTTGGGAACACATATTTATTTATAAAGGTTATTGAAAGCAGGCGCTATCATAATGTTTAAATAGGAATGCTCCAAAACAAATCTCTGCATATGCTTAGCTTTAATTCAAAAAAAGGGGTATCGCCGTTGATAGCCACAGTCCTCTTGATAGCATTTGCAGTGGCGCTTGGCTCTGTTGTGATGAACTGGGGATTAAACCTTAATTTAGGCAAGTCAACAGACATATGCAGGAATGTTGAAATAAAGATAAGGAATATAGATGCAAGTGAAGTCTGCTTTGGCGGTTTTGGCCAAAATGGCTATATAAATTTTATTATAGACAACACAGGCTCAATTGACATAAGCGGCTTGGCAATATGGATTATAGAGGAAAAAGGTACAAGGCTTTTTGATCTGGACAATATTCTGATAGGAAAGGACTCCTTATACGATAAAAAGGACAAGGCGGTAAGTTACGATTTCTCGGTGTTTGGAAACATAAAGCAGGTTCAATTCATACCCAAGGTTAAAACAGGGCAAACAACTGACATATGCCCTAAGAATGCCGTAAAGGCCGAGAAGATCGGAGTTTGCGCTTAATACAATGGTATATGATTTTGCATCCAATGTTGTTAAGGGTAGAATAGCTGAAACATTAGTAGAGGAGATGTTTAAAAAAAGTGGTTATATGGTTTATAGATTTGGTTACGAGGCTATTCTTGAAAATCTATCACAAAATAGGAGAGAATTACAAGAAAGTGACACACTTGAAAAAATAAAGAGTATTCCTGATTTCTTAGTTGTAAGCCCTAATGGTTCGGTACAGCTCATTGAAGTTAAATATTCCGGCTCTGGTAGTATCCAAAAAAGTAAATTAAACAAATACGCGGAATTCTGGAAAGAAGCAAGGATACTTTTAGTAATTCCTGACAAGCCTCATTTTAAAATAAACTACATTGAAAATTTCTTGAAAACTGAAAAAATGTTTCCATTAGAAAATGATAGGTATACAAAAATTGATTCAAAGATTATAGAGAGATTCTCTGAAGTTGTCAAGCAATACTTTAAAGAATAAATTAATATACCTTCATCACTTTTCTTAAGCCCATTGTGAATATTATTGAGAAGATAATGTATGTTCCAAGCCATCCGAGCTTCCATCCGAACAGGTTCATTATTTTCCTTGGCTTATAGTCAATTTGTATCAGTTTTATGATTCCATTGGTCTTTTTTGTTGGCTCAATATATTTTCCGTTATTTGTTATTAAAACGCTTTTTTGTTGCTTTTCATTGTTGTAAACAAATTCCAAAATGTGCTCGCCTTCATCTCCTTCCAATGTCCATCTTGCCTTGTCGTTTTCAATTTTTTTTATTTTATCTCCAATCAATTTTACTCCTTCAGGAACAATTATTTCTGCATTCCCATTTGTATTTTTATCAAAAAAAATGCTGACAGAGAATTCAGAGTTTGGCTTGATGCTTTCATAGGCAAATGTCGAGCTCATCCACCCGAATATTAAGATTATTGGCACAAATGTAATTAAAGTCGGTTTCAATGAGTGCATCATATACTTCATGTTCAGCTCCATTGCTTTTTTCTGCACTTCCATTGCCTTTGCAGGCTCGGTTTTCAATTCTTTGATTTGTTTTTGGTACTCTTTTATGTCATCTTTCAGCTTTTTCATCAAAGCCTGGTCAGTTGTGTATTTTGTTATGGTTATTATTATGACAGAAACAATAAAAGATAAGATTATAACAGTCCATAATACGGGCAGCTTAAGCAAAGGCGCAAATATTATATTTAAAAAATCGTAATATGCCATTTACCTTCCCATGAACTTTCTCATCATTGGGTTCATGTCCATCATGTGCTGCTTTGATATGTCTTCATACAGTCTGTAAACAATCATGACTGTTAGCAAAATTCCTGTTCCGCTGCTTAATGCTCCTGTCAAGTCTGCCAATGCAGCCAAAAATCCGACTGTAATTCCTCCCATTATGGTCAATGGCCAAATATACCTGTTAAGCAGTCTTTCGAGGACTCTTTCGTCTTTCCTGAAGCCTGGAATTTGAAGACCGCTTGAAATCATCTGCTGCGCCTGTGATTTTGCATCCATGCCTGCTGTCTGCACCCAAAAAATGCTGAACATTACGCTGCCTACAATAAAAAAGAGCATGTAAACGAGAGCTTGCATATAAGGTGAAATTCCAATAAGCAAGGTGTGCTGCTGTAAAACACTCCTTACAATATCAGGCCCCTGCAGCCAATAAACAAAGCCTGATATTGGGCTGCCAGTTGATGCGCTGAAAGTGCCAAGCAGCGGCCATCCTATATTCTGTAATAACCTGCCCCATAATTGGAAGTTTGCAATCAATGCAGCCACTAAAATAACAGGAATGTTCGAAGTGTAGATAAAGGACAATGGCCACCTTATGCCGTGGCCCCTTATCATGCCAAATGACAGTGGAATCTCCACTTTCATTGCCTGGGCGTATACTGCAATAGCAAACACAAAAATAGTTGAAACAATTGCAGATATCATTATCAGCGCTGTTGTAACATCTCCGTTAACAAGGCTTTGTAAGAATGCCGGCACAGCTCCTGATGAATATGTCACTCCTGCCAAACCGCTTGGCCCTGGCAGCCAGTTAAATGCCTGGATAAAAAGGCTTTTGCTCACCCCGGCTGCAATGAACAGGCTTATTCCGGAGCCAAATCCCCACTTGCTTACTACCTCGTCCAGGAACATTATCAATAAGCCGCCTAAAAATAGCTGGAAGATAAGTATAAGCTGGAGCTGGAAATAAAAATTTGTGCCTCTGAATTGCTCGGTAGGTGCTAACCCCCCCAAAAATACATATATTGAGCTTTCAAAAATAATAAAGAACAGTGACAAGAATTTCTGCGTGCCCTGGAATGCCTTTTTACCTTCCGGATTCGTCAGGTCAAATTTCCATATTCCAGAGCCGTTAAGCAGCTGCAGGACTATTGAGGCTGTTACTATGGGTCCTATCCCAAGGGATATCAGTGAGCCGAATTCAGCACCCAAGATGATTGACAATGTCTCGAATCTCTGCAAAGCGTTTATGCCCAGTCCGAACAAAGGCATCAGGCCCAAAACAAAAAATATCACCAGAACAATGCCTGTCCATTTTAATTTCTCGCGAAAAGAAAGGAATTTTTGCGTCGGCCCTTCAACTTCCGGAAGGTTTGAGATTATAGTTTGCCAAAGTGACATTTTTAATGACTAGACTTAATTATTATTAAATTTATTGAAAAATTATTTTTTAGTTTCAAGTAAGCCAATTATTTCGCCGCCAGCTTCCTTCACTTTTTCAACTGCCTTTTCTGAAGCATATGGTGTTTTTATCCTGAACTTCATCAAAACCTTTCCATCCCCCAGTAGTTTGTTAAATCCAAGCTTTTCCAGTTCAACAGAGTAAAATCCATCTTCTTTGGTTATCGCTTTGCTTGAAATAAATTTATTGATGTGCTGCTCAATGTATTGTATATTGATGGGATTGATTTTTACTTTTGGCGTCTTGCTCACAAATCCATGCTTTCCGAAATAATTTTTGTCTTTCCATATGCTGGGCTTTTTCGAGTCTGCCCTTTTTCCGGTGCCTGCCATTCCCCTTCCTCCCCTGTTGCCTTGTCCCCTGTGCTTCTTTTTAGCGCCCCATCCATGGGTCATAGATCCCCTCTGCCTGTCATTCTTCTTTCGTTTGTTGACTGTCATTTTCGTTAGATTTTATTTTAATTGTTTCAAACCATCCTCTTAATAAGGTCATTTATCTTTTCTCCCCTGTAGCCAAGGGCTCCGCCGCTTGTGAACGGATTCTTGATTCCTTTTCTCCCAAACCCCTTTCTTGGGGCATTCAGCCTGAAATATTTCTTTATTTTTTTATTGTTGATAACAACAAAGTCATTATACTTAATTTTTCCTTTCGAGTCTGTTTCTCTCCCGCTGAATTCCTCTCCTCTTTTTTCAACAAGCATTTTGAAAGTCTCGTCATCAATCTCTCCCCATGTTATGTAGTCCTTTGCTTTCATAAGCATGCCCACATAAATAGGAGTATTTGGCAGGATGCAGCAATAATTATTCTTGTACAGCCTTAAGATATTCATGGTGTCTTTTATCTTAGTTTTAATTCCCGTTAAGCCTCTGACTCTTACTGCTGCAAGCTGATTTGCATTCTTGGGCCCTTTATTGGTTTTTTCTTTCATTCTACACCACAACTTTTGATGACCCCTCAACAACGCTCAAGGTCTTTTCATCTTTTTGGCTGAGTTTGAACTGCATCAATTTTTGCAGCGCCTCAAAGCATGCGTACAGCAGGTTTAGCTTGCTCCTCGTCTGCCCCTCTGTTCTT
>JACPMT010000014.1 GCA_016185815.1 Candidatus Woesearchaeota archaeon
GAAAATACAAAGAAAGAAAACTTTTATTTGACAATTATCAACAAAATAAGAGAATATGTTGAAAGACACAAAATAAAGCAAATAATTCTGGCAAGCCCCTCGTTTTGGAAAGAGGATTTGATGAAAGAATTGAAAGACAATGAACTGAAACAAAAAATGATTCTTGCAACGTGCTCCTCGGCAACAAAAAACGGCATTGAGGAAGTTATAAAAAGGCCTGAGGTGAGGGAGGCATTAAAGCAGGAAAGGACTGCAAAAGAAATCAACAAGGTGGAGGAATTATTCACAGAAATTGCGAAAAATAATCTTGCTGTGTATGGATTGAAGGAGACGGAAAATGCGTCTTTAGCAGGCGCTGTAAGAGAGCTTTTAATAACAGACTCTTTAATACAAAAATCAAGGAGCGAGAATTTTTATCAAAGTGTTGAAAACATAATGAAAAGAGTTGACAAGACAAAGGGAGAAGTTGAAATAATAAGCTCTGAGCATGAAGGCGGCAAGAGATTGGACGGCTTAGGGGGAATTGCCGCAATTTTGAGGTTTAATATAAGGTATTGAAAGGTATTTTGATGAATTTAGATAAATTAATGGAATATGATTTTGCCAGAGAGTTTGTAGAAGATAAAATAACTGAAGACAAATTTTTAGCTAAGATGATTGAAAGAGTTGAAACTGATAAGAATTTTCGAACAGAAACTGGAATTATTTCTTTAGAGATACAAGATTTAAAGAAAATTGTAGACACATTGAAGAAACATAAACGAATACAAAAGCCATCAAAAAGAGAGTTTCTAAAGATGTCTGGACTCGCTGTTGGCGGTTTAGTTGCCAAAAAGGTTGAAGCTTTTGCAATAGAAGATGTATCTGCAAGAAAGTTCTATGAGGAAATTTTAAAAATGCCGCAATTAAAGCCGACAAGGGAGCCTATTTTTTCTCGAAGTCCCAATACTCCCATTGTTATTATTGTAGAAGATATCCATGGAGGTTTGTTTCCAGGCGAAGAATGGTATGTTGAATTTGGACTATTGGAATTGATAAGGAAAAAGTTTGGCTTGAATTTTGTTGGCATAGAAGGCTGGGCTGGGCACGAAGCCGACAGAATAAGGGGAAGGCAAATTTTAAATGCCGAAGTGCAATTAATAAAGGCTTTATTAAGCAACAAGAATTATCAGATTATCGGATTGGAAAATCCTGAGATTCAGATAAAAGGCTTAGAGTTATCGCTTGCGCAAACCTACGGTAGACTTCAGTTTGTTCAAGATGGAATTTATAAAGAGCTTCGCTCGCACAATATAGAAGACTCAAAAATAAAAAGAGCCTTTGATTCTATTTATCTGCGTATTGACAGGGACAAAATAATTTCTGATTTATTGGCCAATTCTCCTGTAAGAAAGGAGGAAAAGGTTATTAAGTTTCTGCGATTGGAATTAAGCGTGTGTATACTTCAATTAAATTTTATAGTCAAAATGCTATACCTTCTTTATAACATTAAAAATTTTAATAAAGAGGTTATAGAGGAAAGAAAATTATTCATTCAAAAAAAGTATCCTCGTGTATTTGAACATTCTGCATCGAAAATAGATAAGAATTCGGAAGTCGACAATGTGGTTAATAACCAGAGAGAAGAATTTGCTGTTAAGAGAATGCTGCAGGCTATGCAGGAGTTTAAGCAAAAAGTTGGCATCGTTGTTTTTGGTGAAGGCCATACAGATGGCTTAATAAAAGAATTTATAAAACAAACTGCCTTTTTATACATTTTTAAAAGCAACATTAACATAATAGTTATTAAACATAAATAAGACGGCAGATTTAAATTCAAAAAAAGAGGTGTAATGTGTCTTACATTGACTCAATTCTAAAAGAAAGCAGGGTATTTTATCCTAGCCACGAGTTCAGCAGGAAATCTCATATTAAGAATATACAGGAATATTCGAGAATTTACAAAAAATCAATTAAAAATCCTGATGCATTCTGGGCGGAAAAGGCATCTCAATTGGACTGGTTCAGGAAATGGGACATTGTTTTCAGGAATGACCAAGGTTTTTTCAAGTGGTTTGAAGGGGGCTATTTGAATGTATGCCATAATTGCCTGGACAGGGTTGTAAAATCAGGAAAAGGGGACAAACTTGCTTACATATGGGAATCAGAGTCTGGAGAGAGCAAAACTTATACTTACGGGCAGCTGTTAAAAGAAGTCTGCAGGTTTGCAAATGTCCTCAAGAAGATTGGTGTAAAAAGAGGCAATGTTGTTGAAATATACCTTCCTATGATTCCTGAGCTGCCTATTGCGATGCTGGCATGCGCCAGAATAGGCGCAATACATTCCGTTGTGTTTTCCGGCTTTAGCTATGACGCACTGAAAGACAGAATACAGGATTCCAAGGCAGAACTGCTGATAACAGCAGACGGCAGTTTCAGGAACGGGAAAATCTATCCAATAAAGGAAAATGCTGACGCTGCCTTAAAAGAATGCCCGTCTATAAGAAATGTTATTGTTGCTAAAAGGGCGGATAACAAAATTGAGATGACTAATGGAAGAGATTTTTGGTGGCATAAATTAATGAATGAAAAGGGAATAAGTGATTTCTGCGAGCCTGAAAGCATGCATTCAGAAGAATCATTGTTTATCCTTTACACATCTGGCACAACCGGCAAGCCAAAAGGCATATTACATACACAATCAGGCTACTTGCTTTTTGTTTATTTAACTTTCAAATGGATTTTCGATATAAAAGACAATGATATTTTTTTCTGCACAGCTGACATTGGATGGATAACAGGGCATTCGTATATTGTTTATGGCCCGTTGGCAAATGGGGCAACTATTGTGATGTATGAAGGAAGTCCAGCATTCCCAAAGCCAGACAGGTTCTGGAAAATAGTCGACAAGCATAAGGTTACTATTTTTTACACAGCTCCGACTGCAATAAGGGCGCTGGCAAAAGAAGGCAACGAATGGCCAGAAAGTTGCAGCTTGAGCAGCTTGAGATTGCTGGGCACAGTCGGCGAGCCGATAAACCCGGAAGCTTGGATATGGTATTACAACATTATCGGCAAGAAAAGATGCCCTGTAGTTGATACATGGTGGCAAACAGAGACAGGGGGCATTCTGATAACGCCATTGCCAGGCGCAACTCCCCTGAAGCCAGGCTCTGCAACACTGCCTTTTTTTGGAATAGTTGCTGATGTATTAAGAGAGGACGGAAGCAAGGCAAATGCTAATGAAGGCGGCTACCTTGTAATAAGAAACCCGTGGCCTGGCATGCTGAGGACAATCTGGAACAATCCAGACAGGTACAAGCACACATATTTTGAGAAGTTTGGAGTTTATCTTACAGGCGACAGCGCAAAGATTGACGAAGACGGCTATTTCTGGATTATGGGTAGGATTGATGATGTGATAAAAGTTGCCGGCCACCGCATAGGAAGTGCAGAGGTTGAAAGCTCTTTAGTCAGCCATGAGTCTGTTGCAGAGGCTGCTGTTGTGCCTTTCCCCCACGAGATAAAAGGGCAGGCAATTTACGCCTTTGTTGTTCTAAAGAAAGGAGTTAAAAAAAGCGACGAGTTGAAAGAAAAACTCAAGCAGCATGTTGCCCAGCATGTTGGCCCTATTGCTAAGCCGGATAAAATTCAGTTTGCAGATGATTTGCCAAAGACAAGAAGCGGCAAGATAATGAGAAGAATCCTGAAAGTAATTGCCGAAGGCGGCACAGACTATGGAAATATAATGACCTTGGCTGACCCGGGCGTTGTCGATGTCCTTGCCGAAAATAGAGTAAAGTAGCGATACATTTAAATATTAGTTACCTATATAGTGTAATAACTCATCAGTTAATATAATTAATTGTCATTTTACAATGAAATTACTACTAACTGATAAAAAATAATAACATTTTAATAGTAGTGTTTTTTATCCCCTGAATAATAATAAAAGGGGGGTGTGTTTAAATGATAGTTAAAGAAGAATTTTTGAGCAAACTGAGAAGGTTCTTTTCATTGAACCTTTATGAAGTGAAGATATGGACAGCGCTGCTTAGCAGGGGCGTTTCAACAGCAGGAGAGCTGAGCGACATTGCAAACGTGCCAAGAAGCAGAAGCTACGACGTTCTGGAATCATTGGAGAAGAAAGGGTTTGTTGTGATGAAGCTTGGCAAGCCGATAAAATATATCGCAGTTCCTCCAAAAGAGGTTGTTGAAAGGGTAAAGAAGAATGTACAGGACTACGCAAAGGAAGAGGTAAAAAAGTTGACTGATTTGAAGAACACAGAAGTTATTGACGAGTTAAGCACCCTGCATACGCAAGGCGTTGAATTAGTAGAGCCTGCTGATTTAAGCGGCTCTTTAAGGGGAAGGCATAATCTGTACAATCACCTTGAACTGACAATCAGGAATGCAGAGGAAAGCGTGACATTGATGACAACTGCCCAAGGTTTCTTGAGAAAAGTGGAAGGTTTCAAGCCGACATTTGAGAAATTAAAGAAAAGAGGGGTCAAGATAAGGATAGCTGCTCCGCTTACAAAGGAGTCGCTGCCTGCTTTGAAAGAGCTGCAGGGGCTTGCAGAGGTAAGGAACACAGACAACAAGGCAAGGTTCTGCATTGTAGACGGCAAGGAAATAATATTTATGGTGCTTGATGACAATGAAGTGCACCCAACCTATGATGTTGGCATCTGGGTCAATACTCCGTTCTTTGCAAGCGCTCTTGAAAACTTGTTTGAGCTTGCATGGAAAAACATGAAGCCGGCAAGTGAAGTTGTTAAGAGATAATTCTTCTTTATTATTTTTTATTTTATTTCTTATTATTTTATTAATGCAAAAGTATAAAAAATAAGGCTAATTCTATATATATAAATAAGATGGCAAAAAAGGATATTATTCTGGATTTAAAACAGAAGGCAAAAGAATTAAGAAAAGACATCATAACAATGATCTACAATGCCAAGTCTGGTCATCCCGGAGGCTCTTTAAGCGCCATCGACATGCTTGTTGGGCTGTATTACTACAAGTTAAGGATTGAGCCGAAAAACCCCTTATGGGAAAATAGGGACAGGTTTGTTCTGAGCAAGGGGCATTGCAGCCCTGCTGTTTATGTGGTTCTTGCTGACAAGGGATATTTCCCAAAGTCTGAACTGGATGGCTATAGGAAAATTAACAGCATGCTTCAAGGCCATCCGGAGTTAAGCACGCCTGGAATTGATTTTGCAGGCGGCGCTCTTGGGCAGGGAATTTGCTTTGCGCTTGGAATTGCACTGGCTTGCAGGCTTGACAGGAGAAATTGCAATGTTTACGCAATGATTGGTGACGGTGAAATGCAGGAAGGCGCTGTTTGGGAATCCTCAATGGCAGCTGCTTTTTATAAGCTGGATAACTTAATTGTTGTGCTTGACAAAAACCAGGTCCAGCAGACCGGCAGGACAAAGGATATCATGGACATCGGCAATGCTGCATTGAAATGGAAGGCATTTGGATGGAATGTGATTGACATTAACGGGCATGACATGGCACAGGTTATAAATGCCCTTGACAAGGCTTTCAAGATGAAAAATAAAAAGCCAACAATAATCATTTCCAATACAATCAAGGGAAAAGGAGTTTCATTCATGGAATTAAATTATAAATTCCACGGAAAAGCGCCGAATGACGAGGAATACAAAAAGGCAATGGAAGAGATAGAAAAGATTGATGTTAAAAAGTTCAAATAAAATTATTTCAATTAAAAATCAATGATTAAAATAAACAAAAACACGAGAGCGACTTTGTGATGTATGGCATGATAAAAGTAAACTGCTTTTGATATTTAATGAATATATAGGCGAGGCAAAAATCAATGGCAGAAGATTTTTGCCGAGCGCAAGATTATGTTGCGAAGCAACGGATTGAAAAATTAATGTGATAAAAAATCAAGCTGAAAAATGGAACAACAAAAAGCTGCTACACGAGACGGCTACGGAAAAGCTTTGCTTGAATTAGGCAAGCAAAATCCAAATGTCGTTGCCCTTGATGCTGACTTGAGCGACAGCACAAGGAGCGAGTATTTTGCAAAGCAGTTTCCGGATAGGTTTTTCTCAATGGGGATTGCAGAGCAAGACATGATAGGGGCTGCTGCTGGCATGGCTTTTTCCGGCAAAATTCCTTATGCAAGCACATTTGCTGTCTTTAGCGAGCGGGCTTATGAGTTTGTGAGGAACGTTGTATCCAGAAACAGGCTGAATGTCAAGATTGCAGGCTCGCATGCAGGTATTTTTACAGGCGAAGACGGAAAATCAGCACAGGCAATTGAGGACATTGCCGCTTACAGGGCTTTGCCTAACATGGTTGTGTTGCAACCGTGCGATTCAGTTGAAGCTGAAAAGATTGTATTTGCATTGGCAGGCTACAAGGGTCCGTCTTATATGAGAATGCACAGAAATCCAGTTCCTGCAATTCACAATTCTAACTATAAGTTTGAGATTGGAAAGGGAGAAATATTGAAGCAGGGCAAGGATGCTGTAATCTTCGCAACAGGAACTCTTGTCCATGAAGCATTAAAAGCAGCCGATATTTTAAAAAATGAAGGTGTGAATGTTTATGTTGTTAATATTCATACGATAAAACCTCTTGATAATAATTTAGTTATTGATTTGGCAAAGAAGACAAATTGTGTCATAACAGCAGAAGACCATAATGTTATTGGCGGCTTGGGGGGGGCAGTTGCGGAAACTTTAAGCGAGAGTTATCCCTGCATCATGAAAAGAATTGGATTGCAGGACAAATATGCAGAGTCAGGCAAGCCAGATGAATTGTACAAGAAATATGGATTGGATGCAGAATCAATTGCTGAAGAGGTAATGAGGATTGTCAATAAAAAGAGATAAAATGCAAAGCTGGGTCTTTTACGGGATTGTTGCGGCAATTTGCTTTGGAATTAACACAATACTTTACAAGATTGCCTCGCAAAGGGGAAATTTTTCTCCTGCATTCGGAAGTTTAGTTTTTGGAATCGGGATTTTGATTGCTTTTCTTGTTTATTTTTTTGCAAAGCCTAGCCTGCAGTTTGAGTGGAAATCAACAACGCTCGCAATTGCTGCAGGGATAATTTGGGCAATAGGGTTTCTTGCGATTGCGATTGCAATATCCCAAAAGGGGGAAGTTGCGAGATTAGCCCCATTGTACAATGCAAATACCATAATTGCAGTCATTCTTGGAATAATATTGCTAAAGGAGGTTCCTGACATGTCGCAGATGATAAGGGTTATAATCGGGGCTGTCATGATTATTGCAGGCGCTGTTTTGGTCAGCATATAACCAAAGGAAAAGATTAAAAAGATAGATAAATATTAATAATCAATCTATTTTTCTTTTATTATGAAAACAATTAAATCAAGCGAGATAGCATCCTATCTTTTTTGTTCTGTTTGCTGGTGGACTGAAAGGATGAATGGCGTTAAAATAACAAAAGCAATAAGTAAGGGAGAAAAATACCATAACCTTATCGCAGAAAATCAATCAAAAGCTCGATTTCTTTATGTTTGTATGATAATTATGATAGTTGTTGTTATAACTCTTATAGTATACAGGTTTTTAGGATGAACCGCCTAGATATAATGATTATAGTAGTGAGTATTATTTTACTAATTTTGTTTGTTTTATTAAAATCAACAAAAGTTCCAACACAGGTTTATAAAAGTAAAGCAGTTTATTCAGACCATAAGGAAAAACCTATAGAGGCACTATTTTCACCCAAATATGGGTTGGTAGGAAAGCCTGATTTTATATTACACACAAAAGATGGCTTATTGCCATTAGAGATAAAACACTCAAATAGACCTAATCAACCATATTTTTCTCACGTAATGCAGCTAGTTTCTTATTGTCTATTAATAGAAGAGGTAAAAGGCATCAAACCACAATATGGTTTTATACAATACAAGGGGGGGCGACCTTTTTCTATACCTTATACCGAAAAAATGAAGTCATTTTTAATAAAAACTATGCAAGAAATGAGGGGTTATATTAATTCAGGTGAATGTCCAAAGCCGACTAAAATGTATAAATGTGAAAGGTGTAGAAATAGAGAAAACAAAGGACAAATCTTATAAAGAAGAATTACTATCTAAAGTTAGAGATAATATCAGAAATGAGGAATTAGCAAAGGTGAAATAAAATGGAGTTATTCCTTGACACGGCATCAGCCCAAGAGATCAAAAAGGGTGTGGAATCTGGCCTCATTACAGGGGTAACTACAAACCCTACTTTAATCATGAAAGAAGGTCGTGATTATAACGAAGCACTAAAAGAAATCTGCTCGATAATAAAAGGTCCAGTAAGCGCTGAAACCGTTTCGCTTGATGCAGACGGCATGGTAAAGGAAGGCATTGCTTTTTCCAAGATTGCCAAAAACATTGTTGTAAAAGTTCCTATGACAGTAGAAGGAATGAAAGCGTGCCAGAGACTGACAAAACAAGGCATAAAGGTTAATGTTACACTTGTCTTTTCCGCCAACCAGGCTTTGCTTGCTGCAAAATCAGGCGCTTATTTTGTAAGCCCTTTTGTTGGCAGGCTTGATGACATTGGAAAAATTGGGATGGATGTTGTCAGGGAGATAAAGCAGGTCTATGGCAACTACAAATTTACAACAAAAATACTAGTTGCTTCTGTAAGGAACCCTATCCACGTTTTGGATGCAGCAAAGATAGGGGCTGATATTGCAACAGTTCCTTATTCTGTCTTTGAGCAACTTTTTAAGCACACTTTGACTGATGCGGGCATTAAGAAATTCCTTGAAGACTGGGAGAAAGTGCCGAAGAGAAAGTGAAATGACATTATTAGGTTTTTATGTTATATATGATCGACACAAAAAAGTTTATTCCAGAACAAATAAAAAAGAAATGGTTTTGGATTTATATTATAGTAGTAGCTATTAGTATATTTGTATTAAAAACAGAATTAACTCCGCCATTTAAAATTATCTCGTTATTCTTACTAATTATTTTCCAATTTATCTATAATAAAAAAGTGAACTATGAGGCAGGAATAAATACAATTAATTGGATTCTTTTTGTAAATTTAATACTTATTTCATTAGCATATCTATTTGCTTCATTTAAAGATTATAATTTAGCATCTATTATGTTGTTATTGATGATTGTGGTAGTTCTTATTGCAACTACTTCTTCATATATAATTTATTTATGGAAAATCAAGGATTCAAAAATTAAAAAACCTATAATAAAAGTTATTATTATAATTATTTTATATTTGGCTCTTGCAATTAATACGATAATTCTATTCAGTTTCTTTTTTACTGTAGTAGGATCTTTTCAAGGTAATGAAATATTGTATTCTAATAATACAAAAGTAATTGGATTAGACAATATAATATTTTACAGTGGGACTATTTTTTATACGTCAGTTTTTGGTAATATGATTCCAAATGGTTTATCACAATGGATTACATTATTCGAGTATTCAGTTAGTTATATTATCCACATAATTCTATTGGGAATTATTGTATCTTCCTTTATTACAAATTCTGATAGAAATAAATGATTTGAACCTAGGAGATTATCATTCAACCAAAGCCTTTTTATACCATTTTCTTTATCTTTGATTTATGGCGCAGCAGTACAACATAAAGGATGTAAAAAAGCATGAATCGTCTTACGACAGGAAAGTAAAGGAGCTTGAGGAAGAGCTTTCAACTACAAAGTACAACAAGAGAACCCAGGGACATATCGGATTAGTAAAGGCAAAATTAGCAAGGATAAAGGAGGAATACCAGAAAAAAGCAGCTTCAAAGGGAAAAGGAGAGGGCTTCTCTGTCAGAAGAAGCGGGGATGCAACTGCCATTATTGTCGGATTTCCAAGCGTAGGAAAATCAACCTTGCTGAATGCAATTACAAATGCAAACTCTCCAGTAGGCGCATATGCATTCACAACATTGACGTGCATTCCTGGGCTGTTAGAATATAATCATGCAAAA
>JACPMT010000031.1 GCA_016185815.1 Candidatus Woesearchaeota archaeon
AAACTATTTAAACACCAGTTTAAAGGATAGCTGATGGTGATGCACTATGATGGGATGCAGTAAATGCATGAAAATGGGAGGAGCTACTTTTCTGGTGCTGGGTTTGGCTTATCTTGCGGTAGACCTTGGCTGGTGGGACTTTTGGGGAATAAGCTGGTGGACGGCATTGTTTGTCGTAATGGGCATAGCCCACTTGGGATCTGCAAACTGTAAAGACTGCCGAGCAATCAGGGAAGGCAGGAAAAAGTAAAGAAATTATTTTTTTATTCTTTCTTGATTATTTTAGAATTTCTACCTAATTTGTACACTTTATAAAAACTGACAAAGCTTATAATTAGCAAAACCGCTCCAAGCAATATCAAGTCATTGTGCCTTATCCTGTGCCCCATCACATTTACATCAAACAACAGGAAGTCTGCAATTGACTTGATTGTTTTTCTGGGGACAAACTCGTAAAAGCTGCCTACGATTCCAGTTATAATTGCCAGTATTAGCCAGTTCTTCTTCTCCATTCTAAGCCTCAACTAAATTTTTCTTGTAAGTGTGTATTATATAATAAGATACAAGTACTATTATTAAAGCTATAAATCCTAAGATAAAATCTAGCAATAATAGAAGAATGATAGCTTCTGAAATTAAGCCTGCAGCTATACTATCCGTAAATCTTTTCTTTGTAAATTTCTCTAGTACAACTCCTGCACTTATGCCAATTATAAAAGCAATAGCAGGAATTATCACCAATTTAAAAGTCATAAGAGTAGCTGCATCATCCTCGCTTACGCCCATCATTCTCCATCTAATCATTATAAATAACACATAAAAAGCAACAGATGTAGCGCTGGCTATTAATACAAAACTAATTGTTCTTAACAATTGCTTTTCTCCCTTTGCAAAATACCATGCAGTAAAATAAGCAATCAGCATAAATGCAATATGTAGGAAAATAAACCAGAACTGCTCATCGAGTTTAAATATCTCTCTGTTCAATGTTGCTCCTGCAAATACATAATAAACATAAAACATTACAGGTCCAAATATACTTGCAACAATCCCTTCTTCTTTTCCTAAGCCTATAAACTGTGTTATCATCCAAACTGTTAGAAATATGACAGTCAGCTTAATTGCAACGTAGTTTAAATGGACTGCCCATCCTGTTGCAAGATGGTAAACCATGTCAAGGGCGTTCATTACAACAGCTACAACAAATGAAAAAAGAAAATTTGAGTAAAGCTTGCTCATTTTTACTGCACAGTCACAGAGCCCTTCATTGAGGGATGGATTCCACAGATGTAATCATACTTTCCGGCTTTTGTGAATGTGTAGCTGTAAGTGTCGCCTTTTGCAAGCTCATCGCTCCTTAAAGTGTCATCAGAGCTTTCAACTGTGTGGGGCGCAGTGTCCTCATTTGTCCACACAACTGTTTCTCCGACTTTTATGTTTACTTCAGCAGGGACAAACTTGAAGCCTTTTATTGCAACTGCAGCAACTTTGCCAGAGTCCTCAGACCTTCCTATTGTCTTGTCAGTTGTCTGCTCAGGCTGCGATGGCGCGCAGGCAACAGCCAAAATCATTAAAAATGCAAATGCAATAATTAATCTTGAACTATTCATCAAAACCACCTCAAAAGATTTGCCAAAATTTAGTTTATTTAAAGTTTTTGTTCTAAAATCAGCTATCGGTACCAACAAACATTTATAAACAAAAATTAAAACCAGCATCTAATGCCGGGATTGCATAACCTGGTAGATGGCGAGGCTGGGAAAGCCGAGCCTCACACCGCAGGAAATTGCTCAGGCCTGGAATTTTTATATTTTCAGCGAGCCTGTTTCCGAAAGGATGTCTGGGTTCAAAAATAATATATCTGAATAAATCTGGCATAGAGCTCTGCTTGTTGCCTGACTTAACACAGATAGTTATTTGAAAGTCCCAGTCCCGGCGTTTTATAATTTGCAGAATTAAGTTATCCAAGATCAAGGTTTGGATTGCTTTGAAGATTTTTTAATTTGCCTTTTTTTATTTTGTGCTGTGCATCCTCATAAGCGCCTATCATCAATGTCTCTAAGCTTGGAGCGTATGGCTTGCTTGTCAAGATTCTTACTTTTTGTTCCTCGATGACGTATTGTTCAAGTGCAGGTGCTAGATGTTTATCGAAAAATCTATCATAAGGTGGTTTAGCAAAGTAAAATATCGCTGAACTTACTGCAATAACATAAAAACCATACACTATTTTATGCTTCAAGTCCATAATGCAAGAATAAGTTGTTTTATTTAAAAACTTAACCAAAAACCGGCTTTGTCCCAAGAGGCGACAAAGCCAAATAAATAAATTGTACAATATCGCCCTGCAATAAACTTCTGACCTTGCAGTATTTGCCAGCTTCGAGCTGATACTGCTTCCATATCTCTGCTTGAATGAATGAAATAAGCTC
>JACPMT010000028.1 GCA_016185815.1 Candidatus Woesearchaeota archaeon
ATGGCCGGGTTATGCTGGAACAGCAGGGTGCAGCAAAAATAGCAAGGATATTTACGTATGCAGCAATGGTTTCCAAATAAACCTTAGCAATTATGATGTATTTGGAGTTGGCCAGGAAGGAATTGTTAGGCCTAAAGTAGCTGCATTTACAACAGAAAATGGCATACTTAAGAAAGAGTTTAACGGCACCACCATCAATGTTGGCACTACAATAATACCAAAAAGCGAGAATGAGCTTGAGATTGTTTTGTCAAGCAGCGAATTGACAGGCAGCATGTTCACCAGAATGTTTTACATGCAAGGGCATGGGCTCAGGTATTTCAAATTATTTGACCATCAGCGCGGATTAACAGGCACGAACATATATGTCTACAAAGTGGACTGGCAGGGGAAAAATACAACTTTAGCGGATAATTATATAGAAATACTGGCTAAAAAAGAAACGCAGGGCTTAGATTTGGGTTTAGGCAATACTACAAAGGACAACAGCATAACTGCCGTAAATGCTTCTTAAATGGAAATCAAAAATATCTGGGCTGTAATTCCAGCTTATAATGAGGAAGGCAGCATAATCAGCATAGTCAAAAAAACGAAAAAATATGTGAACAATGCAGTGATTGTTGACGACGGCAGCAAAGACAAAACAAAAGAGCTAGGAGAAAAAGCAGGCGCTATTGTATTAAAGCACATATTAAACCTAGGCAAAGGCGCTGCCTTGAAGACAGGCTGTGATTTTGCGGTTAAAAAAGGAGCAAAATTCATAATTGCACTGGACGCTGATGCCCAGCATAATCCTAATGACATACCAAGATTTATTGAAAAATTAAAAAAATATGATATTGTATTCAGTTGCAGAAGGGCAAGCAAAAAGATGCCATTTGTTCTTCGCTTTGGCAACTTGTTTATATCAAATGTTGCAAACATTTTGTATGGAATAAGCTTGAATGACACGCAATGCGGCTTCCGTGCTTTTTCAATAGATGCTTATAAAAAAATAAGATGGACTGCTTCAGACTACTCTATGGAGTCAGAAATGATATCCAGGGCTGGAAAGCAAAGATTAAAATATGTGCAGATTCCAATCCAGACAATATACTCCGACAAGTATAAAGGCACGACAATTATTGACGGAATAAAAATTGTCTTGAACATGATTTGGTGGAAATTTTTTAATAGCAGGTGAAAATGGTACTTGGAATTCAGATAGCTGGCATTTTATTTGGATTGTTCATGATTTATTATTCATTTTTGAATTATAAAAGGAAGGAGTTCACTGCAAAAGAGTTCGGCTTCTGGATTTTGCTGTGGATAATTTTTATTATCGTTACATTGTTTCCTGTTGTGCTGGACCCGATAATCAAGCCACTGGGTTTTTTTAGGGCTTTTGATTTTTTGATTATGAGCGGGTTTATATTTATAATAGCAGTCATCTTCTATACATACACAATTACAAGGAAAAACCAAAAGCAGATTGAGACAATCGTGAGAGAGATAGCCATTAAGAAGAAGAGGGGCAAATAGTATTTTCTTTGCCGGGATACATATTTAAATAATGAATTAGTTTACTCTATATTATGGTAGTTGCAGTAAAATTCATTGACAAGCATGTTGGAAAATTAGTATGCAATCTTTTAGGATTGTTCAATAGAGAGACAAAATTGATTCTTGACGATAAAAAGATTAATAAAATTTTAGTTGTTCAGCTATGGGGCTTGGGGGAGACTATTTTGGTATTACCGGCAATCGAAGCATTGCGAAAAAGATTTCCCAGAGCAGAGATCAATATTCTAGCTACTTCCAGGAACAACAATGTTTTTTTTAACAATAGGGATACGAATAAGGCTATTGCTGTGAAGGCAAACCCATTTTCCATATTAAACTTTATCCTGAAAAACATGAAAAAATATGATTTGGTGATTGATATGGAAGAATACTTGAATATATCTGCCATAATATCCTTCTTTGCAGGCAGAAAAACCATTGGCTATTCGCACGGCACAAGGGCAAAACTATACACGGAAAAAATAAGGTACAATGACAGGCAGCATGCAGTGCAGACATTTTTGGACTTGGTAAGATGCCTTGATACTGTTTATAATACTGACAAACTGCCAAAATTAAATTTCTCCAAAAGCGATAAGAATGCTGTTGACAAGTTTTTAAGAAATAACGATGTGAAAAGCAATGATTTTGTTGTTTGCATTGCTCCTGGCGCTGCAGAGTCAGCAAAATCAAGAATGTGGCCTTATGAAATGTACGCCGAGCTTTGCGATGAAATAATAGAGAGGCGCAAAGCAAAGATAATTTTTGTCGGTGTTTTAAGCGAGGCTGAATTAATAGGCAGCATACAAAAGAATATTGAAAACAAAAACAAAACAATAAATGCAGCCGGGAAAATAACCTTAAATCAATTATTTTATTTGACTAGCAAGTGTAATCTTTTTATCGGCAATGACGCAGGTCCGATGCATATTGCAGCTGCGCAGGGCATTAAAACCATCGGATTGTTCGGGCCTAACTTGCCTGCAAGATTCGGGCCATACGGAAAAGGCAATATAGGAGTGTACAAAGGCTATAACTGCGAGTTCAGCCCGTGCATTAATGTCCACAAGGGCGAAGTTCCAGATTGATGATGTCTTAAAGGAAGTGGAGAAGATGATTTAGATTACATGCCTGTATTCTCCATATGTAAAAAACCCAACCAATTGCTTTAATCTAGCGATCTTTGGGAACATATCTTTTTCCAAGGAAACTGAACCTTCAAACAACTCAAATATTTCCGGCTTGAAAATATAAATGCCCGCATTTACAATATTGGTGGAGTAATGCTTCGGCTTTTCCTGAAAGTCAATTATTAAGTCGCCGTCAAGAATTGCTGTTCCATAGCTGCTTGCCTTTTCCCTTGTCATCAAGCCCATTGTTGCAAGCTTTTCAGACTCTATATGCTTTTTTATCATCTTTAACAAGTCAAAATCATTATAAGTATCGCCGGACATGGCGATAAAACTATTATTCACCCTGTTTTTTACAGCCTTTAATGCATCCGCATTTCCTTTTGCCTGTTTTTCTATGATTTCAATATTAATTTTAGAGCCTGAAACCTCGTTCAACAGCAAGTTCATGCTTTTGGTGTGCTGTGTTATGACGTTTATTGTGCTTATGCCAAATTTTGAAAAGAATTCTATCTGCTGTTTTATCAGGGATGCGCCATTTACAACCCTTAATGCAGAGGACTGATGCTCGCCCTTAAGCAGCAATACAGCGACACTTACAGACTGCTCCTGCAGGCCTTTTTTAAGAAAGTATTCTATTGCTTGGCTTCTGCTTCTTATAACAGAGCCGTCCACTTTGGAGTCGATAACCTTAAGCAATGAAGTGTCAACTGATATTGCAATTTTCGCTTTGGCCATATTATATTACATATTAACAGGTATGAATAAGTAGTAGAAAGTATTACTATTTATACTTTTATATTGTAGAACATATATTTCAAAAAAACAAAAGATTTAAATAGAACTGTCAATAAAAGTATGAGATATTCATACTTTTGGTACAAATAATGCAAAACAAAATAAAATCAATGATTGAGGAAAGCATTGAAACAAAAAGATTAGTGCAGGAGTTATCGCCGCAAATAGAAAAAGCTGTGCAACTCGTGACTAATGCCCTGAAAGGCAATAAAAAAATATTGCTGGCGGGAAATGGGGGCAGTTCGTCCCAAGCATCACATATAGCAGCTGAGTTTGTCGGCAGGTATAAAATTGAAAGAAAGGGATTGCCGGCGATAGCATTGACAACTGACTTGGCTGCAATAACTGCAATAGGCAATGATTATGGGTTTGACACAATATTTGAAAGGCAATTGGGGGCGTTAGCAAATGAAGGTGATGTTTTTATCGCTTTGTCTACCAGCGGAAATTCAGAAAATCTGATTAAAGCGGCAGAGGCTTCAAAAAAACTTAATGTTCATGTTATCGGGCTTCTTGGAAAAGACGGCGGCAAAATGAAGAATACATCTGATATTGAGATACTTGTGCCTTCTGATAACACTCCGAGAATACAGGAAGCCCATCTTATGATTTTGCATATCATATGCGAATTAGTAGAGAAGGAGCTGTTTGAAAAGTGATTTTAATTTTTAAAAAGGTCAATGCCGGAGAAAATCAAAGATTTTCGCGGCAGAGAAAATTGTAAGCAATTTTCACCTGCGTTGTGTATGAAGCAAAAGACTCAATAAAATATCAATTTTACATAAATCATACATTACAAAATTTCAATCCAATAAAAAATAAACAAGAATTAAAAATAAAATAATGAATCAATAAAATGCTAAACTTCAATCAAATCAAAACAATTCCAATAAAACAGAGAAAGAATAAGGTAAAGCTAAATGACTTGGTTAAGCCTGAGAACTCGAAAATATTAATAGATTCGCAGGAATTTGATGAGTTAATTAAAAAAATAATTGGTGCTCACAAAAACAAAAAACAGATTATTCTGATGATGGGGGCTCATGTAATAAAAACAGGAATGAGCCTGCTGATAATTGATTTGATGAAAAGGGGAGTGATAAGGCACATTGCAATGAACGGAGCTGGCCCTATACATGACTTTGAACTTGCACTTATTGGAGAGACATCAGAGTATGTTGAGCAAACAATTGAAAATGGGACATTTGGCATGGTAGAGGAAACAGGAAGAATGCTTAATGAAGCAATAAAAGAAGGCGCGCAAAATAGCTATGGAATGGGGTATGCCATTGGAAAGAAAATAAATGATTTGAACCCCAAAAATAAAGATTACAGCATTTTATATAATGCTTATAAATTAAATATTCCTGTTACTGTGCACGTTGCAATCGGAACAGATATTATCCATCAGCATCCAAGCTGCGACGGCGCTGCAATCGGAAAAACCAGCTATCACGACTTCAGGGTTTTCGCAGAGAGCGTAAGCAAGCTTGAAAATGGCGTTATACTCAATATAGGGTGCGCTGTTATTTTGCCGGAAGTTTTTTTAAAGGCTCTGACAATCGCAAGAAATCTCGGCTGTAAAGTCGATCATATAACGGCAGCAAATCTTGACATGATAGACCATTACAGGCCAAGGGAGAATGTAGTCACAAGGCCAACCTCATTGGGAGGAAAAGGATTTATGATTATTGAAAAGCACGAAAAAACAATTCCAACACTGCATAGAAGAATAAGTGAATCATTGGACAAAATTTATTAAAACAACAATACAGAATGAACTACTCAAAACTTAACAAAAGAGGAAAAAAGCATTTTGCAAATCATTATAAATTGGTTTTTAAATTTATTTAGGTGATGAATTATGAATATAAATAAAATAAAAGAGTATTGGAATAAATCAAAACATTGGAAGAAAGGTTTGATTATTGCTTTAACTATTTTTATAATATTAAACATTTTTTATTTAATTTTTTCAATACTTGTATTCAAAGAAATAGTATGCCCTGATTTCGGTGGAGGTTTTAGTTGTGGGTTACTGGGCTACTTAATAATGTCCTTTATTCATTTTTTTTTGGTATTTCATCTTTATAGGTTTACCTATAATAATAGTTTTTTCAATTATAGGGTATTTTATCAGTAAAAATAAAAAACAAAATTAAATTAAAAAATAAAAACAAAATGAAGCAGCGGCTATTAAAAATATTAGAGCAATTCAGAAATAAAAAAATACTTGTTGTAGGAGACATTATGCTTGACAAGTACATCTGGGGAGAAGTTTCAAGGATAAGCCCTGAAGCTCCTGTTCAGGTTGTTCATGTGCAAAGGGAGACTTACGCGCCTGGCGGCGCTTCAAATGTTGCCAGCAATATTTCAGCCTTGAGCGGGAAAGCCCATATGGTTGGGATTGTTGGAAATGACGAAGCAAAAAAAGTTCTTATTGAGGAATTGAAAAACAGGGGAATCGACACAAATGGCATTTTGATTGATAACGACAAGCCAACCACCCAAAAAGTAAGGATTGTTGGAAGAAGCCAGCAATTGCTTAGGGTTGATTATGAAAAGAAGGAGCATGTGCACCAAAATATAGAACGCTCTGTGATAGCATTTTTTGAGAAAATTATCAGGGAAATTGATGTTGCAGTTATTTCTGATTATGCGAAAGGGGTAATAACCCAGGAGATTTGCGGCAAGCTGGTACAGATAGCAAGAGAGCATAAAAAAGCAATTATAGTAGATCCAAAACCAAAGCACCGCGACTTTTACTCGAATGTTACTTTAATAACTCCCAATAATGCGGAAGCAAGCGAAATGACGGGCATTGAGGACGGAAATGACGATGCTGTCTTGGAGATGGGGCCAAAGCTTGTGAAGTATCTTAACACAAATGTTTTGATTACAAGAGGGGAGAAGGGCATGTCCCTTTTTGAGAAAGACGGAAATGTCACTCACGTGCCTGCAAAAGCCAAGGAAGTCTACAGCCTAATAGGGGCAGGCGACACAGTTGTTGCCACAATAGCGCTTGCGCTTGCATCTGGAGCAAGCCTTGAGGAAGCTGCAACAATTGCGAATATTGCAGCCGGAATCAAGGTAGGGAAAATAGGAACTGCTTCTGTCAGCATTGATGAAATAAAAAGGGAAATTGAAAGCTTATGAAAAAGGCAGTGCTGATGGACAGGGATGGCGTAGTAACAGAAGATACTGGCTATGTGCACAAAATAGAGGATTTCAATCTTGTTGAAAATGCTGTTGAGGGGCTAAAGCTATTGAAGGGTTTCAAACTTATTTTTATAACAAATCAAAGCGGGATTGGAAGGGGATATTTCAAGTTTGAGGATTTTTTGGATTACAATAACAGAGTTGTGCAGGAGCTAAAGAAAAACGGCATAAAGATAGAAAAGACTTATGTTTGCCCGCATGCACCTGAAGACAACTGCGAGTGCAGAAAGCCAAAAACAAAAATGATAAAGGATGCTGCAAGGGATTTTGGAATTGACCTGGGCAAATCCTTCATGATAGGAGACAAGAAGATAGATGTTGAGATGGGGCATAATGCAGGCTGCAAGTCGATTTTGGTGCTGACAGGCAACGGAATGAAGGAAAAAGAAAATGCAAACGCAGACTATGCTGCAAGGGACTTAATTGATGCTGCAAAATGGATCAGGGAAAATGACAAATAAAAAAATCAGGACATTAAAAGAACTCATTCCAATAGTCAATAAGCTAAAAAAACAAAATAA
>JACPMT010000024.1 GCA_016185815.1 Candidatus Woesearchaeota archaeon
AGTTACTTCTTTTTTATAAAATCTTGCCTTGGGATTTGCAAAGGCATTCCTGTGGTTTTTGTATGCAACCAATGCAAAGTCGTCAGTTGTTGCGCCGTATTTCAGCATATACTGCTGCGCAACAAGCGCATTTTGGGCTGGAAAATTCAATCCCTCTGTCTGCTCGTAGATTCTTTCGCCGCCCATTAATATTTCGTCAGTAATCTTCTTGCTTGTGTTTGCAACAATCTTGTCAAAGCCAATGGCAAGGACATTCCTATAATCTCCAGATTTCTGTAGTTTTATTGCCGTCCACAATGCAGTCCCGCCGCCTGCGCAGCCAGCAGGAAGAGAAAGCATCGGAACCTTTTTTTGGAACAGGCTGCTTGCCATTGAGGCGCTGTGCTTCTGCCTTTCTCCATTGCTGTTTAATTCAATGCTTGAAACAAGGATTAAATCAATGTCGTTCATAGACATTTCAGCATCATTCAATGCTTCCAATGTCGCTTCGTAAATCAAATGGCTTGAAGGATCTTCCTGAATTCCAAAATTTGTCATGCCAACGCCTTTGATGTACATTACCCAATCACCTTTGAAAGAAGTTTTTTCATCTTGGATCTTACCTTGTCAATAGGGGTTATTGCCGGCTCCCCTTCTGTTGTAAGCAGTTTTTTCAAAAGCACCAGCTGCTCGATTTCATCAGTGTTCTCTTCTATTTTTGCAACTGCCTTAATCCCCAAATCTCCCAGCCTCTTTATTGCGCAATCGCCCAAAGCAACCAGCCTTTCTTTTCCATTCAACATCTCTTTTGTGACCATAGAGCCAATTATTAAGCTTAACTGCTCGCCTCTCAAGCCGATAAGCTTTGAGGTAAGATTATACATTAGGTTCAGGCATGCGGGGCAGGCCTTCCCGTCAATAACCTTTATGTCAGGGTGTGGCGTGTCATTCGGAGCAGCAGCTTTTACAGGATATTTCAAGGCATCAATTTCGTTGCCGACAACCTCAATTTTTTTAAAATCAGAATTACTGGATGTAGCATAAGGCGGGATTTTAAGCATAGTAGCTTCGCAAAAAACAGCGTCAAGTGCAGCAGCACTTTTGCTTGCCAAAACCAAGTTTAGAAAAGCTGGCTCGCCTAGCGCTAGAGGGCCCTGGCCCTGCATTCCGCTAGTGGCATCAGCTACTGTAAAAACATCCGGCAAAGCCCTTGCCAATTTTGGCAATGTATTTTCAATGCCTTCAAAGTACATCTCTCTTTGGGTTTTTTCATCAGCAAGCCTTGATAAATTTTCCATTGAACCGGAAATTCCAAGCTGGAAATTTGTTTTCATAATTGGAGCGTTTATCACTTTTCTGTTCAGCGCCTCTTTGAATATTCTGAAAGTATAACCATCAGATTGAACATCTTCAAAAGGCCCTTTTGATATGTCAGCAAATTCAACCCCCTTTTTTTTGCAGACTTCAATAATGCCTGCCTTTGAGGCAGCATCAGATGCATCAGAGCCTATAAGCGCCTGCTCAGCCACAATCACATTTTCTTTTTTGACTCCAAGCTCAAACAACAAAGTTAGTAAAGCACTCAGAAAATCAGGGTTTGTATTCACAGCCTGGTAAGGATACGCTGGAGTGATTATGCTCGGCTTGATTAAAATTTTGTCATCTTCATTCAAGCCAGTTCCATTAAGAAGCTCTAAAGCTTCTTTTATAGCTTCATAGATATCATACTTTACTTTTACAGCAGCAACTGCATCTTTTGTTTTTGCTTTTTGCAATACAAATTCGTCACCTATTTTATAATCCTTCATTGTTTTTCTTGGTATTCTGTTTCCAAGCTCATCCTGCAAAAGAAGGATGTTATAAGGAATTATAGGGTGCATTGGCGAAGGGATTGCAACTTTTGTTATCCCAATCACTTTTATCTTAGTCCCTTTTTGCTTTGTAATGTCCCCTTTGCAATAAACGCATTTCTCAATTGGATAAATCCATTTTTTGTTGCACTTTTCGCATACCCATCTTATTATCATTAAGCACCCACCCTCTTTAAAATATGGACAGCAACAGTGCTTCCAGCACCGCCAATATTCTGGGCAAGGGCATATTTTATATTGTTAACCTGCCTTTCGCCTGCTTTGCCCCTAATCTGCTTTACCAGCTCATAAATCTGGCTTATGCCGGTAGCGCTTATAGGATGGCCTTTTGCCTTTAGCCCGCCGCTTGTGTTGACAGGCAGTTCCCCGTCAATGTTTGTCGCCCCTTTTCTGATTAATTCCTTTCCTTCGCCCTTTTTGCAAAACCCCAAATCCTCATAAGAAATGAGCTCAACAGGAGTAAAAGCGTCATGAATTTCAGCAATATCAATGTCTGATGGAGAAATGCCAGCTTGCTTATAAGCATCATTTGAGGCAAGTGTGATTGCCTGCCATGAAGTCATGTCTTCGCTTTCAAAAGTTGACAATCTGTCAACATACAATGATGAGCCTGCTATCTCAATGTCAGTCTTATCTTTTGTTATGACAGCAGCTGCAGCTCCATTGACAGATAAGCTGCAGTCAAAAAGCCTTAAAGGAGACGCAACAACAGGGGAATTTTTTATCTGCTTTAAAGTTACTTCTTTTTTATAAAATCTTGCCTTGGGATTTGCAAAGGCATTCCTGTGGTTTTTGTATGCAACCAATGCAAAGTCCTGTCTGCTCGTAGATTCTTTCAGCTGCCATCATAATCTCATCTGTAATGTTAATTGAATTATTTGACAGCAATCTTTCAACACCAACAATAAGCATGTTGTTGTAATCTAATTTATTAGCTGTCCATAAGGCAGATCCCCCGCCGCAGCAAACGGCTGACGAAGTTATTATTGGGATTTTTTTCCTGAATATGCTGCTTATTATGGATGCGAAACCCCTTTGCCTTTCGCCATTGCTTTCTGTATCAACTACAGATGAAACAACCGCATCAATATCACTCATAGATATATCCGCATCGTTTAATGCCTCCAAAGTAGCCTGGTAAACAAGCTCTTGGCTTGTTTCTGTTTGTGAGCCAAACTTAGTCATGCCAACTCCTTTAATGTGCATAGAATCACCCTTACTTAGCGTATTTAGCCCGAAATTCTGCCTTATTTACAATGGCTAGCATCAAAAGAGCCTCTGCAACTAAGTCTTCTTTGATAAATGCTTTGCCTTGGAGAATAGCCCCTCTTTCATCCTGTGCTATCAAATCAATTTCGAACCTTAATTGTGCAGGAGGAATTATGGGAGCCATGAACTTGACCTCTTTTAATTTGAATGCCAAAACATCCTTTTCATAGTGATTGAGTATATTGCTTCTTGCCAATAAGGTTGCTGCCTGGCCCATTCCCTCTACTGTCAAAGCGCCTGGCATAATTGGAAAGTCAACAAAATGGCCTTTGAATAAATCCTCATCGCCTGTAATGTCCTTGATGGCTACAATCCTATTATTGCTCAAGCTTAAAACTTTATCTATAAATAAGAATGGCTCCTGATAAGGTATTATCTTCTTAATGCCGTCTTTGTCTATTTCTCCTTTGCTGTCCTTGAATTCATTAATCTGGTTCATTTTCAGCTGTTTCCTTAACTTTGGCGTATTTAAATAACTTTCGACTTTAATATTTTGTAATATACATATTATAAACTATTGGTTATTCAATATATATTACAGTCCAAAAAGCACAAAATCTTTATAAAAAGCAGTGCAAGATTATGCGTTATGTTCAAGAGCAAAAGAGCCAAGCTTAAGATCAGCCTAAAGCAAAAATTAGTTGTTAATGCCCTAAACCATGCCCTTAAGCCGCTTGAAAAATTCTATGCTTTTTTGAAGAATTCTGCTATTAGAATAAATGAGAAATTTCCAGCTGTTTACCATTGCTTTGAAGGCTTGGTCAGGCAGCACATAATCTCGCCAGGTAAAGAGATTTTTAAGTCCTCAAAGATAGAGAATATGGGAAGCTTCATAACTGCAAATGTGATAAAAAGGCTTCCTCATGTTGACGAGTCCCATGTTGAAGAAATTCTGAGCAACCCGTCCAGCAAATCCTTTTTGGAAATCCTGACAGAAGGGTTTGGGATAAATAAGGACAAAGAAAAGACTTATACAGTATTGGGCAATGGAGGTTTTAAAAAAATATTGATTGCTAACAGGGGGGAAATAGCTCTTAGAGTAATCAGGGCCTGCCGCGAGCTTGGCATAGAAAGCGTTGTTATTTATTCTGACGAGGAAAAGGATAGCTTGGCAGTAAAGTTTGCTGACAAGTCATATAACATAGGCAAGCCAAAAAGCTACCTTCATGTGAAAAAGATAGTCAACCTAGCCAAGCAAAGCAATTGCGATGCAATTCACCCTGGCTATGGCTTTTTGGCTGAAAACCCGAAATTTGCCAAGATGTGCGAGAAAAAAGGAATTAAGTTTATTGGTCCTTCTTCTAAGATGATTAAGAAATTAGGAGACAAAGTAGAGGCAAAAAAAGCCATGCTTAAATCAAACATACCTGTTATTGAGGGGCTAAAGGAAGATCTGAGGAGCAGGAAACATGCCCTGAAGGTTGCAAGAAGAATTGGCTGGCCTGTTATCATAAAGGCGTCTGCTGGAGGAGGGGGCAAAGGAATGAGGATTGTCGCCAAAGAAGAAGACATTTTTGATGCTTATGAAAGCGCGAAAAAAGAAGCCCTGAACGCTTTTGGAGACGATTCATTGTATATTGAAAAGTATCTTGAAGAGCCCCACCATATAGAGTTTCAGGTACTGGCAGATAAGTTCGGAAATGTGATACATCTGGGTGAAAGGGACTGCAGCATACAAAGAAGGCACCAAAAGCTGATTGAGGAAGCCCCCAGCCCTGCCCTGAGCAGCGAATTGAGAGAGTTAATGGGAAATGCAGCTGTTGACGCAATAAGGGCAATCGGCTATGAAGGTGCTGGAACTGTTGAATTTTTGCTTGACAAAAACAGGAATTTCTATTTTATTGAGATGAACACAAGGATACAGGTCGAGCACGGCGTTACAGAGATGGTTACCAATGTCGATTTGGTCAAGGAGCAGATTAAGCTTGCAGAAGGGGCAAAGCTTGCTTACAAGCAGGAAGACATAAAGATTGAGGGCCATGCAATAGAATGCAGGATTAATGCAGAAGACCCTTCAAATGGATTTGCCCCCTCTCCTGGAACAATTGTCAATTACCTGCCATCAGGAGGGCCTGGCATAAGGATAAGCAGTTCTTGCCATTCAGGCTGCAGGATTTCACCACAGTTTGACTCATTGATTGCCCTGCTTATCTGCTATGGGAGCACAAGGCAGGAGGCAATAGCAAGAATGAAAAGAGCATTGGGGGAATTTATCATAGAAGGCGTTAAGACAACAATCCCTTTTAACCAGCTGGTTCTGGGCAAAAGGCAGTTTTTAAGGGGAAATGTCACAACTTCTTTTATCGAGAACAACAGGATAATGGAGGAGCTAAAAGGCTTAAAGCCAAAAAAAGAAGCATTGCCAAAAGAGAAAAAAGTTTTGATTGTGACAACAGCTGTCGCGCAGTACATTGCTAAAAAGCAGAACAACATCAACAACAAAAAAGTCAATCCATGGGTTATGGCTGCAAGGCAGGAAGCGATGAATGAAGGCAGCTTGGAAGAATAGGTTTATTAATTCTCTTAGACTAATATAAATTAAATAAAATGCCATCGTACAAAATCTACCACTTAAAGTCCTTAGCCTCAACCCAAGACAAGGCCAAGGAGTTCTCTAAGAGGAGATTGAGCGATATTGCTATTATTACAGATGTGCAGACAAAAGGCAGGGGAAGGTTTAAAAGAAAATGGTTTTCTGATAGAGGTGGTTTATATTTATCAATTCTGCTAAAACCCAAAAATACCCAAAACCTTCAGTACCTTACTTTTGCTGCCGCAATTTCTGTTGTACAATCAATAAAAAAAATTGCAAAAATAAACACAAAAATAAAATGGCCCAATGACGTCCATTACAAAAAAAAGAAATTATGCGGCATTCTGACAGAGGGGATTTTTGGCAAAGAAAACCATGTTATTGTCGGAATCGGGCTTAATGTGAACCAAGATGAGTTTCCCAATGAGATAAAAAATATAGCATCATCATTGAAAATTATCAAAAAACAGGGTTTCAGCATTAAAAAAATTGCAAAAGACATTTTGGATGGGTTTTATATCCTGTACAATCACTACGAAAAAAATAAGCTCCAAAAAATATTGGAAACCTGGAAAAAACACTGCGATACGCTCGGAAAAAATGTAACTGTCATTACCAGGGCAAAAAAGATGAATGGCAAAGCGATCGGTGTCGATAGGGATTGCAATTTATTGTTGAAATTGAATAATGGCAAGGTAATGAAAATCGTTGAGGGTGACATTAATGTAAGATACTAGCCAGTCTTGATTTTTTTCCTTAAGTTGTCTGGAATTTTCATCGATTTCATCTTTTTCTTGTCAACAAAAACATTGACTGTGTGGCCTGCAGCCAGCAATTTCCTGTCTTTTTTTCTGAAAACATTATAATCAAATTTAATGCTTTTTTCCCTGACCTCAGAAATTCTCGTTTCAACCACAACAACATCGTCGTATCTTGCCGGATGAAAATAATTGCAGTGCGCTTCCACAACTGGAGTTATGATGCTGCTTTTTTCAAGCTCAAGGTAGTCTATCTTCAGAGTCCTCATTATCTCCCTTCTGCCGCTTTCAAACCATCGAAAGTAGTTTGCATAGTAAACAACCTGTCCAGCGTCTGTATCTCCATAAATAACCCTGTGCTCGATTTTGTGCATAAAAATGGATGTAAGGGGGCATTTATATTCTTTACCACAATGTTTAAAAACAATATAAAATCTCTGGATATAATGGCAATTTTAAAGAATGTGCCCATCTTAAGAAAATTAGTTGACACAAGCTACGCTATTCTTATTGTGGTGATACTAAGCGCTTTAGTTGGCCTGATTCTGGCATTTCCAGTGATGTGGCTCTGGAATTTTGTATTTGGGAGTTTGTATAAGATAAATGTGTTTCAGGCATGGGCTTTGAATGTTTTGGCAGGGATATTGTTCGGGCAGAGAAATTCTAATAAATAAAGATATAAACATGGTTTTTAATTATCTTAATAGAGGTGGAAGTCATTTTAAGTTTAGCCTTTAAAAATAATAGTACAACATTCATCGAATTTCTGCCAAGAATAGATTTTGGATTGCTCAGCTTTGGTTCTTCTGGTGAAGACTCATTGGATGGAAGCGGGTTTAAGAGAGAACAAGCAGATATTGCTGTGCAAGCTGATGAACCGCAGCCTGCAGCCCAAGCAGATATGCCATCTGGATTGTCATTGGATGACGTATTAATTCCTGAAGGCACAGGCGCTTTGGAGCAAATATACTATAATAGTGAAAGAAAAATAATTGAGCCACAAACTAGCATTCTTTCTTACTTATTTTTTGACTTGCCTCGGCCAAGGTCCTCTTTGCCTTACACAAATCCAAAATATCTTGTTTATGCCCATTTTATGCCCCGGTATGTAGTCCTTTCTGGCAGAGGATATTCACGCATCAAATATTCTGAAGAAACACAATATAAGCCAATAGAACAGCCAAAGCCGCATTTTCCAGCTGCAGATTATTCTGTTCCTTATGTCGCACCTGTTTCATTGCTTGATTCAAGGGAGCAAAGCTATGAAAGATTTAGATGGAATTCGTTTGCAGCAAAACCAAGAACAAAAGGCAAAGCGGATTATAAAAGTGAAAATGTCCAGCCTGTCCCATTGGTTTCAAGGTTATCAGTGCCTGCAGGGGCAGAATCAGCAAGCAATGTCTGGCTGCCTTCCTATTCCGCATCATATCAGCCATATACTCTTCCACAAAATGTTCCAACATACGCAAAAAAATTTCTAGGTGCGCAAGCTAAGCCTTACAAAGCAACTGCACCTGTCCAATTACCAACTCCCAAAATCCTTTCGGACAAGCAAACACCCAGTTTGCAACCAAAATCAGAAGCAAAGGAATACTATGAAACTTCAAAAATTTTATCCCAAAACCAAGAACTAAGAGCAAATGCTCAAAACTTGGCAGCCCTTGATACAAGCGTGAGAGATGCTCACAGGCAATTGCAAAGTGCGCCTGCATGGCGTCAGATATATTACGCGCATCAGCATATTCCAGCGCTGCCTTCTGTTCCATATAGACCGCAACAAAAAACTAAAATTGGTGAGCCAGCACTGGAGTTAAGGTTAATTGCATTAGCTGATAGAGCTTATGAAAAACCCGAGACCAAGCACATATACCTACAAAATCAAAGATATGATCGAGTATTGCCGCAAACCTCAATAAATTCAAGACAAGCATTGTACGCCATAGTTAAGTCCCTGCATCATAACCCACTTTTAAAAATTGGTAAGTTTGGCGTTGCAAGGACTTATGGCATACAGCAGCGATGGATTAATCTTCCAAGTTCAAGCTTTTTGCAGACTAGACCATTTTACCAAGGCAAAACAAAAACATTAGAGGAAAAAACTATTAATGATGGAAAACAAGAATTAGAAAAAAATGCAGAATATGAAGTAAAAACTCAAGGTTTGGAAAAAGAGAGTTATTCAGGCAAGGAAAATGAGAGCAGTGGAAAACCAGAGTACCCGTCATCAATTAATGAAATAAAGGAAGAAGCTGGAAAACCTGCAAAAGACGCATCTAAAAATGAAACCCAAAACCAGGGTAAAAAAACCGAGGATGATTCTGGTTCAGGCGAAACGCAGCAGTCAAAGAGCTCCGCACCTGCTTATGCAGCAGCAGCTGGCCTGGCAGCAGGCGCAGGGCTTGTAGCTTTGGCAGGCAAAACATTTTCTTTATTTAGGAGAAGGAAAAGAAAATACAATTCTGTAGCGGAAATCACTGATTACCAAAGCAAGATAATACCCATCATACCTATCGGTGCAGTTCCAACTATTGATAATGTGGTAGCGCCAACAAGACAAACTGAGCACAAGAGATTTAACCCTATATTTAGAAATAATATGGCAGCAATAGTGGCGGAGTTAAAAGGAAAACTGGGTTATGAGAAAGTAAGCATGTACTTTGAAGATAATGAAACTGGCGAATTTTATGGCTTGGATGAAAACGTCCAGATGTCAACTCCATCATTAAACAAAGTGGCAATAACTTTTGCAGCAGCTTATATGGCTGAAAGAAACAGGATAGACATTACAAAAAAAGTCCATGTAGATGAAAAATGGGTACACCCTCGTGAAAAAAAGTATCATCCCGAGTATGAGGACCCAAAGACGGAATTTGAATATCAAGGAACCCGTAAATCCACCAATAGGGAATCAAGCAATACCGAAGCAAATCACTTGCTTAAACTTATAGGTAATGGAGATATTGGTCTGGGAATCAAAAGAGTCAATGACGTGATGGACGAGGTTGGTCTTTATGAAATAAAAATCAAGGCACCATACCAGCGAGGAGAAAGATATGACGAAAATGTAGCAACAGCAAAGTCAATTACCAAATTAATGAATATACTAAAGAGCGGCAAATATCTTAACGGGCAGCATACAAGAGAGATTATGGAAGATCTGGAAGGAACAAGAACAAAAGACATTAAAGAGCAAATAACAGAAGGATTTAGGGAATTGTTTTCTAAGCCTGATATTGGAATAAAGCAGACATTGTGGGAACACGGAATGGGGTACACTTTTTACATTGGAAACAAATATTCGGGAGCAATAGTTTTTGACAGACCAAACGAAGTTCTCTATAGAGACGAGCTTACAGCGAGAGGTGAAGAAAGAAAACCCACATCAATATTTAAAGAATCCAGAAGATATATCACTAAAATCAATCAATTGTTAAGCCAGCAGATGAATCCCAAAAAATTATACTTAGAAATTAACCCGAAGGCAGCCTAGTCATTCAATCACAGCCAGCACATCTCCTTTATTCACATTATCATCTTTCTTGACTTTTACTTCCTTGATCGTCCCATCTCTTGGCGCTGTGATGTCATTCTCCATCTTCATCGCCATCAAAGTGAACAGGCTCTGCCCCTGCTTTACATCAGTTCCTTGCTTTGTTTTAACCTCGTAAACAATTCCAGGCAGGGGGGCTGTTATTTCTAATCTGCCCTCTTCAATCGTCTGTTTTTTGTGCAGCCTTTCAACTGCAGATGTTTCAACATCTTTTTTTGTCTCAACTTCGTAAACATCTCCTTCGCAATGGACAATTATCTTTCCTTCCTCAGTTTCCTCTACAAAAACCCTGTAATCCTTGCCGTCAACTTTTACAACTAGCTCTTCCATATCTATAAAGGCATATTGCCGTGCTTTTTGCTTGGCCGTTTCTCTCTTTTAGAGAGGAGCATTTCAAGGCACCTGATTAAGGCAATTCTTGTATTTTTTGGCTCGATTACCATGTCAACTTTTCCGAGCTTTGCAGCAACGTATGGATTTAGATATTTTTCTGTGTAATCCGCAACAATCTTCTCTTTTATTTTCGGATTTTTGCCTAATTCGTCTCTGTTGATAATGCTTACAGCCTGCTCAGCGCCCATCACAGCTATCTCAGCAGTCGGCCATGCAATAACCTTGTCAAAGCCCATGTCTTTTGAGACTAGCGCAATGTACGCTCCGCCGTATGCTTTTCTCAAAACAAGGGATATTTTTGGCACAGTCGCTTCTGAATAAGCAAAAAGAACCTTTGCGCCGTGCCTTATAATTCCATTATGCTCCTGCTCTGTGCCTGGCAAATATCCTGTCACATCCACAAGATTGATTAATGGGACATTGAAGCAATCGCAAAATCTCACAAATCTTGAAATTTTATCAGAAGAATTAATGTCCAGGCAGCCTGCCAAAACCTTGGGCTGGTTGGCAACAATCCCAACAACATTGCCGTTAAGCCTTGCAAATCCAATCACGGCATTTGCAGCGAAATTTGGCTGCACCTCAAAAAAGGACTTCTTGTCAAAGATTTCATCGATAACCTCTTTTATGTCATAAGTTTTTTTCGGGTCTTCTGGAACAATTGTCTCCAGTTTTTTTGTTTCTCTTGCTGCACTGTCAGAAGCACGGTATGGAGCATTTTCAAGATTATTCTGGGGAAGATAGCTTAGCAAAGCCTTAATCATGTCCAAGCATTCTTTTTCATTATCAGCAATAAAATGAGCTACACCGCTTTTCTCGTTATGAGGCCTAGCCCCCCCAAGATTGTCAAAATCAATTGCCTCTCCAGTTACAGTCTTAATTACATCAGGTCCTGTAATGAACATATAGCTTGTTTTCTTAACCATTAAAACAAAATCTGTCAGAGCTGGCGAGTAAACAGCAATGCCTGCACAGGGGCCAAGGATAGCTGATATCTGCGGGACAACTCCGGACATCAATGTGTTAAGCTGGAATATCCTGCCTCCGGTGTCTAAAGCAGAAATCCCTTCCTGTATTCTTGCTCCGCCGGAATCCAGCAAGCCTATGCAGGGGCATCCGGTTTTCAGGGAGAGTTCCATTACACTGGCTATTTTCTTATTGTGCATTTCTCCCATCGAGCCGCCCATGAAAGAAAAATCCTGAGCATAGACATACACACTTCTCTTGTTTATTGTGCCGTAGCCTGTAATTACGCCGTCTCTGGCTCTTTTTCTGGCCTCAAGCTCCTTGCTCTGCAGCTCTGCAAAAGCATCCAGCTCAACAAAAGAGCCAGCATCCAGAAGGTAATTTAAGCGTTCACTTGCTGTCAGCTTGCCTTTCTTGTGCTGCAATTCGGCAGCCTGCTTGTCGTTTAGAAGCTCTTTGCTTTTACTAAGAAACTCCTTAAGTTTGCCCCCCATGCCCTTAAGCTTATCAATGACTGTTTAAAAAGCTTTTGTGGTGTTCCTGTATGCCTTTTCTAGAACAACTTAAAACCTCTGCTTTCCTTGGTGCCTATAATGCCGCCTTCTACAATCTTAAATATGAGTTCTTTCTCAGGCTGGATTGATCTATGTTTTCTTAATATAAGTCTCCGGTTATTATTTGGCGTTATCTGCAGCTCTATGAGGCACTTGCTGCCGTATTTTAGGATATCGCCACCTACAATATTGACTTTGTCTTTATCATCAAAATCAGCATAGACCTGGTTGGTTATAAGTATAGGGATATTCTTTTTTCTTGCTATCTCTGTAAGGTAGGATATCTGCCTTCCGAGCTCCCTGTTGGTTTCTTGTGCGTCTTCGCTTTTGCCTAGCTCCAGTCTGTAAAGCATCGCTATTGTATCAACAATTATCAGTCCTATCTTGTCATTAACTATGCCTTTCAATTTTTCAAATGCCTTTTTCTGCTCTGCAAAGCTTGTGGGCTTGAGAAAAATTATGTTGTCAAGCAGCTTTCTGTAGTCCTGGTATATGCTGGATGCTACCTGCCTCAGCCTCTCCAGCGAAAAACCGCCCTCGCAATCAACATAAACGACTTTCTTGCCGTCTCTGGCAACATTTATTGCGCAAAGCAGGCAAAGAATTGTCTTGCCTGAGCCGGCAGGCCCGTAAATTGTCGTTATAACGTCCTTTTCATAGCCCCCGTCAAGCATGGCATCAAGCACCTTGCTGCCGGTTGGTATTTTATTGCTTAATTCTCTCATAATTTACACGGCATTCTTGGGAATTTTATAAAATTTGTTGTTTTTAAGGGCTTTGTCCCAAATCTTAAATATAACCGCTGTTAGTCGTTAGACTAACAGGGGGTGGACAGTGAAGGTGTCCACCATGAAAAACAAAACAGCATTAATAAATAAAATTAAGCTTTTGCTTGGCAGAGCAAAAGCACCAAA
>JACPMT010000025.1 GCA_016185815.1 Candidatus Woesearchaeota archaeon
AAGTTGCAAAGAAAGAAAAAAATCACGAATTGCAAAATTTTTGTGCTCAAGTTCTGGACGTTTTTGAAAGAAACAACATTAATGGACATATTATTTGGAAGAGGTGATTAAAGATGAACAAAAATAAATTTATAAGTGTTAAAGAAGTAGAGCATATCTATAAGGAAGATTGTGAAGAGTTTGGTGTAAAGTTTTCAAAACGCGACTTTGAAAAGTTTTTAAACTTTTTACAAATAGATTTCTACGATTGGGTGAATGGCAACCTAAGATATTTTTACCAATATAAGAAGCCTATTCAATAAAAACCATTCAGGAACTGCATATCTCCTTATGCATCACCTCCGTTGTTGTAAAAGAACACCTTAAAGCTAGGTGTTCACAGGTGATTTACCAAAGATTTCCCAAGCTTGTTTTTTGTCGCTTGGGGATCTGGAGTGCAGCTCCTAATGATTATGCCTGAGTTTTGATTTGTCCAGTTTCTGGCTCAATAAATTCTTCCCTGAAATATTCAGCTTCCTTTAGTTTTCTAAACCTGGGATTGTAAATCTGCCTTACATATTTGTTAATATTTTCCTGCTCTTTGTCGTCAAGCGGTTCCCTGTGCTTTGGCTTTGAAAAACTGTAAATCATTTCAGGAAATATATGCGCCTGCTTCTTCTTCTCCTCATAAAAATCCTTGAGGGTTTTCACAATTACCACCCCAATTTAAGGGTATAGGGTGAAATAGATATATATACTTTTGCCATTTAACATATATAGATATATATATAACTATCCCAACTCACTAAACTCTTGCACAAACTCTTCTTTCTTCTTTAAAGTTTTCTTCACAACATCTTCAAAATAAGGTATGCTTATCGGCGTTACAAACCTTGCAAAATTGCTTGTTATCAGCGCCTCTCCAATGTCAAGTGATGCAATAGTCCTGTCATCATTGCTTAAATCCTGAGAAGCGCTTTCAATAATCGCTTGTCTTTCTGGCTTCATCTCGATGCCCAAAATTATCTTGGTATTCATGTTCGCAAGTATCTCCCTAGGAATCAAGGAAGGCAATTGTGTTATTGCTGTCAGTCCAACCTTGAATTTTCTTCCCTCTCTTGCGATTGTTGAAAAAATATTTGGCCCTACTTCAAGAACCTCTTTTCCCAAAACTCGAGGCGCTTCTTCCAGAACAATTGAAATAACTGGCTTATTACTTAAATTTCCATTCATCTTATAAAACTTATACTTATTAAAGATTTCATTTGCAATCAAGCTCCCTATCAGCAGCTCAACTGCACCTGCAAAATTTGATGTATCTATAATAACAATCCTGCTTTCTTCAAGATGTTTGCAAATATCGCTTATTGTTGCAAATCCTGAATTCAATTGGAAAACTCCATTGCAGAATAATTGGCTGTTGGAAAATTCCAAGTCAAGCAAATACAATAGTCTTCTCTTGACAACAGCCATTGTGTCGTCTTTGAAAACCTTGCCGATGCTCAGCTCTTTCTCCAAAATTACAGCTTCAATCCATTTGTCACCGAATTCCTTATGGTAAAGGTTAAGGCACTGCCTTTGCGCATCGCTGAAGTCAACAACTCCATCAAAATGCAATGGCTTTATAACATCAAGGTTTATCCTCAAAGTGTTTGTGCCGATTGGAGCATTTTTGGAAGTATAATAAATAATATTTTCCTTGTTGGGGTGCTCTTTCAATCCAATCTTGTTCCTTCCATAATACTCATCGTGCGGGTCAAGCACCAAAATACCATAATTTCTTCCAACAGAATTCCAAAGCAAATTTGAAACCAATACGCTTTTACCTCTTCCTGTTGTGCCTGCTATCAGAATGTGATGTGAAAAAACCTTCTCGCCGTCAAGATAAATCGGGACATTCAATAATTTTGAGCCGCTTCTTAAATTGCCGACAAACAACGGATTTTTTGGTTTTGTCAAAAATGACAAATCATTCGCTGTTATTTCCCTCACCTCTGAAAAAAATTGTGGCAATGACTTGCTTACAAAGGCATTTTTGCCTTTAATGGTTACAAGGCTTTTCATCATTGCAAGCATATAATTGCGAAGATTGGCATCAAAAAGCTCAAATTCAGTGTTTTCCTCTAGCTTCATTCCAGAAATTAACTCAAGATTTTGCTGAGATATCTGGCTTCC
>JACPMT010000032.1 GCA_016185815.1 Candidatus Woesearchaeota archaeon
AAATATAGAATAAGAATCGCTTGTGAACTCCTCTTTTTGCAGCATGTTTTTTACTTTAAAAATAGCATTGTTTCTTGCGCAGATTGGACATTTTCCTTTTCCGCAGTCTCCTAATGGGTCATAGCCTTTGTGCTGCCTGAATGGGATTTGCATGATGTTTGATAAGAAAACAGCCAATATAAAGTTTTGGGTTATTTTTTATTTATGTACTTTAACCATAATTCCTTGAAAAACGGCAATGTCAATGTTGAGAGCATGAAAGCAATTGCAGGCACTATAGCATTCAACCAGGGCTGCGGAATCTTGATGGCTTGAAGATAAAAACCTATTGTGAGGTATGTAAACAATAAAAGCAAAAATCTTCTTGTTAAACTCGTTTCCCATGCCTTGTCTGTCTCAACTTTCTTGTTTCTTTCCTCTATTTTCCTAATTTGTAGCCCAATGCTTTTTAAGCTAGCCATGTTTTTGAAGAATTTTTCAATATTTATAAATATTATCCAAATCAATAAACAAAACAAAAACCCTTAAATAATCAGATTAAATCTTAAATAATATGGTGCTGTCAAAAGTTCAAATCCAGCAGATAAGGGACCATCTGGACAGCTGCAAAAACCCCTTGTTCTTTTTTGACGATGATCAAGATGGATTGTGCTCCTTTTTGCAGCTTTACCGCTACAAAAAAGAAGGAAAAGGCATCATTGTAAAGACAACCCCAAAGCTGGGAAGCATTTTTGTGAGAAAAGTGGAGGAATACCAGCCGGACAAGATTTTCATTCTAGACCTTGCAGTTGTTGAGCAGGATTTTCTTGATGAGATGAAAGCGCCTGTAATATGGATTGACCACCACGGGCCTTTTGAAAGGAGCAATGTGAAATATTTTAATCCCCGCATTTCAAACTGGGAAGACAACCATCCAACTTCATATATGTGCTATCAGGTTGTACAACAAGATCTATGGATTGCAACAATTGGATGCGTTGCTGACTGGTTTATGCCTCCTTTTCTTGACGACTTTAAAAAAGAATTTCCTGATCTTATAGAAAAACAATATAAATCGCCTGGGGATATAATCTACAATTCCAAACTTGGGCATTTGATAAGGATTTTTTCCTTTGTTTTGAAGGGCAAGACAAATGATGTAATGAAATGCATCAAGGTTTTGACAAGAATAAAGAGTCCTTACGAAATACTAAACCAGGAAACTGCGCAGGGCAAGTTAATTTACAAAAGATACGAGCAGGTGAACAAGCTTTATGAGCCTTTGCTTAAGGATGTCTTAAGAACTGCGGAAAAAACAAAAGACAATTTTGTCATTTTTACTTATAAAGATGACAAGACAAGCTTTACAAGCGACTTAGGCAATGAGGCAATCTACAGGTTTCCTAATAAAATAGTTCTGATTGCCAGGGAGAAAAACGAAGAGATGAAATGCTCGCTTAGGTCAAGCAAGATTATTTTGCCGCCCTTGATAGAGAAAGCTTTGGCTGGCTTGGAAGGCTACGGCGGCGGACATGAGCATGCATGCGGGTTGAATATTAAAACACACCACTTTGAGGAGTTTGTGAAAAGGTTTAGGGAGATGATTTGAAACAACAATAACAAAACCACTTTAAACAGAATAAAACAAAAAACTTAGAGCGACTTTTGAATCATAGCGCGTTAAAAGTAATCCGCTTTTGATTTTTCTTATTGAATAATAGGCGAGGTGAGCGATTTGGCAGTAGGAGCGAACCGAGCACTAAATATTGTCGCGAAGCGACGGGTTGATTTTATTAAATCATAGAAATCAATTCAAACCCTCAGATTCTGATTAATAAAGTTGATAATGTCGTCTTTTTTCTTGTCCATTGCGCCTTTTTCCTTTAGTCTTGACGCATACAGGTCGAGGTTTTCCTTTTTTATCCTTGCGTTTATCCTTGTTATCTTCTCGTTGATCTTGTTCAGCCTTGTGATGACCATGTTCATATTGTTCCTTATCTCATTTGGCAAAGACAATACAAGCAGCTTGTTGCAGTCATTGTCTATGTAGAACATCTTGCTTCCGCCAAAGGTCTTCTGCTCCTCCCTTAAAAAATCCCTCCATGCGCCAGAATAAGCCCCATCGCTTTTTTTCAGCCTTAAAATCAATGCCTCCTTGTAGGCCCTAGATTTTACAAGGTGCATTTCAATCGAGTCATTGCCAGCTTCAATATCGCTCTTAAACTCAACAATGCTTTCGTCTTCCATGCCGTGAAAGCTGGAGTATTCAATGGCATTTAAGCTCCTGTCTATGTCAATGTGAGAAATAATGTTCTTGTAATCCTGCTCCATCAGTACCACCCCTATATTCCTATATTGGGATAGGTAGTATAAATATTTGTTGGTTTAAAAAACAAACGGATTCCCGCAACCTTTAAATATCACCAGTATAGCAATCTCCTCATGGAAGAGCAGGCTTCAAGCGAGCAAACAATGCCACAGATAGCGATAGCAGAGGCTTTGAAGGCAACAAGAATAAACAAGATGGTTATGCACGGCTTCAAGTCCTTTTCCAAGCATACTGAAGTATTGTTTGGAGGCAATTTTAATTGTGTTTTAGGACCAAATGGCGCGGGAAAATCGAATATACTCGATGCCATATGCTTTGTCCTTGGCAAATCCTCTTCAAGGGATTTAAGGGCAGAGAAATCAGCAAACCTTATCTACAATGGCGGCAAGACAAAAAAGCCCGCAAAGCAAGGAGAAGTAAGCATCTATTTTGACAACACAAGCAAAGTGTTTCCCACAGAAGACAAAGAAGTCAAGATAACAAGGATAGTGAGGCACAGCGGCCAGTCAGTATACAGGATAAATGACAAGACAATGACAAGGCAGCAGATTACAAGCCTTCTTTCTTTGGCGAAAATAGACCCTGACGGCTACAATGTAATTTTACAAGGCGATATTGTAAAGTTTGTTGAAATGCACCCTGAGGACAGGAGGACATTAATTGAAGACATAGCCGGCATTTCTGTCTACGAGGAAAAGAAGCACAAGGCAATGCTCGAGCTTGAAAAAGTGGAGCAGCATTTGAGGGAAACAGAGCTTATCCTTACAGAGAGAAACACCTACCTGAAGGAATTAAAAAAAGACAGGGACCAGGCTTTAAAATATAAAGACATGAGTGACAGGATAAGGCAAAACAAGGCTTCATACTTGAAAATCCAGATAGACAAAAAAGAGTCTGAAAGGAATGACGTGCAGGGCAAAATAGACTTTGGCAACAGGGATTTAGCGTCATTAAGGGAAAAAATAAGCAAACTTAAGCTTGAAAACGACGAAAAAAAGAGGCAGATAGAAAGCATTTCAAGGGAAATAGAGGAAAAGGGCGAAATCGAGCAGGTAAAATTAAACAAGGATGTTGAAGCATTAAAGATAGAATTGACAAAGAACAACTCAAGGATTGACACATTAAAAAATGAGCTAAGCAAAATAAAGCAGAGAAGAAATGACCTGAAAAGCAGCATTGAAGAGACAGAAAAAAGAATTGAGCAGATGACAAACGAGAAAAAAGAATTTGAAGGAATGATAAAATCCATAAACAATGACAGGGAAACAATCAACGGCAGGATACTGAAGTTCAAGGAAAAGAACAAGCTGGACAATGCTGCTGATATTGAAAAAAATGTAGAGGAAATCGACAAGAAAGCAGATGAAATCCAGAAAGAGATAACAGCGCTAAGGGAAAGCCAGCATAACTTAATAAGGGAAAAAGACAGGATAGGCCATGAGATAAGCGTTATAGAAGACAGGATAAAAAAAGTCATAGACATTGAAAAAGAGCACAGGCAGCATTTAGGCGAGTTAAATGACAAGAGGCAGCTGTTTAAATCAGCGACTTTGGATTTGAATAAGCGCCTTGATGAGGATTCTTCCTTGGCAGTGCAGCTTTCTGACTCAAGAAGAAAATTAAATGCAATAAATGAGGAGCTTGCAAAGCTTCGCGCAAAAGACATAACAATAAGGGAAATCTCAAGAGGAGACCTGGCTGTCAAGAAAATACTTGAATTAAAAAATAAAAGGGAAGGCATCTATGGAACTGTTGCTGACCTTGGCAATGTAAGCTCAAAATATGCTGTTGCACTGGAGGTTGCTGCCGGAGCAAGAATCAAGAGCATCGTTGTTGATAATGAGAAGCTTGCAGCTGAGCTGATAAGGTACCTCAAGGACAATAAGCTGGGCTCTGCGACATTTTTGCCGCTAAACAAGCTGTATGCCAAGGAAGCACCAGAAGATGTCAGGAAGCTGATAGGCGCAAAGGGAGTACACGAGCTTGCAATAAACCTTGTTTCCTATGAGCAGAAATTCAAGAAAGTTTTTTCATATGTTTTTTCAGACACCCTTGTTGTTGATGACATCAATGTTGCAACAAGGCTTGGAATAGGCAAGGCAAAGTTTGTAACGCTTGATGGGGATATTGCAGAGGTTTCAGGGGCAATGCACGGTGGCTATAGGGAGCGCAGGAAAGAGGCATTCGGATTCAAGGAGATGGAAGTTGCGCAAAGCATTGAGGAAAATGAAAAGAAAGCAAACGAGCTTTCAGGCCTTATTGGCGTGCTTGAAAAAAGAAGGAACGAGAATGAGGCAAGGATAACAGAGCTTCGCGAAAAAAAGGCAGTTCTTGAGGGGGAAATCATCAAGTCAGAGACATCCATGCACCTTGAGTCAGGCGACACAGATGCCTCAAGGCAGCAGCAGCAAGAATTGCTGTCAAAAGAAAAGGAAATTGACAATGAGATAAGCAAAACCAGCAGCAAGATCGCGTCATTTAACCAGCAATTGACCAGCCTGAAGATAGAAAAGCAAAAATTAAGGAATGTGATTGCGCAGCTTAACAATCCCACACTGCTTGCAGAGCTGAACACATTTGAGCAGAAATTCAAGGAGCTCAGCGAGGAAATAATAAGGCTTAGCTCTGAAATAAAGAACATTGATGCGCAGATAATAAACATATTTTTGCCGGACAAGGAAAAGACAGAGAAAATAATCAAGCAGCTTGGCAGGGATGAGGATGATTTCAACAGCGAGTTAAAGAAGCTGCAGGACTCAATAGCGCAGAAAGAATTAACGCTCAAGGAAAAAGAGGCTTTTGCAAAGGAGTTTTACGTTAGGTTCAAGGATTTGTTTGCAAAACAGGCAAAAATAAACGGCGAAATACAAAAAAATGAAGTGGCTGCTGACAAGTTAACGGAGGAAAGCAGGCAGGTTGAGATAAAGGTGAATTTCAATTCATTGAAGAACGCGGAATTTGCAGCTTCGCTGGCTGCATTAAACCAGGAATTTGCGCAGTATGAGGGGGTGAAGCTCGATTTGGAAAAAACCGAGGAGCAGCTGAAAAATGAAATATCAAAATTCGAGAGGATGCGGGAGGACATTGGCTCTGTAAACATGCGCGCCTTGGAGGTTTACGATGAGGCTGAAAGGCAGTATAATGAATTTCTGGAGAAAAAGGAAAAATTAGGGATGGAAAAGGACGATGTCTTGTCGATGATGAAGGAGATAGAAGGCAAGAAAAAAGAGCTTTTTATGAAAACCTTTGAGATTGTCGATAATAATTTCAAGAACTTTTTCGGCATGCTCACGACAAAAGGCGCAGAGGCGAATCTGGTGCTGGAAAACGAGGAAAACCCGTTTGAAGCAGGGGTAAGAATCAATGTAAAGATAACAGGAAGCAAGTTCCTTGACATAAGGGGATTGTCAGGAGGCGAGAAGACGCTGACAGCGCTTGCTTTTATTTTTGCAATCCAGGAGCATGAGCCTGCCTCATTCTATGTCCTTGACGAGGTTGATGCTGCATTGGACAAGCACAACAGCGAGAAGCTTGCAAAGCTGATAAGAAAATATGCGGAAAAAGCGCAATACATAATGATAAGCCACAATGACAATGTTGTTTCAGAAGCAGACATTCTTTACGGAGTTTCCATGAACAATGACGGGATTTCGCAAGTGGTGAGCTTAAAAATATAGTTATTTCCTATACCTTAAATTATAATTAAAAACATCGCTCCTTATCTCGCCAAAAAATAGCCTGTAAATAGCAGATAATAACAATTTAAGCCCAACTCTAAACCTGCCTTCTTTATCATATCTTCGCATTGAGTAAACCAATTTGGAATTTTTTATTATTCTGAACTTGCCGTATTTTCCTGCCCTTCTTACATAATCCATGTCTTCGCTCAGCTTTATCGTCTCGTCAAATCCATTCACCTTTTCATGTAGCGATTTTTTGCAGAAAATGCCGCTGCCGCAGGCATTTGGATAGAAAAATTGGGTGGTGCATGTCCATGCATTGAATATGGCAAGAAAAATTCTGTCAGTAAATTTGCCGCTTAAAGGATGCAAGTAAGAGCCAGCAACATCAAGATTTCTTTTTTCAATATCACCCAATGCATTTTCCAAAAAATCCTTTTCTATCAGGGAATCGGCATCCAAAAACAGCAAGATATCGCCTTTTGCAGCCTTTGCGCCGTTGTTTCTGCCGACAGAAGGCATTCCTCCATTGACAGTCCTGCAGCCATGCTTTTTTGCTATCTGCCTTGTCCTGTCTTTTGAATTTGCGTCCGCAACAATAATTTCATAATCCTTATAAGTCTGCTTTTTGATGCACTCAAGCAGCTTTGGCAGGTATTTTTCTTCATTATAAGCCGGAATAATTATGCTTATCATATTTCAGGATAATAAACAGCTCTTTATAAATTTGTTTGGATTGGGAAGAAAATCCACAACATTTAAATACCTGTATAAATTTTTGCCATTTGAGAGTGGTATACGTTGGGGCTAAGAAAAGACTTTTTGGTTCATAAAAGAAAAACTATAGATTCATTCAGGTTTGTCAGGGCAGACATCTCAGGCATAATGGTTAGCATGGAGCATATAAAAAATATGCTCTCAGCCTTGGAATCGAAAAGCTCTGTGCTGGACAGCAATGCAGCGGATTTAAAGAACGCCATTGGCAAGTACTTGTCTGACATTGAAAGAATAAGCAGCTCAACAGCGCAGATTTCTGATGCAATTGGAAATTTTGACAATAAGCTCAAGAAAATAGACTCCAAAAACCAGGCAATATCAAAAGGAGTGGCCAGCAATAACAAATCAATCAAAAAATTATTGCCAAGCTCAAAAAGGCAATCTGCCAGTATAAGAAAACTTGCTTCTGCATTAAAGCAGTCCCAAAATGAAATCAGGAAGCTCAAAAATCTTTTCAGCAGGAAATCAAAGACTGCAAAGAGGAGCAATCTGGAGCTTGAAGCGAGAATAAAAAGCCAGAAAAAGCGCATATTGCAGCTGAACAGGAAGATTGAAGGCAGGAAAACGGCAAGAAAAGCCCCTAGAAGAAAAGTCGTTAGGAGAATAACTCCAAAAAAGACAATTACGAAGACAATAACTCCAAAGAAAATAGTCACAAAGACAGTGACTCCAAAAACAAAGAGAATCGTTGAAATAATAAGACAGGGTAAAAGGCCTTTGATATGAATTTAGAATTCTAATTGAAGTTTAGGCTGTTATAGCTTGCACGAACTGGAATTAGTGACGGGCTTGTGTTATGGAAAATGTCTGAGGCATACAACTGTGGTTTGTACTCAAGCATTTGCGAACTAAACGAAGCTTTTGGAGACTTTGTGTGTAACCTTCCCTCTAGATTACTTCTTATCACATTCTTTATGACTTCCCCGCTTTGGTAAGCGAATTCGTTGTTGCCCATACCAAGAGCTTGCCCATAACTTAGGGGTGTGTTATCTCCTTCTTTTAGCCTAGCATATTTTGCTATATCCCATTTTACTAAATCTTTTATTTCTGCCTCATAAACAGTCGTGACTGATGGAACTCCGTCAACATAGTTTTTTATTTCATCAACCTTGCGCCCGTTTTCTATCAACGCCTCTAAAAGTATTTTGTACGCATCTGGAGCCTCCTCTTTTAGTTCTCTTACTAGTGTTTCAAGAGGACTTTCGCCAACTTGGGTTGTTCCTCCTATGGGAGCATATTTGCCCCTGAACTCAGGAACAGGGTGGCTGTCAGGCTTAAACTCGAGTATAATTTCGCCTTTCTGGCTGTTGTAAAAAACAGCAACAGCGCCGTCATATGTGTCAGCAGGCTGGTTTTCGCGCGCAGGTAAATTTTTAGTATTTACATCTCTTGTGTAAATCAGTTGAGAAGGCATTGATGCACCTTCTCTATAAACTATTTGCCCTTTATATGTAGGGACTATTCTTCCGTCTTCTGTTAGGGTAAATGAAACTTCATCATCAATGAATGCTGATTTTCTATCTCTCGTCCTAGTATCTTTTTTATGATAAATTTTGTTTTCTTGTCCCTCATTAGCCTCTTCTTTTGGCCTTTCATCTACTTCTTGCTCCATAACCCTGCTTTCCAAATCCGCTTCTGCACTTTCAGTTTCGCACTCCATAGTAGTAAATATTATTTTCTTTATTTAAAAATCTTTCTAAAGCTAAAATTAGCATGCGCCGGCCGGGAATTTCTTAGAATCTGACTTTTCAAACCCTATTTCGAACCCGGATACCGAGCTTGGAAGGCTCGAGTCATAGCCATTAGACCACCAGCGCACATATCCAGTTTTCCATGCGCGTTTATAAAATTAGTGATTTCATTTTGGATATGCTCCATGCAAAAGTATTATAAACAATAATGCATTATCCTTTATAATTTTTAAAATGACAACAATAGATGAAATTGGGCTTGAAATTGCTTTAAGGGAAGATGGGGTTATACAAGTCGCAAGAAATGGTGCTCCGGTAACTGCAGAAAATGTAAAAGCATTGACTGTAGAAGAATTAGCAAAATGTGAAGTGGTTGTGAAAGATGCGCCAGTAAAGTTTGGCAATTTTCGCGATGATGGCACATTGGCAGACTACAGATGGGAAGATATAAGGGTACCTATTTGCGGAATTGTAAAAAGTACGCCAGCATTTAATTTTTTGGAAAAGGTATATAACTTGGCATCTTTGCGTGATCCAAATTTTGGATGGGGATATTAATCTGACTCAAAGTCATTTATTTGCTAGTCACAATCTCTATGACATCCCTGTTTTTCAGCGCATATTCTTTGCCTACCGGCTTTTTTGTCTTGACATCAATTGCCTTGATGAAATTCTTCCCTATGTCAGTGTGCAATTTAAAAGCAAAATCCAGTGCAGTTGTATTTGGCGGCATTAAGAAGCAGTCAGGAATGACATTTCCGTGCTGGTCGGCTAATTTGCTGACCCCTCCTGGAAATATCGCGATATATTTCAGCAGTTCAAATACCGCAATGTCAAGGACTTTCTGCACCCCAGTTGAGCCAAATTTGTCCAGCACATCTGTTTTTATGAAATTCAAGGCATTTTTCTGCTTTTCAGTCAGTTTATCCTCATTTAAAATCTCAAAATTGTTATCACCTGGAATGTATTTGATTAATTCATGCTTTGCAGCTTCCCTCAACGCCAATTCGGCTTCTGCGCTGCACGGCACAAGCAAGTACTGGGGAAATTCCTGCTTTAACCTTTCAAAATTTTCATAAGCGCCTCTGACGTCTATTTTGTTGCATGCTATTATCATTGGCTTTGTTGCCTTTCTAAGCTCTGTTGCTATTTTGAGAAGTACATTTTTGTCCCATTTCATTATGTCAGCGTCAAGGTCTAATTTCTGGATTACCTTTTCCATCAATGTTTCAGTTACCCTGAATGAGCTCAACTGCTTTGCAACAGCCTTGTTCAATTCAGGCTTTTCCTGGTTTACAGCCCTTGCAAACCTGTCCCAGCCTTTCTCTATCAGGCGAAGATACCACATGTCAAGCTCGTGCTCAAGAAACATTATGTCATTTATAGGGTCATAGCTTAATGCAGGGACTGATTCCCCTTTTTCGTTTGTTGAGCCTGCAACATCTATGATATGTATGAGAACATCAGCTTGATTCAAGTCGTCAAGGAATTGGTTGCCCATGCCCTTGCCTTCGTGAGCTCCTGGAACCAAGCCGGCAACATCAAGCAGTTCAACAGGCACAAATCTTTTGCTGTCTATGCAATATCCAAATCTTGGGTTGCACTTTACATTGAATTCCCTGTCAACGCAATCGACTCTTACGTAGCCTGTGCCGTGATTCGGCTTTATTGTCGTGAAAGGATAGCTTGCTATTTCGACATTGGCAAGTGTCTGTGCCTTGAAGAAAGTGCTCTTTCCGCATGACGGCTTGCCTACAATTCCGATTAGCATATAGCAGGATAAGCATAAGTTCATTAAAAATTTTCCTAAAATAAAAATTAAAAATAACTCAAATCGAAAGCTTTATAAACAACTTTTTCAATGAAATGAGTCATGACAGAAATCAAAATCCCTGAATTCAGGGTAAAGTACAATGATGTTTTTTCTTTAAGGAATTTATACATAATGCTTCATGAGATGCTGCTTGAGGAAGGATGGCAAGGCAAAGATGGCGACCCTGACCATGCCGACATAGAAACATTGTACTCCGAGAATGTTTACCAAAAAGGAATCCATAGGGGAGGCAAGGAATTGTGGTTCTGGTGGCGCGCTTCCAAGTTTCCTGAGGGAAAATTCAGCGGCTATCTGATAAACAAGCTGGATGTAGATGCGCATGTTGTGTACCTGCAGAATGTTGAGGTTGTTCATCAGGGCAAAAAGATGAATGTGCAGAAGGGCGAAATAGAAATTTTCTTTAGGGCGAAGATTGTAACAGACTACAATGGGGAATGGGAAAAGCACAAGTTTTTGAAATATGTGAAGCCCATTTACGAGAAAAGGATACTTCATACAGAGCTGGAGAAAAGAGAAAAAGAGCTTTGGAGAGATGCCTACAGGATACAGTCCAAGATAAAGCAGTACCTGCAGCTAAGGACATTCATTCCTGTGCCTGAGCCTTTCTTTGCAAGGACTTATGGGTATGAGGAATAAAAATACAAAACTTATTTAAATGAAGTTCTGTTTCCACATATTACCTGTGATTGATGAAGCACAAACTTTTAGGAAAAGTTTGACCAAAAACAAAATTTTTCCAAAATTTTTGGCTGAGTGAGGTAAGCAAATTCTTGACTTATCCTCATATAAACTGGTAGGAGGTAGATTAAAATGGTTTATGAAGCGCCAAAAGAATTGGTAGACAAGGTTTATGAGGCTATTGAAGTGGCAAAAGCCACAGGCAAAATAAGAAAAGGCACAAATGAGGCTACAAAATTCATTGAAAAAGGCCAGGCAAAGTTTGTTGCAATAGCAAAGGATGTAAATCCCCCTGAGATAACAATGCATATCCCATTGCTTGCAGAGGAAAAGGGAGTTCCATGTGTCCAAATTCCAAGCAAAGAGGAGCTTGGAGCAGCTGCAGGCCTGGATGTTTCAACAGGAAGCGTTGTTATAGTGCAAGAAGGAGAAGCAAAGCAGCTGATAAAGGAGATAAGCGAAAAGATGAAGCATTAAGATGGCAAAAGAAGACCCGACAAAGCACTTAAAGGAAGACAAAGGCCAGCTCAAAAGAAAGGTGCCAAGGCAGCAGGAAGAGCAGGTAAAAGGCTCTGTTAATTTTTCATTTGCCACTCCTGCAAAAGTGGAGGAGATTATTGGCAGGACAGGCTCAAGGGGAGAAGCCATCCAAATCAGGTGCAGGGTCATGGATGGAAGGGACAAGAACAAGATATTGAGGAGGAATGTCAAAGGGCCTATACAGATAGGTGATGTTTTGATGCTTCGCGAAACAGAGTTTGAGGCAGGCCAGCTTACAAAAGCCGGAAGAGGAAGCGGTTAGGAGATTTCATTTAAATAAATTCAATACACCTTCGGCAAATTTTACTGCGCGAAGGCATATGACCTTCGCGCCATACATTGACAAAAATATATGGCGAGGAAAAATTCAATGGCAGAAAGAATTTTTCCGAGCACAAAAGTTTGTCGCTTTAGCGACGGATTTTAAAAATAAAAATATTCAAAATAACAATTTAAAATGGCAAAATGCACTTTTTGCGGCAACAACATTGAAAGGGGGACCGGAAAGATTTACGTGAAAAAAGACGCAAAGATTTTATATTTCTGCTCATCAAAATGCGAGAAAAACCATATAAAGCTCGGAAGGAAGTTTCTTGAAACAAGATGGAGCAGGAAATTCAAGCGTGAAAAGCAGGAGGCAGAATGATTGAAAGAAGCCTTGTCATCATAAAGCCTGATGGAGTGGAAAGGGGACTGATTGGAGAAATCATAAAGAGGTTTGAGAATGCAGGCATGAAAATTCTTGGCATGAAGATGGTGTGGATTGACAGGAAATTTGCTGAAAAGCATTATGAGGCGCATAAAACAAAGCCTTTTTTCAAGGAACTGGTGGAATTCATAACAGAAGGGCCTGTTGTTGCTTTTGCTGTTGAAGGAGTTCACGCTGTTGAAAATGTCAGAAGGTTAGTCGGGGACACATCGCCGCATGAGGCAGCGCCAGGCACAATAAGGGGGGATTTTGCCCATATAAGCATGGACTACGCCTCCAGAAAGAAGAGCGGCGGCAAAAATGTTATTCATGCATCCGGCAGCAAAAAGGAAGCCGATGCTGAGATCAAGCTTTGGTTCAAAAAGGATGAGATTCATTCTTATACAACAGTTCATGAAAAGCATGTGTTCTAGACAAAATGGAAATTAATTGGATAGAAGATCAACCTTCAATAAGACCGGTAAGAGTGCAAATTGAACAAACTAGTTTAATTCCTGATTTAGTAATGATAATTCAAAAACATAATTTAAAAAATGCACGAGGGCATAAGCAAATAGAGTTTCCAAGGGGAACAACTCATGTTTATGAATGTGCTGTTGTAAAGTCGCCCGAACTTGACTCAAAAATTCTCTATCACATTTTTATCAAACAATTAGGTCTTCATACAAATGATGCTATAGGTGAAATTTACAAACAATAAAAATCAAACATTAAATCTAAACATTTAAAAATGCCTTAAAAATTCTTTGACTTATCTTTCAAGATGAAAATACTTTACTCAGAACATGCAAAGAAAAGAATGAAGCAAAGAGGTATAAGTGAACTAGAAATTGAACACATATTGAATCACCCTTCTTATATCAAAAAATCATTCGAAGGCACAAAAGAGGCATTTGGAGAAATAAACAATAGACAAGTAAAAATCAAGTTTATAAAAACAGAAAATTATATAAAGATAATAACTGTAATGTAAAAACATGAAATTTGAATATGATAAGGAAGTGGATGCTGCTTATGTATACATAGAGCATCCAATAAAAGATGGAGAAGTTAAGAAAACTATTGAGCTAAATGAAAATATAATCCTAGATTTTGATAAAAAGGGCAAGCTTCTTGGCATGGAGATTTTAAATGCAAGCAAAATTATGAATAAAAAGGTGCTTGTTGAAGCCCAGCATTCTTAGATTTCTTCCTAAACATTTAAAAATACCTTTAAAATTCTTTAAATCAATATTTTAAATTTCAAAGTTGTGATTAAAAATGTCAGAAAAAATGGTTGATAAGGTTATGCGCATTATGCAAAAGCCCGACCATATAAGGAACATCGCAATCTGCGCGCACATTGATCATGGCAAGACAACGTTTTCAGATAATTTATTGGCAGGCGCTGGAATGATGTCAAAGGAAGATGCAGGCAAGGCTTTGAAGCTTGACTTCCATGCAGATGAGCAGGAAAGAGGCATCACAATTGACACAGCAGCTGTTTCAATGGTTCACAATTATGAAGGCAAGGAGTATTTGATTAACCTTCTTGACACGCCAGGCCATGTTGATTTTGGAGGCGAAGTTACAAGAGCAATGAGAGCAGCAGACGGAGCTATAGTTCTTGTTGATTGCGTTGAGGGGATAATGCCGCAGACAGAAACTGTGCTTAGGCAAGCATTGAGGGAATTAGTCAAGCCTGTGCTGTTCATCAACAAGGTTGACAGGCTAATCAAGGAATTGCAATTAACTCCTGAAAAAATGCAGGAGAGGTTTGTAAAAATAATTACAAATGTAAACAAACTTATTATGGATATTGCGCCAAAGGGCTATGGGGAAAAATGGAAGGTTAACGTTCAGGACGGCTCTGTCTGCTTTGGAAGCGCGTTCCACAAATGGGCGCTGTCTGTGCAGTCCATGCAGAAAAAGGGAATTTCATTTAAGGATGTCATAGAAGCATATTTGCAGGAAGGAAAATACACGGAACTAGCGGATAAAGCGCCTCTGCACGAGGTTGTTTTGGACATGGTTGTAAGGCACCTGCCAAATCCATTAGTTGCGCAGCCTTACAGGATTCCAAGAATATGGAGAGGCGACATTGAAAGCCAGGAAGGCAAGGGATTGATAAGCTGCGATCCAAACGGAGCAGTGTTCTTTGTCATCACAAAAATTGTGATTGATCCGCAAGCTGGAGAGATTTCAGCCGGAAGATTATTTTCTGGCACAATGAAAAAAGGCACAGAAGCCTATCTTAACAGAATGAAGCAGGCTACGAGAATCCAGCAGGTTTTCATTTATAATGGTGCAAAAAGGGAAATTGTGGACAATGTTCCTGCAGGCAACATAATTGGAGTTGCTGGAGTGAAGTCTTATGTCGGCGAAACAATAACAGAGCATGCAACAGAGCCGTTTGAGCAGATAACCCACATATTTGAGCCGGTTGTCACAAAAGCGATTGAAGCGAAAAGGCCAAGTGACCTGCCAAAGCTGATAGAAGTTTTAAGAATGGTTGGCAAGGAAGATCCAACGGTGAAGATTGAGATTAATGAGGAAACAGGAGAGCATTTGATGCACGGCATGGGCGAGCTTCATCTTGAAGTCATAGAAAATAGGATAAGGACAGAAAAGTTTGTTGAGGTGCAGACTAGCGACCCAATTGTCGTATTCAGGGAGTGCATCACAAAAAAATCCGCTGAAGTCATGGGCAAGACTCCAAACAAGCACAATCATTTGTTCTTTGTTGTCGAGCCTTTGGAGGATTCCATTTACCAGGCAATCAAATCAGGCAAAATTCCAGAGATGCGAGTTAAGAAAAAAGAATTGGAATTAAGGGATGCTTTTGTTGAAGCTGGCATGGACTCAAAAGATGCTGTCAAGATAAAGGACATCTACAAGGGCAATATTCTGATGGACATGACCCGAGGCCAGGTCCATCTTGGCGAAGTGATTGAGATGATTACCGATATGTTTGAGGATGTGATGGGAGCCGGTCCATTGGCAAAAGAGCCGTGCACAAAAGTCAAGGTTATGCTGACTGACATGAAGCTGCATGAAGATGCTATCCATAGAGGGCCTGCCCAGATTTATCCTGCTGTAAGGGAAGGCATTAGGGGAGCGATGATGCTTGCTAACCCAATAATGCTGGAGCCACTGCAAATACTGCAGATTGAAGCGCCTGCCGACTATCTTGGCGACTTGTCAAAGCTTATCAGCAACAAAAGAGGGCAGTTGCTTGATGTTGTGCAGGAAGGCAACACAATAACTGTAAAGGCAAAGATGCCAGTTGCAGAGATGTTCGGCTGGAGCTCTGATTTAAGGAGTGCAACAGGCGGCAGAGGAAGTTCTTCAGTTGTCGACCAGTTGTTTGAAAGACTGCCAGAGGAATTGCAGGGAAAAATTATAAAGCAAATTAGGGACAGAAAGGGATTGACAGAAGCGATGGTTGGGGTGTGAAAGATTTTAATTGGTTCTAATTATCTGGAAATTTTATTTTTGACGGCGTATCAGTAACCATCTTGTATGTTATTTCCTTCTTAAAATATGCTTTCACAGCAGGTTCTCTGCCTAATTCATCTATTATTTTACTCCAGTTTGGAAATTTTCCACGATCGAGCTTCTTGTGCCTGTATTCTACTCTTTTGTACAACTTATTCAAACTTATATCTACTGCCTTTGCCAGACCAAGCCTTACATAAAGTTGGCGCCTTGGCTCAATTTCAACCCCTTTTAATAAATATAAATCCGAAATATCCTTAATCCTTCTTTTCCCTACGTTGCCATCATAGCCGTTAACAATACTTATTTCTCCCAGCAAATATGAGAAAACCAATAGCTTGTCCACAAGCAAGTCAGAATAAGGAAAAATATTTTTTCTTGAAGATTCATTTTGAGAGTTTATGTTGTAATGCGGATGCGTCTTCAATTGCCTTTTTAAGAAATCTAAATATTGGGCTCGCTTAGCCTTGCCAATTCTGATTCTTGATGTTTTCAGAGCTTCCTCAATTACGCCATCTAGTGTTAGTTCCATTCAACTGAGGGATGAGTGATTCAGTTAAAAAAGTTACTATCTTAGAACAAGTAAGCAAATCAAATTTTTTTGACAGAATCAAATAAAATTTCACTCTTCCTTTTGTTCTCCTCAAAATTCTCATTCGCATATTTTATTAGTTTCTTGATGGAATTTTCATCCATAGCAAAATCCTTGTCGGCAATTATTGCCTCAATTCTTTCATTTCCAATTATTTCAACCATTATTTTTCTGTCAGAGACACTTATAATTCCGGAATGCTTGAATATTTTTCTTGCTGCATCAAGCAATCTTTTTGCAGCATCAAGATTCCTGCATGCAACATGCAAAATAACAGGCTGCTGCCTGAACCAGATTTGATTTTTTATTTTTTTGTTCTTTTTATTTTTTGTATTGTATCTTTTTAATGA
>JACPMT010000027.1 GCA_016185815.1 Candidatus Woesearchaeota archaeon
ATGTATTCTATTGTCTCCTCAGCAATTTTTTTGTACTTTTCCTCTTTTGTTGTCTCATAGGCAACTGCATAATTTCTCAACAAGCCCGCATTTGTGTCAAGCATTTTCTCGTAATGGGGCACTTTCCAATCTGGAGTTACAGAGTACCTGAAAAACCCAAAACCAGCATTGTCGTAAATGCCTTCATGCATCCCATCAAGAGTTTTCAAAGCCATATCAAGATATTTTTTGTTTTTTGTTTTTTGGTATTGAAGTAACAATAAATCCAAGACCTCCGGAGAAGGGAATTTTGGCTGTGTTCCGAATCCGCCGTAAAAGTCGTCAAAATTATCCTCAACAGACAGCAAAATCTCCTTTACAGTATCCTCATTTACATTTGCTTTTATTGCACTTTTGCCATTTTCCATTTTTTCAGTTGCCTCTGAAGTTCTTTGCTTAATTTCATCTTTCCTGTTTTTATACGCGCTTTTTACAGTCTCAAGCATCAGCTTAAATCTTTCAGGCGGGACATAAGTTTCACCGGCTATGATATAGCCATCTGGATTCAGGAAAACCGTTGATGGAAAGCCGCCCATATTGTACCTCTCCCTGATATCAGGCCTTTTATCTATGTCGACTTTTATCGGCACAAAATCCTCATTTATAATATTGGCGCAATCTTCATCAGAATATGATGTTGTGTCCATCACATGGCACCAATGGCACCACACAGCCGTCAAATCAAGCAAAACAGGCTTGTCCTCTCTTTTTGCCTTTTCAAAAGACTCATTGCACCATTCCAGCCAGTTTACTTTTGATTTCATTTATTGTTCAATGTCAATGATTGGCTTTCTGCCAGCAAATCCAGAATCTCTCTCATGCCATGCTTTTACTCTTTCCTCTCCAAGCTTCCAGCAAAGAAAAATATCCCTGTTTTCAAACTTGCAGTAGAAATCTACTAAGCCCTGCTCCAAATCCTTAAGCAAACATCCTGTTTTTTCCAGCTTCTCAAGCTCCTTATAGAATTCATAAGACAATTTGTGGAACTCTTTGCTTAATTTTGTGCTGGTTTCAACAAGTTCATCGTATTCAATTTCTTCGGGGTCGATCCTGACAGAAGTAATTGTATCTATTGCCTTTTTCAAATTCTGGAGCTTCGATAATGATTTCCTTATTTTGGGAAGCTGCTTTTGCGCGCTTTCGGCTGTAAAGTATTTTTTTGGCATTGTATAAGGGTATCTTTTTTTATTTATAATCTTTTTGATTGGAGTTATAGATTTTTTTATTGCACTATTATTTCCTCAAATTAGAAACCTTTATATATAAGTTAGGTATCCCTAACTTTCCATGTTTACAGCAAGCAGGGAAGACTATCTGAGGGGCATTTACATTCTGGAGGAGGAAAGAGGAGAAATCAAATCCATAGACCTGGCTAATTACCTCAATGTCTCAAAGCCGAGCGTCTCGGAAATGGTTAATGAGCTTGACAAAGAAGGCTTGGTGGTGCATAAAAAATATTCAAAATTAAAATTCACGGCAAAGGGAAGGAAAATTGCTGAAAAACTCACATCAAAGCACCGCCTGATAGAGCTTTTTTTGAAAAAAATGTTAAAGATAAGTTCGAAGCATATACACAAAGAAGCCCATCGACTCGAGCATGCTTTCAGCGACGAGTCCATAGGGAAGTTAAGAAAGATTCTTGGCAACCCGAAAAAAGACCCTCACGGAAAGCCGATTCCGCAATAAACTTCTTGATTTTTAAGAATGAAGAAAAAAACAATATCCGGCAAAGTGAAATTGCTTTTGATTGCATCCATTTTAGTATTGGGATTTCTATTATTGAAGCCTTCTGCAAAAAACAATGCCATAGCGCAGGAGGACACTTTTGACAAAATGAAGGAAGCTGTGAAGGATTACTGCACAGACCCGCAATCAACAGATATAAGATGCATGGAATATTTCAAGTATTTAAGGGAAAGAAGCCATGGCAGGAGTGAGCAGCAAACAGCGCAAGAAAAATTTGGCGTTGTCGGCAAATACACAAATGATTTCAATCCTATGGAATACCTGACTTCCTGGAATTTCAATAATCTGCCTTTGAATGAAAGAAGCAGATATTACAAAGAGACAAAACTTTCAAATGGAAGGCTGCTAAGGGAGTACTGGATTTATGCAGAAGACAAAGAAATTGAGATTGCGCCAAATGTTTTTTTCCCTGCCTGGACTTACAATGGGCAGGTTCCAGCTCCGACAATCAGGGCAACAGAAGGCGATTTGATAAGGATACATTTTGAAAACAAGGGCACCAAGCCGCATACAATGCATTTTCATGGCTTTCATTCATCAAAAATGGACGGCTCAATGCCAGAAGATTTTGTTTATCCCGGACAGAATTTCACTTATGAATTTGATGCAGACCCATTTGGAGTCCATCTCTTCCACTGCCATTCTGTGCCATTGAAGCAGCATATTGCAAAAGGCTTGTATGGAGCTTATATTGTCGACCCAGAGAATGATACAAGACCGAAACCGGATAAAGAGCTTGTTATGGTAATGAATGCATTCGACACAAATCTTGACGGCGAAAACGAAGTTTATGCAGTAAACACAAAAGCATTCTATTATGCGCTGAATCCAATTAAGGTTAAGAAAGACAAGCTTGTCAGGATTTACCTTGTCAACATTGTTGAATTTGATCCTGTAAATTCCTTCCATGTCCATGCAACATTTTTTGACGAGTACAGGACAGGCACAAAGCTTGAGCCCGATGCCTACACTGACATAGTTTCATTTGCACAGGCAGAAAGAAGCATTCTTGATGTTAAGTTCAAGTATCCTGGAATGTATATGTTCCATGCCCATGTTTCAGAGTTTACAGAGCTTGGATGGATGGGATTTTTTGAGGTTGAGTAAGAATGGAAGAGCAGCAAAACAATAGCAAGTTTAGAATATGGATAAGCGCACTATCTCCGGTTTTTTTGCTTTTAATACTGCTGCTTGTTTTTGTTAAATTCGGGCCTTTGGGGGTATTCAAGTCGTCTGTGCCGCCTATTGAAAAAGCATTCATCCAAAGAGTTGTTTTTTCCCCTGAGCACATGGAGCTTGAGGTGTTTAATGACGGGCCAGAGCCTGTTACAATAGCGCAAGTTTTGGTCAATGACGCTTACTGGCAGTTTGAAATGCTTCCAAGCAATACCTTAAATCCGCTTGAAAAAGGGAAAATAGAGATTGATTATCCATGGAACGATGGTGATTTTGAGAAAATAACCCTTATATCAAGAAATGGATTTACTTTTGAGAAAGAAGTTGATGTTGCGACCTTAACTCCAAGCTTCAATGTTTTTTATCTTAAGACATTTGCCCTTCTGGGCATCTATGTTGGCATAATCCCTGTCCTTATCGGGCTTCTTTGGTTTCCGTTTTTGAAAATGCTAAGGCTTAAATGGTACAGCTTTCTCCTTTCGCTTACAATCGGCTTGCTGGTGTTTCTTGGCTTTGACGCATTGGCAGAGTCTTTTGAGCTTGCAGGAACCCTTCCAGCTGCTTTTAACGGCATAGGCATCCTGCTGATAGGATTTTTGCTTGCTGTGCTGGCTTTGTCGGCTGTAAGCTATAAAACCCAGCGCCATACAAAAGAAAAGGGCGAGCATTACCAAGCCTTGATGTGGGGCTATCTTATTGCCCTTGGCATTGGCTTGCACAACCTTGGGGAAGGGCTTGCAATTGGAAGCGCTTATGCCGTTGGGGAAATTGCGCTTGGAAGCTTGCTTGTGATTGGATTTATGGTGCATAATGTGACTGAAGGAGTTGCAATCGTTGTGCCTCTGACAAAAACTTTCAAACAGATCAAGAATTTTTTACTCCATTTGATTGTTATGGGGGTAATTGCAGGCGCCCCCACGATAATAGGCACTTTAATTGGGGGATTTGCTTTTTCTGCTGCTCTTGGAGTTTTTTTCCTTGCAATAGGTTCAGGGGCTATATTTGACGTTTCATTCGATATACTTGAACAGATGGCAAAAGGGCAATGGCTTTCAATATTCACAGTTACAAATGTGCTCGGATTTTTGGTAGGGTTGCTGGTTATGTATCTGACAGGGTTTCTGGTTGTGTGATAGGTAAATAAAATGGCGTTCTTGCAGAAATTAGCTGATTATTTTAAAATATTTTCAGACAGGAAGCTGCTTGCATTCATGGGCTCTGGCTTGATTGTAAGCGTTGCCTATATGGACCCTGGCAATTGGGGCACTGATATTGCTGGAGGAGCTTCTTTTAATTATGATCTGCTTTGGGTTGTATGGCTTGCATCTGGAATGGCTATGCTTTTCCAGTACTTAAGCGGAAAGCTTGGAATTGCTGGCTACTCCCTGCCAGAATTAGTAAAGGAAAAGCTGAAAAAGAGATGGCTTGTTTGGTCTTATTGGATTCTTGCAGAAATAGCAATTCTTGCAACTGATTTGGCAGAATTTCTTGGAATTGTTGTTGCCTTGAATTTGCTTTTTGGGATTCCATTGCTTTGGGGCACGTATATCGCGGTTGCCGACGTATTGCTTATATTGCTGCTTA
>JACPMT010000029.1 GCA_016185815.1 Candidatus Woesearchaeota archaeon
TTATAAATCACTTTATATATAAATATAAAATTAAGAAAAGATTAATTATGAGTTTTTTTGGCGAAAAACTCAACTAAAGCAGCTTTTTTGGCGAAAAGCAGCTTAAAATAAGCTTATCTTGGAAATTCTAGTTTTTTAGTACGAAAAAAACTATAAAACGTGACTAAATCAGCTTGTTGGCACAAACTAATTCTAAAAGGGATGTTGTAGAAGAGCAATATAAATATTTCGGTATTTGGAAGTTTATATTGTAAAATATATTTATGAAAACCACCGGTAGATGCACGCCAAAAGCGTGCTCGCGAGCAAGACTAGGGGAAAAGGGGGATGATGAAAATGGATTTTTCAGTTGAAGGTACACAAGACGCAAGTCTGGGATTGGTAGGACAGGCAAACATAAAAGTGCTTGGAGTTGGCGGCGCTGGCAACAATATGGTTGGGTGGCTCTACAAAAAAGGCATCAAAGGCGCTGAGATAATAGCGTGCAACACCGATAAGCAGCATCTCGGCATTATAGATGCTGACAGGAAATTCCTGATTGGAAAAGGCGTTACTAGAGGACTTGGATGCGGAGGCTTTCCTGAAAAAGGGGCAGAAGCTGCAAAAGAGTCAATGAATGAGCTGAAAGAAAGCCTGAAAGGCGCTGACATGGTTTATGTTTGCGCTGGAATGGGCGGAGGCACAGGCACAGGTGCTGCTCCTGTAATCGCGCATCTTGCAAAAGACACAGGCGCTATTGTGATTGGGACTGTGACAATGCCGTTCAAGATCGAAAGGGCAAGAGTTGACAAGGCAGAATTTGGCTTGCAGCAGCTTAGGCAAGTTTCTGATACTGTAATTGTAATTGACAATAATCGCTTGGTTCAGATTGCAGGCAACCTTCCGATACAGCAGGCATTTGCAGTTGCAAATGAGCTGGTTGCAACGATGATAAAAGGCATTGTTGAGACCATAGCTGTTCCATCGCTTGTCAATCTGGATTATGCAGATGTAAAGGCAATAATGCAAAATGGAGGAGTTGCAGTTATCGGAGTTGGCAGCTCTGATACAAACAGCAGAGTCGAAGAGTCTGTAAAAGGAGCTTTGGCAAATCCACTGCTGGAAGTTGATTACAGAGGAGCAACAGGCGCTTTAATCCATGTTGTAGGCGGTCCAGATATGACGCTTGACGACATCAACAGGGTTGGAGAGTTGGTGACAGAAAGCTTGGACCAGGATGCAAATGTCATCTGGGGCGCCAGAGTTGTTGATGACATGAAAGGAAGGATTACAGTCATGACCATTATCACAGGGGTCAAAAGCCCCTGGGTGCTTGGCAAGGTTGATTACTCAAGACCAAGTCAAGCAGCAGTTGCCGTTTCGCAGGAACTTGGAATCGAGTTAATTCAATAGCAAGGATTCACGATCACCCCTTTAGTCTTTGTGGTGAGATTGTTTCTTTGCCTTCATTAGAAAACCACCCCCAACGTTTTTCATTATGAAGGCAAGCGGTGGCACAGCAATGTGCCACATTTTTTATTTTTTGAGATAATTAGAAGACTAAAATTATTCAATCCGTTGCTTCGCAACAAAATTTAGTGCTCGGCATTTCTCTGATTGCCACATCGAAATGCCTCGCCTATACATTCAATAAAAACATTAAAAGCGGTTCACTTTTAACACAGTATACATAAAAAAGTCGCTCTCGTTTATTTTAACTTAATTTTTTATAGAAATTAACTTTTCTTTTTCTTCAATTTCTCCTTCACTTTATCAACAACTTTTTTTGCGTGTTTTTTAATATGCTTATGAGTTTCAGTCACAGCATGCTGTATGTATGGGCTCCAGTATCCTAATCCAGTTTTTGGACCTTCAATCCTGCCAAACCATTTCTCGAAAAACATGATGTGCTCTATCCTGTGCTTTGGAGGAGCTTGCGGAACTTCGTCAGCATAGCCTATTGTGACAATGCCCTGCACATTGACATGCTCCGGCAGGTTGCAAAGCCTTCTTATCTCTTCCTCGTCAAAAGCGCCGACCCAGCAGGAGCCCAAGCCAAGCGAATGTGCTGTCAAAAGCATGTTCTCAATCGCAGCAGCAGCGCCTTGTATTGTATAAAGCCGTGTGCCCCTTGTGCCATAATACCGCTCTGCTTTTTCCGGCTCGCCAATGGTTACTATATGGATAGGGGCGTCCTGCATCCAGTATTGCTGCACAGAAGCTTCTGCAATTGCCTTTCTCTTGTCTTCATTTTTAACAACAATAAACTTTACATTGAATATGTTGCCTGCAAACGGAGCGTATTTTCCTGCCTGAAGGATTTCCACGACATTGTCCCATGGCACGTCTTTGTCCTTGTATTTTCTTATAGAGCGCCTGGTCCTTATGCAGTCAAAAACATTCATAACCTGTTTTTGGATAAGGATATTTAAATAGTTAACTGAAATATGAGTTGTTAATTTGGCATCACTTATTTGAGGAGAAATAATATGTAATTGCCGAGCCAAGTAAACCCGAAAAAATGCTTGAAACTGCTAATATTAAAGTTATAGCTTTATCTGCCTCTAATTTCTTAAAGCCAATTAATACTAAAATTCCAATTAAGGTCATTCCTATTATTATTGAACTATACTTTAGAAGTTTTGTAGCTAATTCACTTCTAGTAAAATCATGAAATGTTCGTGTAGGATATGGTTCAGAAAGATTAAGCTTATTTATTATTTCTTCATCTATACTTTTATCTTTTTGTTTCCCCATGACCGCGCTAAAGGAGTTAGATTATAATCTCTTTTGTGTTACCTTTTGAATCCTTTATAAGAATTTTTAAGTCCTTATCTTTAAATTTTTCATTGGTAATAAAACTATATAATTTTAAACTACTTTTAATAACTTCAGATTTAGAGGAAGCTTCAACTCTATCTCTTAATTTTTCTAGTTCTTTTACAGCGGCTTTGGACAGATTTATTTGCAATTTGTGAATTTTTTCCTTGTCAGTTGCCATTTTAACATCCCCAGTTAAAATAAGGGGAAGTTATTACAGTATTTAAATGTTGGTGTTTACTATATAAAGAGTAGTGTTTTTTACACATCTAAGCAGTTTTTGAGCATACTTATTTAAATACTTTTCCATAGGAAACTAATGTTTGATAGCAAAGCTTTTAATTTCTTTCTATATAGCGTCTATTATGGGTGTTTCAATAGATGTACTTAGGGGTGTTCTAAAGAATATAGAATCTGAATTAGAGATAAATATAGTATATATTCTTTATAATGAACAAAAAGAGATAGAGAGGGCACATATCAAAAAAATAAAAAAATTTCTAGACTCATTAAAATATGAAAGTGCAATCGTAATTTTGGAGGGCATTGGTGGAGATATAAATGCTGGAAAACTTTTGGCTTTAGAATTAGGGATAAAATTTAGAAATGGCATGTTTATTGCGATACCAAATTTTGCTTTAAGTTCTCTTGTGTACTCCATTTTTCCCTCTAGAGTTTTAATAATGGACAATTCTGGATATGTTGGTCCAGTTGAGCCACTAATTAAGGCTAAACAAAGTAATATAGTGATTCCTATAAGTGTTTTACAACTAATGAAATCCAGTGATATTGAACAAAGAAATAAAGCAATTAAGTGTTGGATAGACCAAGGCAATTTTATTCTAGAATTACTAGAACATTTTCAACCATCAATAATTCATGAATATAATCAACTTCACGTCGACCAAATAGTCGATATTTTTAAACTTTTCTTGTGCTCAATGCATGACAGAAAAATTACTAAAACAGATTTAATAAAATCTAATCTCCACGTTTTAGACGCAACGGATAAAGAATTTTGGAATTATATAAAACTTTTTGTAAGTAATAGAAAAAGTGAAATAATCACAAATAGACATATACAATTTGTTATTGGTGATAGCAATAGTGAATTTATTTTTACCTGAAATAACAATTATCTAGAGCTAACTTAATATCTCGCTGAAACAACTGTTCCATTAGTTGAGTACCATCTTCAATGGCACTCTTTCAATAAACTTAATAAATAATACAATATCCTTATTTCCTCTGGAATACTCAAAGCTTGTTGAGGTTTACGAGCAGCTGAACAGGACAACTAAAAGGCTGGAAAAAACCCACATTATTTCGGAGTTCTTGAAGGATGTCAGCGCAGAGGATATGGAGCATGTAATGCTGCTGCTTGAGGGAAAGAAAATGAGTGGAAGAAGCAAGGGGATCTTGGATTAGTTGCTGAAATTATCGTCAAAACGAAAAAACAGGCGACATTGCATTCAACAAAACTGACCATAAAGAAAATATTTGAAAACATTAGAAAGCTTGCAGAGCTTGAAGGCCAAGGAACTGTCGACAGGAAAACCCAGCTGATAGCAGAATTGCTTACATCAGCAAAGCCGATTGAGTCAAAGTACATTGTCAAGACAATTCTTGGCGAAATGCGGATTGGAGTTGGAGAAGGGGCAATGCGGGATGCAATTGCATGGGCATTTTTTGGCAACAAAATCGGAATAAAATACACAAAAGAAGGAAATAACATAGAAGTGGAAGACAGGGAAGTTTACAACAAATACCTTGATGCTGTCCAAAGCGCTTATGACGTTACAAATGAGTTTGCAGAAGTTGCAAAAGCTGCAAAATCAAGAGGGTTGGACGGGCTTGAAAATATTGGAATGAGGGTTAGCATTCCAATCCAAGTGATGCTCGCATTAAAGGTTGATACAATTGAAGAGGCATTTGAAACTGTGGGAAAGCCTGCTGCTATTGAATTTAAGTATGACGGCTTTAGAATTCAGGGGCACAAAGACGAAAAAGGAAATATCAAGTTATTTACTCGCAGATTAGAAGATGTTACAAAGCAGTTTCCAGATGTTGTTGAGTTTATTAAAAAAAATGTAAAAGGAAAAAGCTTCATTATTGACAGCGAAGCAGTTGGCTATGATAAAAAGACAAGAAAATACCTGCCATTCCAGAGCATTTCACAAAGAATCAAGAGGAAATACGACATTGACAAAATGGCGCATGATTTTCCTGTCGAGCTTAATGTTTTTGATGTGATATTTTATGAAGGCAGGAGCATGATAAATGAGGAGTTTGAAAAAAGAAGGAAGCTGCTGGAGAAAATAATAAAACAGGAGCCAAAAAAGATTTTGCTTTCAAAAAGCAAAATTGTTTCTGAAAAAAAAGATGTTGAGAAGTTCTTCAAGGAAGCTGTTAATGCAGGGAATGAAGGGCTGATGTTCAAGTCGCTTAATTCCCCTTACAAGCCGGGCGCTCGCGTTGGCTACATGATAAAGTTCAAGCACATGATGGAGACTCTTGATTTGGTGGTTGTAGGCGCTGAGTGGGGCGAAGGCAAAAGGGCAAAATGGCTGAGCAGCTATACAATCGCATGCCTTGATGAGAATGGAAAATTTGTTGAAGTTGGCAAGGCAAGCACAGGATTAAAAGAGAAGGAAGAAGAGGGCTTGAGTTTTATGGGAATGACTAAATTGCTGAAACCATTGATAATTTCTGAAAAGGGCAAAGAAGTGAAGGTAAAACCTAAAATAGTCATTGAGGTTGGATACGATGAGATACAGAAATCACCGACTTATGAGAGCGGATTTGCATTGAGGTTTCCTAGGGTAATTGAATTGCGCGATGATAAAGGTCCAGACGAAGCATCTACTCTTGATTATGTTAAGAGGCTGTACGCTGGGCAGAAGAAGAGTTAGGTTTATATATAGTTTAATATTCTTTTTTCTAAAATGATTGTCGGCTTTGGATTCACAAAACTAAGCGCTGAAAAGAAGGAAGCTGCAAAAGGCAAGATTGACATAAACAACAATGTAAGCATTAAGGACATTAAGGAGGACAGCCTTTCCTTGGGCAAGGACAATCAAAATGTCCTAAAGTTCATTTTTGAGTTCACATCAAAATACGAGCCTTCTGTCGGCAACATTCTTTTTGAGGGTGAGCTTTTGTATATGGAAGAGTCAAAAAAGGCAAAGGAAATTTTGAACTCGTGGAAGAAAGACAAGAAAATGCCAAAGGAGATTATGGCTGGCTTGTTAAATACAATACTCACCAAATGCAATGTGCAGGCACTGATATTAAGCCAGGAAGTGAATTTGCCTCCTCCAATACCATTGCCAAAAGTCCAAATCCAGCAACAGGCTGAGAAGAATTATATTGGGTAAATACTGTACTACTCCTTAAACAAAAGCTTTATAAAACACTATATCTATCTTATGGTCAATACAAAATGGCAGACAAGGAACTCAAACTTAAGGTTGCGGAAGCAATATAAGACGATGTAAACAAAGGCATAGTTAGAATTGACTCCGGCTATTTAAGCGAAGTAGACATCAAATCAGGCGACATAGTTGAAATTGAAGGGGAAAGAAAGACAGTTGCCATTGCAGATCGCTCATATCCTGGCGATATTGGGTTGAACATCATAAGAATGGACGGCATAATAAGAAAGAATTCGAAAACAGGGATTGGAGAGATAGTAAGAATAAGAAAAGCGCTTGTAAAAGAGGCAAAAAAGGTTGTTATTGCGCCTGCAAGAAAAGGCATTGTCATAAGGGCTTCTCCTGAAATTTTCAAGCAGGGATTATTGGGAAGGGCTGTTGTCAGGGGCGACATAGTTTCCCTTGGAGGGGCAAGGAGGAGAAAAACAACCATGATGAACAATCCCTTCTTTGACGAAGATATCTTCAGCATTCTTGACGAGTCAATGATGGGAATCGGGTTTGGAGACATAAAGTTTGTTGTTGTTGACACAAACCCAAAGCAGCCAGTCATTATCCTTGACCAGACAGAAATTGAATTCAGGTCAGAAGCTGTTGAAATCGAGGAAGAAAGGGTTCCAGACATCACCTATGAGGATGTAGGCGGCTTGGAAGATGAGATAAAAAAAGTAAGGGAAATGGTTGAGTTGCCGTTAAAGCATCCTGAGATATTTGAAAGGCTTGGCATAGAAGCGCCAAAAGGGGTTTTGCTGCATGGTCCGCCCGGAACAGGAAAGACGCTGCTTGCAAAGGCAGTTGCAAATGAAACAAACTCGCATTTTATTTTGATTAATGGCCCGGAGATAATGTGTGTTGATGGCGACACAAAAATATTAACAAATCCTAAAGGGAATGTAAAGGCAAAGGATATCTTTGACGATGCTGCAAGAGATGGTAAAATACAGGGAGAAAAAATGAAGATTATAGAACTAAATAGTCCTATAACAACTTATGCCTTCAAAGACGGCAAGATTTCTAATGCCAAAATAACCCATATAACGAAATTAAACGCGCCTTCTTACGAAGTAGAGTTTAGCGATGGAAATAATCTAATAGTTTCCAGTAATCAACCATTTTTGATTTACAAAGATGGAAACTTAGTGTGGAAGCGATTGGAAGAATTGAAGGAAGGCTCCTACGTTGCAAAATTAAAAAAAATTGAAACCAAAGGAAAAAGCTATAAAATTAATTTCTCAATAAAAAATTTCGTGAGGAAAGGAGATTATTGTAC
>JACPMT010000044.1 GCA_016185815.1 Candidatus Woesearchaeota archaeon
AAGAAAGCCCAAAAGGGCTTAAGCGCTCCACGTTATTCAAAGTGTCGGTTGAAAAAAGAAAATTTTCCGCAAAGGTAAAAGTATGGAGAAAACTTTACGGGTATAAGCAGAAAATTGGCAAAAAAGCATATGCATCAAAAGGCTTGCTTCAAGAATTGGACTGCATCAAGCTTTCCAAAGGAATTTTCATTGCCCCATTCCATAATAGACAAAAAATTATGGATTTCCTTGATAAAAATAAGGTAAGATACGAAATGCGTGATATTTACAAAAATGAAGCCCAATAAAAACTTATTCAATAACAAAACAGCAAAAGGATTGGTAAGCTTGATTGCTATAATTGTATTACTATCCTCAATATTAGCAACTTCAATATTCTACCAGAACAATATAACAGCCAATGTTGTAAGGGAAAATTCAATAGACACCAAACCGTCAATAATTTTGATAACAGAAGTAAACGATATTAAAGAATTAAGCCAGTTGAATGAAGGATGGTATGAAGTAAGGAACGGGTTTGTGTTTTACCTTGACACTTTTAATTCCTATGCTCCGCTTTACATCAGGATTGCAGGTATAGAATATAAAGATGGGTTGCTGGTAGTTGATAAAGATGGAAATGTTGAGTTTAGCTACAGGATCAATGGATTGAATGAAAAGGTGATTGCTGATGAGGAAACTGAAGAAATTGAAAATGAAGAACATTTTGTTGAAAATGAGATAAGCGGAAATGTGGTAGGGATTACTGGGAATGCAGAAATTGAAATATTGGGTAATGGAGGTATTAGAGTGGGAGGCGTTCTAAAGCCTGTAGGAAGTGCGTTTTGGGACACAAAGGGCACCAAATATACTGTCGAGAAAGCAGGAATTAAGAAGGAAGGGGAAAATAAAATAATTTATCCTGTAGACATCCAGGGTCAGGGCTTGTCATTGTCCAATACCAAGCCGCCACACACAACAGCCGATGGCAAGATAACCCGCATTTTCCAGCCAGGGGAGGTTGTTGTTATAGACGCAGGCTATGGATCCCAACCCTACACAGTAAGTGTTGATAAAAATGGATATTATTTCTTAGATGGCGGATCTGTAATCCCATCAATCCCATTTAAAGATCCTGCGGCAACAGATTTAACTAAGCCGCCTCAAGAATCTGGCAAAGACAAGTGGAAATTTGTCGAAGTCAAAGAGCCGCAAAGGACAAGTCAAATTGACGATTTAAAAATTATAAACATTAAATATGAACCAGAATTACATTCGTTAATAGACTTTACCGACAAACTAACTTCAGATAAACGCGAACATATAAATAAATTATTAAAAGGAGTTTTGGTTAGAGGAGATATTGACGACGAAGAAAATTTTAAAGGTGAAACTATTGATGGCAGGCCAGTTTTCATCCCAGCTGATGGAAGTGCCGTTTATTATCCAGGAATTGACTATAACCAAGAAAATCGGGTATGGGTTAAAAATGAAGTTAGTGGCAAATCAGAAATATCAGTTTCCAACTTACCTGAAAAACTCCAAGAAGCATTTCAACCTGCATCAACCAATGAAATATGGTACAAAGACCCATTAACTGGAGTAACTGTTCATGGAAAACCTGGAGAAACAATTTATGGTGTTATTGATATTTCAGATAAGGAACATGATATCAAAATACCAAAGAGCGGACAAACTGTACCGCCACCTGCACCAGCTCCTGCACCAACTATTGGAAATTTAGACCCAGATTATGCGAATCCCGCAACAAGTAAGGTGTCAAAATATGTCCGATTAGACAATTTTGAATTAGCAAAAAACAATCGAGAATGCGACAAAGTGAACTGTGAGGAAATCAAACCAGGTCAACAATGGGTTAAAGGAGTTGGTGTTGTTGACATTGCAAATCCTCAGGGACTAAATACTAGAGAAGTAGCTGGACAAATCCCGAATACAAAGACAGAAGGTCCGAGAAGGATAGCTAAAATTTCTTTAAATAATCAGTTAGTAGAGCTTTATGAGAAAGATAAAGAAACAAATCTACAAAAGATAGTTGTTGGTAGAACGTATAACAATGACGGCACAATAGACAAAAAAGGCAAAGAGCTTTTTGTGCATCCATCAATTGCCGCAGGTCTGGATTTAAAAACACTATCCAAAGTTGATATTGATGGAGGAACCATAAGTTTGAAAACACCTCAAAAATCAGTAGATATCTCGCTTATGCTTACCACACAAACAAGAACAGATATAGAGTATATAAAGGGAGAAAAAAATAAAAAAATAGAAACAGAAGTTTTTATAGTTGGAGAAAGAAAAGGCGAAACAAAAACAACAACAACTCTTAAGCCAGGCACAAATCAAGAACAAGTTACGCAAGCAACAACATTGTCAGATGGCTCAAAAATAGAAGTAAAATATAAGCAAGGTTCTAATGACTTAAATGATGCCACAGTAACAGTAACTTCTAGTGGTAGGACTTCTCAATTTAATGGGGACCTATACAACAAAATCATTACACAGAATATTGGCGTAAGTAATGCTAGAATTAATGAAATAATTGTAGAAGCTACAAAAGCAGGCATAAAAATTGATAAAGTTGAGAGGAATATTTTAGGGGACAAGAATGGAGTTCATTTGGAATTTAACGATAATTCTATTTTTACCATGAACAAAGAAGTTGTAACAAGAGAGAAGGCTAAGGACGGCACAGTTACAGATTATGAAGGTAATGTAAAAAGGGACGAGAATGGAAGACCGGTTCTTGTTGAAGGCTCGGCATCAAGAACTTTCAATGCAAAAGATGAACTGACAACGTACGAATTTGTGAAAAATAATGAAAAGCAGACAATTAAATACGAAGCGGATAAAATTGTCATAAGTGCGCTTGGAGACAACATCGAAATAGACAGGAAATTTGGTTTTGATCCTTCTGATCCGAATTATGGAAAAGTTAAAATTTTGAGTGGAATTTCAGGTTGTCCAGCAGATGGTTGCATTTTTGAGGCTGGTGGTACATTCTTTGGATTCTTGGAAGAAAAAATACCTTATATAACAAAATCAGAAGTATATTACATAGATGACAAAGGAAAAAAACAGACAATAGATATAGATCCAAAGTCTAAAGAATTGGTAGAAAGAGCAGGAGACCAATTAAGGCTTTATGGGGTAAGGGACGAAAAGGGCAATAGAATAGAACTTCCAACTGCACGACAATTAAATTCACAGCGCTTCTTCGCCACCGTCGAACGTGTTTTCACAGAATTCCAGGGGCTTGGATATTATGCAACATTGTTCTTTGACGAGGATTCTTTGCTTGCATGGAGAGATAATGTTGACAGGATTTTTGCAACTTTATACCTTGGAACAGAATACTGGAGCAGCGCGATATGCGGCAATTATCTTGACGGCGAAGACATTGGAATCGCTTATGCAGAAACACCCCAAGTTTTGGCTCAGGTTGGAGCCCACATAGAAGCGACAAAGACAGAGCCGATTACAACAGAAAACGGGACAACGCAGTTCATATACAAGATAACATTCAATGTAAGGAACGGAGACTATGACAAGGACCCAAGGGCGCCGGAAGAAATGAACATCAACGTTGTTTTGAAAGGCGAGAGGACTGCAAATGTTTTCAGGCAGGAGCAAAAGGTGAAAAGAGGCTCAAGCTTTGGAAGAGTTGGAAGCAATGCAATTGTGCAGGACAGCAAGATATCGTACAATGAAGTTTGCCTGGCATTTGATAAATTGCCGTTAAGGTGGAAGCTTGACAACAAGGAATTGTGCAACGCAATAGTTGAGTCAGCAGGAGCGGCAACAACCATAGCGGCAACCACAGCCACAACAGCTGCCGGGGGCGGAACAGCAGCAGGAGATGTCAATGATTTTTAGAATAAATAAGAACTTACTATGAATAAGGAAATTTTATATCCAACGCCTGAAAGAATAATCGAATATAACCTTTTGGCACTTACCATACTCAAAGTTAAAAAAGCTGATAAGCCTGAAGTTTTAAGTTATCAAAAAATTGTGGAAATTATTGAAAATTGCAAGAAACTTAAGGGCGACATTTATGATAAGGCGGTTTTTCTGATAAAGTCATTAGTGCAAAAACACCCTTTTGCTAGTGGAAATAGAAGAACAGCCTTTATTGTAGCAAAAGATTTCTTAATCAGCAATCGTGCGAAATTCAAGATAAGAGATGATCCGAAGTATGCAAGGACAATGCTCGGAATTCGAGAAAACTTTTATAAAGACGGGGATATCAAGAGATGGATTCAGACAGGTGAAATTCATGAATTCAGAAGATAAAGAAATTTATGATGTATTATCAAAGGAATTGGAAAAATTTAACAAACTGATAGAAGGGCACAAAAAATTACTTATTGCTATAGGAAACCTGTAAATAATAAGATCTAAAATCTGCAACGCAATTGTTGAGTCAGCAGGAGCGGCAACAACCATAGCGGCAACCACAGCCACAACAGCTGCCGGGGGCGGAACAGCAGCAGGAGATGTCAATGATTTTTAGGTTTATAGATTAAAGCAAAAGATTTATATATATGTATATTCATATACAGATAATATGGCAAAAACAATAATGATAGCTAACAATGTTTACGAGGAATTAAAGGAGGCAAAGAAAGACAGAAGCTTTAGTGAGACAATCAAGGAGCTGATTGAAAAATCAAGGCCCAAGACAGGCGCTGGGCTAAAGGATTGCATAGGCTTGCTGCCCAAGGAAGATAAAGAATATGAAGAAATAATGAGGGAATTAAAACCGTTGTATAAGAAATGGACACAAAGATATGCCTAGATACAGATGTTTCTATAGAGGTGCTGAAAAACACTCCTAAATCACATCAATTGCTGGATTTAATAAAAGACAGCGAGGTTTACATTACCACTATTAGCGTTTTTGAATTATTATTAAGAGAAACCAATCTTGATGCAATAGAAAAGCTGCTGTTAAAAACCGCTGTTTTGGATTTTTCAGAATTAAGCGCCAGAAAAGCAGCGGAGATATTTAAGGACCTGAAAATAAAGGGCCAAATGATTCCATTAAGAGATTTGCTCATAGCTTCAACCGCAATCGCAAATAATTGTACATTAGCAACTTTAAATATTAAAGATTTTAGAAATATAAAAAACCTGACATTATTGGATTTTTAATTATAAAATGAAAAAACCTCAAAAACCAAATTTCCTGGAATGGAACAATAATATACTAATGTCTTCTATTAAAAAAATTGGCCTGAACGTAATCTCAATAGCAATCCTGGACTTCTTGTTTTACATTTTGTCCGGCTACCTGGTTGTCTTTTGGCTACAGAGGGTGCAGGCGAAAATGGAAGCTTTCAATCTGCCGTCAGATATCGTGTCATTGGGATATGAAAAAGCCCAGCAGCTGGTAGGGGAGGTAAAGGCTTTCTATTACCTTATTGTTTTTTCCTTTGTTTTGTCTTTGGTTGCTGTAATATTCCTGGCAAGCATACTGAAGGGAATCATATGGGCAAAAACCACAAACACAAAAATCACTTTTAAGCTGATTTCAAAATTTCTTGCATTAAACATGGTATGGATGGGATTTTGGTTTGCGTTAATCATATCTATTTCGCTATTAATAGAGCCTTCCTCGGCAGTATTGTTCATGGCTGCGGCAGTTGCCCTTGGCCTGTATTTTACCAACACGCTTTACACTATTTTCATGAAAAGGCAGGAATTCAAATCCATTATCAATGCGATTAAGCTGAACATTTCAAAAATCCATATGTTTTTGCTACCTTACGCTGTTCTATTTCTTCTGTTGTTAATAATAAATATTTTAAGCATAACTACAAAACTCAGTCAGGTAACCTTTCTTGTGCTTGTTAAAATGTACTCACTTGTAGGTATCGATGTCTCGGTTGCAACATCTACAGGAGTGGCACCTCTAGCTGAAGTTCAGATTATACTACTGATATCTATGTTTTTAAATCCCTTAACATTACTACTCTTTGCATTTTTTAGATACTATGCATCTTCTTTGGTTAATGGGCTAATAAAGCCATAAATAGAAAACATTGAAAATCTATGATTTTCAGGGTATTCAAAACTGAAAGTTTCGAAACCTTTATAAATATCATATATAATTTATATATAAATCTATGCTTTTAATTAATGAAAAATATATAAAAACTATATAAAATAACTATGTTTCATATATAAATGAGATACACAAAAAAGCTCATCAAGACAAGCGGAGGCTTGGTTGTCAGGGTGCCTTCCGACATAGTCAAGGTGCTTAATCTGACAGAAAAGGATTACGTTGAGATTGACCTGAATAAAATTGATGTCAAAGCTTTGTCGGGCGGAAATGAAGTTTCCGCTGAACTCAAAAATAAAAAATTTTTGAGTAATAAGAAGTCAAAATAAAAATGAACGCATTAAAAAATAAAATTCAAAAAACGACGAGAGCGACTTTTAGCAGTAAAATGTGTTAAAAGTAAACCGCTTTTAATGTTTATTGCAATGTTAGGCGAGGCAAAATTGATTGAAAAGGAAAATTTTGCCGAGCACTATATAATGCGACGAAGTCGCGGATAAAAATTAAAATATTAAGAAAATGACCAAAAAAAGAGGTGCGGGTAAAATATTACTCAGCAATTCAAAATCACAAGCATCCATATTTTTGGTAATGACGGCAATTGTCATACTTAGCGGAGTGCTTTATTTCCTCTACCAGAGGCAGGCTGTTGAAAAAGAAGTTGAAATTATACAGCCTGAGCTGGCGCCGATAAAGCTGTATGTTGACAGCTGCATAAAAAGCGCAGCAGAAGACGGCTTGGAAAGGATAGGGCTAAGCGGGGGCTACATTGATATTCCGCAAAACATCAACAGCAATCCAGGAGCATACCTGACGGCTTTTCCCGGGGCGGGATTCAAGCTGCCGTACTGGTGGCATAAAGGCTTTGAAGCAGTCCCAACAGAAGAGTTCATAAACCAGCAGCTAAGCGCGCATATCAAAGCGGAATTCAAGAACTGCATAAGCAATTTCGAGCCGTTTTCCGGAAAGTTTGAAGTGAACGAGCTAAAGGACCCAATTGTTGATGTCCAGTTTAACGAAAATGACGTTTCTGTCGCTTTGAAGTATCCGCTGGAAATCATCTCCAAGCAAGGCGATTTCAGAGCAGTGCTTGAAAATTTCAAATACACAATCCCAATCAGGTTCAAGAAAGTTTACGAGCTTGCAAAATTGCTCATGGAAAGGGAAAACAAGGACTATTTCCTTGAAAAGAAAACCATAGACCTTTATTCCATGGACACTGACATTCCAACAACAGATGTTGAAGCCACCTGCAATACAAAAGTGTGGCAGCTAAGCAGCATAAGGGACAAGCTGAAGACTTTATTGAGGGTCAATCTGCCTTACATAAGGATAAAAGGCACAGACTACAATCCAAACTCTTATGTGCCGAATCCAAAAGGAAGAAGCATCTATTCCCAGACATATTTCCAGCAGCATTACATATGGGAGATAGACAAGGATGCCGCTAAAAAATACAGCAACATGAAAGTTGCTTTTACATACGACAACTGGCCGCTTAGCATCTACGCAAGGCCAAGCCAAAACGGAATCCTGCGCTCGAACTCCCAAAAGGGAACTGACATGCTTTCATTCTTCTGCCTCCACATATGGCACTTTACATACGACATTAGCTACCCTGTTCAGGTCTCTGTTTTTGACCAGGAAACAGACAGGAACAAAGCATACAAATTCAACTTTGCTTTTGAAGTTGCAATAGACCACAACCAGCCAAGCAGAGTGAATAAAGGCACAACATTGTTTGAGACAGAAGACACGATTTCATCGGATGACTATTGCAATGCTGTGCAGAATGAAATAACTATTTTTACTGTCAACAATGCAACCGGAGACGACATAAGGGACGTGAATCTGACTTTTGTCTGCGGAAGGTTTTATTGCGATATCGGAAAGAGCAACTGGCTTAGCTTCGGAGCTGCAGCAGGATTAACAAAAAGGCTTCCGTACTGCGTCAATGGGATAATAAAAGGCAATAAGCAGGGATTTGAAGAAGCAAAATCATTTGTCCAGACAGATGTTGACGGGCGCTCTTACGTTTTGGGATTAAATCCCATCAAGGAATTCAAAAATTACAAAATTGTGAAGCATTTGCTTTCCAGCCCAGGCGCTTCCAATGACATTGCCCCGAATGAAAAGGCTTCCATTATAATAAAAGGCAAAGGCACAGGCTTTGAAAGTTTTGCTGTTTACCCAAAAGAAGCTGACTTCCCGCTCAGGCTTCCTGACGGCAGGGATGCAACATATGAAGTCACAATTTATCTTGTTGACGGCGAAAATATCGTTGGGGGATATTCCGGAGACTGGAAAGTGGGCAAGGATGCATTGAGAAACGCTGAAGAAATCGTGTTCCATGTCGTAGAGCAAGGAGAGGCATCGGATGACGAAAGGCTTTTGTTTGCAGCGGGATTAAGCTCATACTCGAAAAATATCCCATCGCCGGAATTGAGGTGAAAATAGTTTATTATTTTTAAAATAAAAAGAATGTCAAAAAGTTTAATGTCGGAGAAAATCAAAGATTTTCGCGGCACCAAAAATGCTTTGCATTTTTGATTGCGCTGTGTAAGCTGAAAATACAAAGAATAAAACATTAAATTCACATTAAATAAAATATTACAGCAACAAACAATGAAAAAATAAAAAATCCAATAACGATTGAACACTAATGAAAAACACATTAACCTAAAAATCAATAAAAAACAATCGAATGCGAGTGAACTCGGTGAGATGTGAGAGCTCGTCTCTCACTCGCTCATTCACCCACTCGTTCACAACTCACTAAAAAATGAAACCAAGAATTAATGACTTAATAACAGTATTCCTCATTCAGTTAGTATTAACGCTGCCATTCTATTCATCGAATGTTTATGGATTAACTATTTCAAATGTAAGGGTTACAAAAGCAGCGGCAAACTCCGCAACAATCGAGTGGAACACAGACAATACTTCAAGCGGAAAAGTCAGGTACGGGCAGACAACCGGCTTGGGATTTACCCAGAGGCATGACAACTTTCTCCTTAACCATACAATAACAGTTATCAATGGAATAAGCAGCAACACGCTGTACTTTTTTTCGGTTGAATCAACTGACATAAACGGCAACACAACAGTCGACAACAACTCCAATAATTTTTACACATTCAGGACATTGGACATTACCCCTCCACAGCAAGTTGCCGGCCTGAAGGTTTTGTCTACAACATTTGACTCGGTATCCTTGTCATGGAATGCTGTTAATGCGAGTGATTTAAGCCATTATGTCATATACAGGGACAGGATTCCGGCAGCAAACTCCACATCAAACAGCTTCATCGACACAGGCTTAAGCTCCAATACGGAATTTATTTACAAGGTTTCAGCAGTTGACACCAGCGATAATGAAGGCCCTTTGTCAGACACTGTGATAGCTTCGACATTGAGGTTTGACACAACGCCTCCAATAATAAGCAGCGTAGAGGCTTTGCCATTGACAGACGCGACAGCAAGGATAACATGGCTTACAGATGAAAATTCAACAACAACAGCCTTTTACGGGATAAACAAAACAGACAACACCCGAAGCATTGACGGATTTGCAATTAACCATTCCATTGTTGTTGACAAATTGATAAAAAATAATGTATACATTTTTACAGTCAGGTCCTGCGACTCAAGCGACAATTGCGCGAACTCCTCAGGCAATTTCACCTCTGGAAAAGATGCAACCATACCTTTTCTCAACCTTTCAATTCCAAAATGTGTTAACAGAAGGACTGCAGACATCATAGGCACAACAGAGCCATTTTCAAAAGTAACATTGTTTGTGAACGACTTCAATGTGCCGAAAAGGAGCCTGGGCAGCAGCGAAGTTGGCAGCTCTGGAAAGTTCGTATTCAGCCAGGTGCAATTGCAGGACTCAAACACCATAAAAATTGCAATTGAAGACAGGTCCGGAAACAAAAACCAGAAAACATTTGATGTGAAGGTTGACACGCAGGACCCTGCCGTGCAATTAAGCGAAGTGCCTTCCCTTGTGTCAAAGCTTAACCTGTCATTCAGCGGCTCTGCAGACGAGCCGGTCACAATAAGGGTTTTTGCCGATGCTGATGCAAATAAGTCCTCTGTGCCTTCTAAAATTAATGGCTTGAATGCAACAAAAATCAGGCAAAATTCAGTTGAGCTTGGCTGGAACGAGTCAAAAGACAAGGACTTCAGCCATTATGCTGTGTACCGCTCTGACATTGGGGCAATTGCAGTAACAAAGCCCTCTAATTTTAATTTATACATAGATGCATTAGTTGACAGCGGCAAAAGCTACACTTACTATGTTTCTGCTGTGAATATTTTCGGCGCAGAAGGCGAAAAATCAGAGCGAATAACTGTAACTACATCAAAAGGGGGAGAAGTGCTCAACTTAAAGCCCGCTGCAGTCGATATTTTTGAAGATTTCAGAAAGCCATTGCTTGTTGTAAATACAACCGGCAAATTCAATTTTGGAGTCAAACTGGATAAAGGCGATGGGGATTATACAATAAAAGCCATATTTGAAGATTGCGCGGAAAACAGCGTCACAATCCAAAAAGATGTCACACTAGACACAAAAAAGCCCGAGGTGAAGATAACATCACCATCTTCAGGGGCTTTTATTTTTGAGAACGTAGCCAATGAAATAGACGTCATTGGGAAAACAAAGCCGAATGCCAGGGTGCATTTATTTGTCGACAGGACACCCTTCAGCTTCTATAACCAGAGTTTTGAGTTAAGCGGCCTGCCAAATGAAGTGCAGGACCTTGACGAGGCCAAGCTCGATGCAAAATGCCGCTCAAGCGTTTCTGTGTCATTCTGCAGGACAGGAGCTGATTTTTCTGTAGACGCAGACGAGCAGGGCAACTTCAAGTTTGAGAATGTTGATTTAACAACAATTTTTGGCGGAGCTTCCAGGATAAGAGAAGTTCCTGTGACAGACTTCAGGGACACTCAGCTTAATCAAGAAGCTCAGGAATCAAAAAAGACAACACTTGTTGTTATTGCTACTGACAAAGTCGGCCAGAGGGGAGTTGCAACCCAAACTGTAAGGATAGGCACCTGCTGGAGCGGCAACCAAAGCTGGGACATAATTCCTTTGACGCAGTACCAGAGTCCTACATTTTTAAGCACAGAAAGGTTTGCAGAGGGAACAGAAACAGCATATTTCTACTTCAATTACTCTTACATTGGAAGAGGCCAAAGTGCCAAAATAACTGATATCAGCTTGTCAAAAGCATGCGGCACAAGGGAAGTTCTTGATCCAAGGTTCAACATAAGCTGTCAAATCATGCCTTCTGGCAACAGTCCAGTCAAATTGAACAAGCCAGACAACACATTGTCGTATTCTGCAGTCCCCCTTAGCAGATTTCTAGGCATGGATAGGTTCTTGGAAGATGACTGGAAGAGCTTCTTCAAATCAATAAACAATGAGCTTACATTGCCATTTAAAGTCAGGATAACATACGAGCATGATGTTACAAATGAAAATGGACAGAGCGTCAGGGTTAAAGAAACGCAAACAACCTGCGAGCAGGTTTCTTATGTTGTTGACAACTCAATTATTGACCCGAGAAAAGTATTGCCTGACTGGCTTCTTTTTGATGCTGTTGATTTTCTTCAGACGTCAATAAAAACAATTAGCCAAATCCAGGAGCAGATAAGCAAGCTTATTGATTATGTGGCCATTGGCTGCCTGTATTCCATTATAGCGCGCACATTTGTTAAAATTTGGCGCATCTGGACTGAATTCTCAGACGAGAAAATATTTGCCAAGATCCAAGATTACACTTCACTAAGCTTTAACCTTGGCTCAGAAGACAAAAACCAGGATTGCAAGGAAATTATGGGAGCCATAAAGCAAGGATACGGAAATTTTAAAATAAAATATCTAAGCGACGCTGAATTGCAAAAATGCTTCCCATCTTCAGCTTCTGCATGGAAAACAGAAGCAAATCTTTACCAGGCCCAGAGATGGACGTGCGACAGAATATTCGGGCATTCGGCGCCTTCAGCATGGACAGAAACAGAAGATGACACAGAACTGTACAGGAAGGTGACAAGCGAAAAAACCTGTGAATCTGACTTTGATACCCAAGGGCAAAGATTAAAGGCTGAAGAGTGCAAGAGCCTGCCCAGCAGGTATATAGACGTGCTCAAAGACCCAAAAGACATTCCGGTTGGTAAAAAATGCTTTTTACTAAGCAATCCTGATAACCAAAAAGAACAATTTATCTATACCCTTGCCAATGACCAGGATCCTGTACTTAATTCGAACAAGATATACAAGCTTGAGTCTTATGAACGCAGATATAGGGATGCAATCTATGCAGTAAAACTCACTGAAGACGTTTACATGACTAACTTTCCGAAAACATGCGCTGAGCTTTGCAGTG
>JACPMT010000034.1 GCA_016185815.1 Candidatus Woesearchaeota archaeon
TGTCAGTTGCAGAAACAAGAGTATTCAGCTCAAAAGAAAAAGCCATGAAGCAGTTGGATGAGTGGCTAAGCTAAATGGCTTATCTTTGACTTAAGCGTATTGACAAGCTCCGGCTGGTTGTAATTGTAAACATCCGGAATATCCAATGAAAGTATCCGCTTTTGCATGTAAAGCTTTGGGAATCTTTTGGCTATTTCAGACCTTTGCGAGTCCTCCATAACCACGATTACATCAGCCCAGCTGATCTGCTTTTCAGTAACCGGCTTTTCATTGTAAAGCCCTGCAGATTTTGTTTTGAATTTATTCCTGAAAAGCTCTTCTGCTGTCTTGCTCCTGTTCTGGTTTTGGTTGCAGATGAAAAGGACTTTCATAACCTCATTATATCCACTCTAAAATATAAATCTTGCGGAAAATGATAATAAATCAGATAGCTTTGGAGCAAAGGCCAAGGGAAACCAAAACGTTTCACGAACTTTATTTTATTGAAAATAGACCAGTGGAATGAGTTAGAGTTTTATTATAATTTGACTAGTTTGTTTTTTCCAGAAAATTTTTTTAATAAGATAATTTTGTAAATATCTCTACTTTTATACATACTTCCTTCAGAAGGAAATTTTGTGTACATCAGTACAACTTTATTCGTAACTGGGTATATCATACCTTTATTCTTACGAAATTTTCCTGACACAAGTTTATATCCCCCATAATACCCCAGATCGTCTTGAACATTATGTGCCCTTGGTAGGAAAGCACAATGTCCGATGTGCGTATGTATACTATTAATACCAAAAAATTCTTTGAGTTTTTTGAGTATTTTCATGCATGCATCACTTTTTTCTTATTTTTTACTTCTAGGAGTGAGATAAATTACAATCAAAATTAATAAAATTGTTACTGCTAACAAAAGCTTAATAATAAGCCCAACTATTTTTGGAAAAAAACTTCCTATGACATCTGCAATGATGAGTATCATTCCAGCAAATACTCCAGCAATTATCCCAATCCAAACTTGATTTTCATTGATGTTTATCTCTTTCATTATATACCCAAGCTACCTTTTTCGCTTTACTCAGAATGTTGTTTAACATCCAAAATTCAAAAAAATAAGATAAGCTCATTTTTAATCGTTAGATTATTAGTATTTAAATAACCTTCTCAAAAGTGGCAAGAAGGTTTATTCTTTATTTTCCATATTGCAAATAACCACTGGACACTGGACATCCCTGCCTAAACTATATAAACTAACTCATACTTACTATCTATCGAAGTTGTTGCAGTGAGATGAAAGTGAGCTTTTGCGAACTTTCTCGCGAGCAATAAACTTTACCCAGCCTCTGGAATGATTGGAAATGGCGTAAATCCGCCTAAGAACCCAAGCATTCCTAATTAAAGAGGCTTTGAAACAAAATCCGAATAGGAAAATTGGGTGAGTAAAAATGGAAAGTAGAAACGTGCCTGAAAAGAAATTCAGCACAGGAGTTATAACTGCCACAATCTGGCAAAACCAAGGAAAAGGCAGAAATGGAGAAACAGTAAGTTACAGAACAGTTTCTCTGCAAAGGAGATATAAAGACAAAAACGGAGTCTGGCAAAGCGCTAATTCTTTCAGAGTGAATGACTTGCCAAAAGCAGCTCTGGTGCTTCAAAAAGCATACGAGTATCTTGACTACGAAGTGGATGAAGACATTATAGAGGAGGTTATTTAACCTCTTTCTAGATAAAATATATAAAAGAAAGGTGATTATAAATGGAACAGGAATTAATTGAAGTGCCAAACAATGAGGCAAAAGAAACAAGAAGAAAACGAAAGGAAATGAAAGAAGAAAAAGCAGAAAAGACAATCTATGATTTACCAGGTGTCGGAGCAGCAACAGCTGAAAAATTAATAGCAGTCGGATTCAATGACTTGATGAGCATTGCAGTTGCAACACCTGCAGAGCTGATTGACGCAACTGGCATGGGAGATGCTCTTGCGAAAAAGCTGATTGCAGTTGCAAGGTCTTCTTTGGAGATGGGCTTTGAGTCAGGGGAAGAATTGATGAAAAGAAGGGAAAAAGTCATAAGGCTGAAAACAGGAAGCAAGGCATTTGATGCATTGCTTGGAGGGGGTCTTGAAACAGGCGCAATTGTCGAGTGCTTTGGCGAGTTTGGCTCTGGAAAAACACAGCTTGGCCATGCTTTGGCAGTCAGTTCCCAGTCTGCTGACAAGGACGCAGTTGCCGTCTATATTGACACTGAAAACACTTTCAGGCCTGAAAGAATAATCCAGTTTGCAAAATGTGCTGGTTTGGATGAAGAGCAAGTCCTGAAAAACATCAAGGTTGCAAGAGCATACAACTCTGACCACCAAATGCTATTGGCAGAAAAAATAGAGGACTTGATAAAAAAGCAAGGCTTGAATGTAAAGCTTGTTGTAATTGACTCCTTGACAGCCCACTTCAGGGCAGAGTTCATTGGAAGAGGCACTTTGGCAGACAGGCAGCAAAAGCTTAACAAGCACATGCACACATTGATGAAGCTTGCTGACACGCACAATCTATGTGTTTATGTCACAAACCAGGTCATGGCAAAGCCTGACATGTTCTTCGGCGATCCGACTCAAGCAATAGGCGGCCATATTGTGGCGAATGCATCAACTTTCCGTGTCTATCTGAGAAAAGGAAAGAAAGGCACAAGAGTTGCTAAGCTTATTGATTCGCCGTCACAGCCTGAAGGGGAATGTTCATTCTATGTTGATGAAGCAGGAATAAAAGACATAGAATAAATTTACTTTTTCTTTATTATTTTTTAATGAATGCATGGGCGAGGCTTGAGCGTAATGGCAAGAAGCGAAAGCCGAGCACTAGATTTTGTGCCGAAGGCACATATTGAATTTCAATTTTCTAATTAATCCTAAATTCCTTTGCGAAACCTTTTTAATGACTTATTCAATATTTCAAGCTATGGCTTACCCCATCAGCAAATTAATCATAAAGGCTATTTACAGGCCTTGGATCAGGAAAATTGATGGCATGGAAAATGTTCCAATAGGCAAGCCCTTCATCATAGCGGCAAATCATTCCAGCTATTTTGATGTTTTTCTTCCGCCAATAGCAATTACTAAAAAAGTTGACAAGAAAATACACGCATTGGTCAACAGCTATTATTGGAAGCCATTTATCACAAGATTCTTTCTGGATTTGTGGGAAAGCATCCCTGTTTTTGTCGAAAAGGACAAAGGCTCAAAGGAAAAAAACAAAGCAGCAATTGAAAAGGCATCAGGCTATCTTAAAAAAGAAGAGCCAGTCATGATTTTTCCGGAAGGCGCAAGAAGCAAAGACGGAAAGCTGAAGAAAGCGTACACAGGAGTTGCAAGGCTGGCATTAAAATCCAGAGTTCCTGTGCTGCCTGTCGGGGTCATTGGCTCTAACAAGGTGCTTCCGGTAGGCAAGATGCTTCCTAGATTTAAAAGATGCGAGGTAAAAATCGGAAAATTGATTCATTTTGAAAAATATTATGGCAAAAAACAAAATGAAAAAATATTGAATGAAATAACCAGAAGCATAATGAAGCAGATAGCAAGACTAATCAACCAGAAATACAGCTACTAAAATGGCCTACCTAATCCCAAAATTGACAATAATTCCTGCTGTAAAGCTTTATTTCAAGAAAATCAGCGGGATTGAAAACCTGCCGAAAAAAGGCGCATTCATAGCAGCAGCCAACCACGCAAGCTACATGGACCATCTCATAATTGCAGGCAGCCTCGTCTCGCATTTAAACAGGAAAGTTCACTTTCTTGCAAAGAAGGAGCACTTTGACAATATTTTTAAGAAAGCATGGCATACCTATGCAGGTGCAATCCCCCTTGACAGGCAAAGCGGAGGCAAGGAGGCATTAGGATGGGCAATAAAAGCATTGAAGGAAGGAAAGATAATAGCCATACACCCGGAAGGGACAAGAAGCCTCACTGGAAAATTGCAGAAGGCAAAGACAGGAGTTGCAAGGCTGGCATTGCTGTCAAAAGCCCCTGTTGTGCCGATTGGCTTAATCGGAACTTTTGAGATACTTCCAAAAGGAAAATACATCCCAAAATTTAAAAGAGGAGCCATGAGCATCGGAAAGCCAATGTATTTTAATGACTACTATAACAAAAAAATTAATAAGAAGATATTAAGGGAGGTAACAACTAGGATAATGAAAGAAATAGCAAAACTATGCAAGCAAAAATATAATTTTAGATAAAACAATGAAAAAAATCGCAATAATAGGAGCAGGCTCCTGGGGCACAACTTTGGCTGTTCTGCTGGGGGAAAAAGGCTTTGATGTCAAGCTTTGGGCAAGGAGGGAAAAATTAGCAAACGAAATTGAAGCAAAAAAAGAAAACACACAATATCTGCCGGGAATAAAAATTCCAAACAACGTGATTGCAGACCATTCCTTAAAAGACGTGATTAATGATTCTGGAATAATAATAACAGCCATCCCAAGCGAATTTTTAAGATCCACAATAAAGCAGATCAAGCCCTATTTCAATAACCAGATTGTTGTAAGCGCAACAAAAGGGCTGGAGCACAACACTTGCAGAAGGATGTCGCAGGTGATAGAAGATGAATTAGGAAACGTAAAAATTGCAGTTTTATCCGGCCCGAACCATGCAGAGGAAGTCAGCAGCAAAATGCCGACTGCAAGCGTTGTTGCAAGCAAGGACAAAAGAACAGGCAAAACAGTTTCAGAAGCTCTTGCAAAGCCTTATTTCAAGCTGTACCAGTTAAACGATGTTGCCGGAGTTGAAATCTGCGGCGCCTTGAAGAACATATCTGCAATAGCAACAGGCGTTTGCGATGGGTTTGGGTTTGGTGACAATGCAAGGGCATCAATCATAACCCTTGGCCTGATGGAAATGAATAATTTTGGCAGGCATTTCGGCGCAAAAAGAGGGACTGTTTACGGATTGGCCGGCGTTGGCGACCTGATTGCAACGTGCATAAGCAGGCACTCAAGAAACAGGTTTGTAGGAGAGCAGCTTGCAAAAAGCAAGCCAATTGAAGAGATCAAGAGAGAGATGCACGGCATGGTTGCTGAAGGAATTCCAACGACAAAGGCAGTTTATGAATACAGCAAGAAGCATAACATAGAAATGCCGTTGACGCATCAGGCTTATGAAGTGTTGTTTGAGAACAAGAACTTAAAGCAGGCGATAAAGGATTTGTTAAACTTAATTTAAATTGTTTAAAAATCCCTTTAATTCTTTGCTGTTTATTGTGTCATAATATCCTTGCCGTATTGTTCTTTTAACTCTGTCTAATCGGTTATCTATTCTAAAAACCGGAAGCTTATTTTTGGGTTGTATTACTACAATATGTTTATTTTTACTAAGTTTATTAATTACATTGGCAATGTTATTATAACGCTTTACCATACTCCATATTGTTTGCTGCAATTCTTCTGTTTCATTACTTATCAAAAGTTCACTAATAATTTTCCTTAAAATAGCCATCTTTCGCAAAGGTTTCTGTGGACGAGTAAGTACCAACAAGATATTTTTTTCACCAGTAACTTGTTCAATTCCACAAACACTGCCTATTGTTCCATCATAATAATGATTTCCATTTATGCAAACACTTTTTCCATAAAAATAAGGAACAGCACAAGTCGCCCTTATCAATTCAAAAAAATCGACAGAAGATTTATTAGACAAGAATACTGGCTTTCCATTAATTACGTTAGTTAATCCTATTTCCAATTTTGTAGGACTATTTTTAAGTTTCTTAATATTCAAAGAATATTTTGTTTTTATTGTATCTATCAAGAAATCAATATCCAAAATGTTTTTTCCTAATGGATGCTTAAGTGGATTGATAAATTTTCCAGAACTCATAAGGCATTCCCATATAGGCTCTATGAGGTGTTCTTGTTTGCTAACTAGATAAGAATAAATTGTAGCTGCTCCAGAAGACGCAATTATGTGATCAATTTTATCAACAGCATTTAACTCTTTTAATGTAGATATCACTCCAGCATGATAAGCTGTTAATATCCCACCGCCTTGAGCTACAATACAAAATTTTTCTTTCATAAAACATCAAAAAGAAAGATAAATAAAAATTTATCGAAAATTTCAAAATTATCAAAAATAAAACCTATTCCTCTGTGAAATCATCAAGCTTCTCCTTCAATTCCTCGTTTTCTTTAAGTTTGCCCTTCAACTTTAGGAATTCTTTTGTCAGGATGTAAAATAACAACCCCAAGCTTTTCTTTCCCTTGTTGTTGCACGGCACTACAAGATCAATGAAGTTGCTCTGGTTGTTTGTGTCGCACAATGCGATTACAGGAATTCCCATTTTGACAGCGTCCAGGACAGCATTCCTGTCAGGCCATGCATCAACAACCATCACAATCTTCGCTTCTGTGTACTCCTCCAGGTTTGGGTTGGTCAGTATTCCGGGAGGGTAGCGTCCTGCAAAAACCCTTATGCCGGCCAATTTCCCGAATAATTCCACTGCTTTCCAGCCGTTCTCCCTCCTTCCAATGACCAGAATGTCTTCCGGAGCGTATTGCGCAAGGAAGGCAGCAGCAACTCTTACCCTCTCATCAATTTTCTGCAGGTTCAGCACACTCAGCCCGTCCGGCCTTGTTTTGTAAATGAACTGCCCCATGTAGTTTGTCCTGAACTTCGTGCCTATGTGTATTCCTGACTTCAAGTACACGTCTCTCGGAACCAAAAAGCTTTCCTCTGCCATTTTCAAATAAAATTTATTCAATCTTTATTATTTTTAACCTGTCGCTTCGCGACATAATCTTGTGCTCGGCAAAATTTTTCTGCCAATAAATTTTGCCTCGCCTAACATTGCAATAAACATTAAAAGCGGTTTACTTTTATCATGCTGTGAATCACAAAGTCGCTCTCGTATTTTTTTAATCTCTTTTATATACTATTAAATTCACTTTTAAAACAGTCCAGAATGCTGAACTGAATTTTATAGCCTCTCAGTCATTGGAGCAACTTGCGCTCCGTAGGCAATGCCATCTAGGATAATCGGCTTATTTAAAAAGGTTGCTGAAAAACTATATTTTTCAGAAACTCCGAAAATCTTAGATTTTTGGTAGTTGCTGATTGCAGTTAAAAATCTCCAAGTCCTCGTAAACAGGCCCTCCTTTGCTTAATGTCGACTTTACCAGCCTGAAATTTTTCACCGCAATTTTTTTGTTCTCAACCTTTATACTTTTGATCCGCTCTACAAATGATTTTTTATCTTCAGGATACTTCACCCTTGCAATTGTAATGTGGGCTTTGAAGTCTTTCTCTTTTTTGAATATGCCTTTTAACGACTCATCAATGTTTTTTTGCAGCTCCAAAACACTTTCCTCAGGCTTCAAGCCGACCCACACAACCCTTATGTAGTTTTCAGTCGGAAATATGCCTATAGAATCAAGATTCACCGAGAATTCTTCGAATTTAACCCTTTTCAGGTTATCAGCTATTGCCTCAATTTTATCAGGCTGGACTTCCCCCAAAAACTTCAATGTAAGATGAAAGGTTTTTGTAAGGCTTAATCTTGCGTTTTTTGGCAAATAATATTGGAGTTCAGTAAAATAATCCCTCAATTCATTGAAGTCAATGGCTATAAACAATCGCATTGGCCATCCGAATAAATAAATATATTTAAATTTATGGGAAAAGACATTAAAAGATAATAAAAAGAAAAAGCTTACTGGTTATCTTCTTCCCCAAAGTTTTCCGTGTCTTGTCCGCTGTAATCCTCTTCAGATTCAGAGCCACCTTCTGCAGAAGGCTCTTCATAGCTTTCCTCATGCGATTCTTCACTGTCAGAAGATTCCTCGCTAGACCCTGCGGACTTTTCCCCGGCTACCTCGGCAAAGCCGACTTTTTGCAGCACCCTTGTAACCCTTATCTTTACCTCATCGCCTTGCTTTGTGCCAGGCACAAACAGCACAAAGCCGTCTTTCTTTGCAATGCCGTCGCCTTTCTCGCCGACAGCCTCTATTTTCACATCCAACTCGTCCCCGACCTTAACAGGGGCAAAATTTCTAGGCCTGAAGCCTCCTCTCCCTCTATCATGTCTCATATCTATTTACCTCTATGCTGTTTAATGTTCTCTTGCGCTGCTGCGCAATAAACCAAAGTTAGGCCAAGTAGTATTTAAAGGTTGCGAGTTAGAAATTAAGCCCGCCATCTACGCGTATAACTTGTCCGGTTATATAGCTTGCCCTTTCAGAAGCCAAAAAAGCAACTGAGTTGGCAATATCTTCGGGCGTGCCAGCCCTTCCAATAGGGATCATTGCCATTATTATCCTTTTTCTTATGAATGGAACATTTTTTGTCATTTCTGTATCTATAAAACCGGGAGCAACTGCATTTACTGTTATTTTATGCCTGCCGAGCTCCTTTGCCAGGGACTTGGTAAATCCGATAATGCCTGCCTTTGAGGCAGCGTAGTTAGTCTGGCCAAAATTTCCATTAATCCCAGCTATAGAACTTATGTTTATTATTCTCCCGCCATCCCTAATCAATGGCAGCGCATTCTTAGTGACATTAAACGTGCCGTCAAGATTCGTTTTCAAGACAAGCTCCCACTGCTCCTTTGCCATGTTTTTCAATGACTTGTCAAACAATGCGCCTGCATTGTTTACAAGAACGTCCAATCGGTTAAATTTCTTTTTTATAATCTCCATCATAGCGGCGCATTCGTCAAAATTACTGACATTCGCCTTTATTGCAATCCCATCGACCTTTTGTTTTTTGATTTCTTCGACGGCATTTAATGCTTCTTTTTCATCCTTATTGAAGTTAACAGCGACATTAAAGTTGTATCTTGCAAGTTCAAGCGCTATAGCCCTGCCTATGCCTCTTGAGCCCCCTGTCACCAAAGCCACTTTTTTATCTTCCATTTTCCCCTCCGTATGCAAAGATTATTCACAATTTACTGAAATCAGGCCAGTTAGAGAGTATCTGGCCGCCGTCTATTGCAATGACCTGCCCTGTGATAAAACCGGCGGATTCCGACACTAAAAACACAACCAGCTCAGCGATTTCTCCGGGATCAGCAAACCTGTGCAGCGGGATAGTTTTCTTAAGCTCTTTCATCATCTCTGCATTGTTTATCATTTCCTCTCTGAACCCTTCTGTTACTGTAATCCCGGGCGCAACAGCATTGACATTTATCTTGTATTCTGCCAATTCCAGCGCCAAGCTTTTTGTCAGATTAATGACGCCGGCCCTGGCTGCACCGGAATGAGCCAGTCCGGGAGCAGCTCTTATGGCGTATATATGGACAATGTTTATTATCCTGCCCCCTTTCCCCTTCATGTATTTTGCAGCCTGCTTGCAGCAAAACCATGTGCCATACAGGTTTGTTTTAACAACGGCGTCAAAGCCATTGGCTGTGATCTTTTCAAACGGTGCAATAAACTGCCCGCCGGCATTGTTAACCAGTATGTCCACGCCTCCAAATTTTTTAACAGTTCGTTCGAAAAGATTTTCTACCTCTTGCTCATTTCTTATATCTGTCTTCACGCCTAAGGCATCTTTGGTTATTTTTTTAAGCTCGTTCAGACCATTTTTTAGATGCTCCTCTTTTCTGCCAGCAATAACTATTTTAGCGCCTAGTTCTGCAAGCCTTAATGCAGTCTGCCTGCCAATGCCTGTGCCGCCGCCTGTAACTATTGCGACTTTGCCCTTAAGCAGATTTTTCTCGTGCATTTTCTTAATTAGGATTTTATACATTTAATATTTTGACTAAAAATTGAGCCTCAACAACTATGGTTCCGTCATTTTTCTTTACAATGCAATCGCAAAGCAGCCTTTGCTTTTCAGGATACCTTTCTTTTACTTTGACTGTTGCAGTTATCGTATCGCCGATGAAAACAGGCGCTGTTAATTTAATTTCCTTCTTCAGTGCAATAACTATTGATTCGTCTGACGTGAACATATGGACTAAAGCAGTGCCTATCGTGCTTTCTGTTAAAAAGCCGTTTGTTGCCCTTCTGCCAAATATGGATTTTTTCATTCTTTCCTCATCAAAATGCACAGGATTGAAATCCCCGACTAGTTCACCGAATTTCCTGTTTACATCTTCTGTGATGGTCTTTGTAAAACTCCCTTTGTATCCAGTCTTAAAGTCGTCAAACTTCATTTTTCCAGCTTAAATTTTATCCCGTAATCTATGAGCCCGTCATCTTTATCAACATATAGCCTCCTAAGGCATGGGACTACCTTCATGCCAATTGAAACCTTTTTGCAGTCAGCAACCTCTGATGTGATTTTCTTTCCGTTGCTGAGCGATATTAGCGCCAATACATATGGAACTTGATTTTCAAACCCTTTTGGTGCATTGCGGACTATTGTAAAAGACTCTATTGCTCCGCGAAGGTCCAAATCCGAAGCCAGCGTATAGCTGCATTTCAGATTTCTCCATGACAATGGGCTGCTTTTTTTATGCATTTTGATCAAAGCTGAAGATATTCACTGCGGATAAAGCCCCCGTTCCTGCCAATGTATGGGACAAGCCGTATTTTAGCTCATTTTTTCTTAATTTGTCAATAAGGCTGATTGCCTGTCTTACGCCAGTTGCTCCTGATGGATTGCCGCAAGCCTTTAGTCCGCCATTTGTATTTATTTTTTCGATATTTTTTTTGATGAAATTTATGCCTTCCCCCTTTTTCGCGAAGCCAAGACCTTCTATAGCCAAGACTTCCGTTATCGGAGCCAAATCGTACAGCTCCATGACACCTATATCCTTATTTTGAATGCCGGCATGCTTAAAGGCAAGTTCGGCTGCTTTTTCTGTTGACTGCAGCGATGTAATTGACCTTCTCTTTGATAATGCCAGTGAATCGCTTGCAACAGCGCTCGATGACAGCCTTATCCTGCCATCAAATTTTTTTGAAATTTTTGCACTGCACATTACCAATGCAGCCGCGCCGTCACAATAAGACGCCAGCTCCAGCAGTCTTATGGGGTCTGCAAAAATCTGGCTTGAGCCGATCTTATCTTCGGAAAGCTCAAACCTGTACTGGGCAAACTCGTTGCTTAGCGCATTTTTATGGTTATTTGATGGAATGAAGTGCAGCTCATCCGCATCCAACCCAAAATCATTCAGGTATTTCTTTGTTATCAATGCCAATTGGCTCTGTATCGTGGCGCCGGCATTAGCTTCCTCTTTTTGGTCTATTAAACTGGAAGCCAACGCAAGCATCTCCGCTGATTTTATATCGCTTGTTTTCTCGGCTCCGATGACCATTGCAATCTCGCTTTGCCCGGAAAGTAAGGAGTTGTTGGCGAGATTTACTGCAACAGAGCCTGAAGCATCGCCAGCATTTACGCATACTGCGCCGTCTATCCCAAGCTCCTCAAAAGCAATAGAGCTTAGCAAAGACTGGCCGCTAACAGGCGAGGCAAACTCATTTGCAATATACAGCGAATCAATTTGGCTTGGCGATATGCCTGCATCATCCAAAGCTTTTTTCCCCGCTTCGCTGATTAAGTCGTTTATGCCTTTTTCCCACAGCTCGCCAAATTTTGTAAGCGATGTGGCTATTATTGACGCCTTATTGCCCATTTGCCACTAACCTCGTAAATTTGCAGTATTTTCCATAATCAATATACTCTCTATCATCGATGTAACTTTGCGTTGTGCGGGCTTTTCTTAGCTTCCTGATGTTTTCCGTTACACTAAACAAAAATGAATCGCTGCCTGCGCCGCTTCCGAATGACGTAAGCAGTATCCTCTGGCCGGGCTCTGCCCTGTCAAGTATTTGCGTGAAAACAAGCATAGAGGCTGCTGAATAGGTGTTCCCTATTTTTGATACTATGAGGTTGTCCTCCATCTTTTTATCAGGAAAGCCCAAAATTTCACCGGCTCTCATTGGAAATTTCCCGTTAGGCGTGTGAAATGCAACATAATCTATTTCCTCTTGCTTGACTTTTGCTTTGTCCATCAATTTTCTTGTGCAGTCAACTAAATGCTTGAAATATGCCGGCATGCCTGTAAACCTTTCTGCATGGCTTGGGTATTTTTGCAAATTTCTTCTCCAGAAATCTGGAGTGTCTGACGAGACTGACTGCATTGCCTCCAGATCTGCTATAATCTCACTTTCTTTATTGCCGATAATCATTGAAGCTGCACCAGCTGATGCTGTGTACTCCAAAATGTCCCCCGGCGATGATTGTGATGTGTCAGTCCCAACAGCCAGCCCATACTCTGCAAATCCTGATTTTGCCAGGGCAAAGCACATCTGCATTGCAGCTGTCCCGGCCTTGCACGCAAATTCTATATCAGCAGAAGTGTAGTCGTTCCCAATTCCAAGCGCTTCTCCCAGGATAGACGCGTTTGGCTTTACTGCATAAACAGGGCTTTCAGAGCCGGAATAAACTGCGCCAATCTTCCCTTTATCAATATGGCATCTCCTTAAAGCGTTTAAAGACGATTCAAAGCTCATTGTTAAGCTGTCCTCATCAATGCCGGGCACGGATTTTTCTTCTATAAGTAACTCTCTCTTGATTGAACCAGTTTCTTTTCCATAAACGCTTGCTATATCCTCAACTTTTATCCTGTAAGTCGGAATATAAGCGCCGTAGCTTACTATGCCCACCATGATATTTGCCCCCAATGCCGTTTAATTATTGATCATAACATAGGCTTATACGCAGTAACATAAATCAATTCGACTGTAAAGGACTCTTCATCAGACATGGGGTTTTTGTTTTTTAGCTCTTCAAATAATCTGTTTGCTGACATGGTTATCAGATTGTCACGATCATTCTCTTCCTCAGGGGAAGGGTTTATGCCCCCGATTTCCGGCAATATGCCGGCCTGCAAGCGCTTAACCCTCAGAAAATTCATCCATTCATTGTATTTAATTTTAAGCAGCTTGCAGTATGGCTCGGTATATTTGAAATATGCGGCTTTCAGCATCTCCAGATAATATTCCAAAGGCCTGGGTTCTGGAAATACAATCTGGCGTTGCCTGCTCTCTGTTTCAATTCTCTTGTCAATTATCTTTTTATAGTTTGTATAATTCTTATCTGTTTGGACAATCTCGATAGCTATGTCATGAATCCTCTTAACTGTGTCATCAACCATCAAAATACCGTGTTTCCTGTTGTTTCTTATTATGTTTCCACTTTGAAAAGTAAAAGTGCCGTTTGGCTTTAATGCAGAGTTAATGCCTTTAAATGTGTACTCCAGATCTTGTATTAAATGAACAGTATTAGCCGATATAACATGGTCAACAGTATTCTCTCCTATAGTCTCTCCCAGAGTTGCGTATGTGTCATTTGTCTTTTCCAGGAGGAAACACTCAACATTTGGATTTTTCCTGAAAATCTCATAGGCTTTTCCTAGCCAAGCTGGGGAATTGTCAACAAGCCACACTTTGATATTGGCTTTTAAGCGTTTCATGAGTTGCAATGCCGAAACACCCGTGCCAGCGCCAAAGTCAACTACTATGTCGCCGTCCTTTATTTTTTGGGATACTATCCTCAACAGTTTATCAAAGCTTTCCAGATAATAAGAAGCATTTGAAACTGCATCATGATAAGCGGTTGCTCCTTTGGAAACAGGTTTGTCTGGACGCCAAGGTTTTATTTGCAGAGACACATTCTTATTGAGCAGTTTTTCCATATTACTTTGGTTAACTTCGGTCTTTTTAAATGTTTTTTAAATTTTTTACAGGCATAAATTACAAAATAACACCCTTTCCCCTTAACTCATTTATGGCTTTTTTATTGTAGCCCATTCCTGATAGTATTCCCTTTGTATCTTCTCCCAGATTTGGAGACCTTGAATAATTTAATGCGGCAAAAGCAGAAAAAGCAACAGGCAAAGCAACTTGCTTTATCCCTTCCAGCATTATGATTGCCCCTCCATTATTCAAATATTCATCATTAATGACTTCTTCAATTTTTTTTACAGGCTCGCAGCAAAAATCATATTTTTTATTCAACTTCATCCATTCCGCCATAGTTCTGGACTTAAACAGCATTTTCATTTCTTTAATTGCAGAGCTTTCAAATTGTTTTGAAAGAAGGTCGTGCCTTTTTGTTGCATTGCAGAATGATTGCCAGAATTTGCCTTCAACCGCTCCTAAGCTTGCGTATATATTATCTTTTGTTTTGTACACATTATAGCATGGTTTGCTACCTGCGAGAATTGTTTTTCTATTGCCGGATAAAGAATGCTGTGCAATATGGATGGAGATAAGAGAGAGAGCGCTGTTAAAAATGGACGCATCAATATAATTTCCTTTGCCGCTTTTTCCCGTGTAGAACAAAGACGAAACTATTGAAAAAGCAGCTATGATTGCACAGCATACATCAGCTATCTGCGCACCTGGCACAAATGGTTTGTCAGACAGCACATCAAGCAATCCGCTTAAAGCAGAATAATTCAAGTCATGCCCTGCTTTATTCTTATTTGGCCCTTTTTGGCCGTATCCTGTTATAGAGCAGTAGATTATCTTTGGATTTGCCTTTTTAATGTCTTCGTAACCCAGACCCAAAGAATGAAGTTTTCCAGGCCTGAAGCTCTCAATTATTACATCTGCATTCTTAGCAAGCTTTGTGAATATTAGCTTTCCTTCGCTTGTCTTTAGGTTTAATGCAATGCTTTTCTTGTTCCTGTTTAATGCAGCAAAATAAGGACTCTTGCTTTTATTTGGGTCAACGCTCCTCATTAAATCCCCTCTCAAGTTTTCTACCTTAATGACATCAGCCCCCAAATCAGCAAGAAACAAGGAACACATAGGGCCCGGCAAAAGATTTGACAAGTCCAAAACTTTAATGCCCTTTAACAACATTTGCATCACAATCAATTATGATTTCTTAAAATGTGGACAGTGGCCATGCTGCCAACCCCTCCAATGTTATGGGTCAGCCCATATTTTGGCTTTTTAACCTGCCTTTCGCCTGCTTTGCCCCTCATCTGCTTGACGACTTCGTAAACCTGCGAAATTCCAGTAGGGCTTATGGGATGGCCTTTAGCCTTTAGCCCGCCGCTTGTGTTGACAGGCAGTTCCCCGTCAATGTTTGTCGCCCCTTTTCTGATTAATTCCTTTCCTTCACCCTTTTTGCAAAACCCCAAATCCTCGTAAGAAATCAATTCTAGCGGAGTGAAGGCGTCATGGATTTCAGCAATACCAATGTCAGACACCTTGATACCCGCTTCTTCATAAGCTGTCTGTGCAGCTATTCTTGTCGCCTCCAATGAGGTCATGTCATCTCTTTCAAAAGTGCTCAAGTAATCATTTACTTCAGCAGAGCCGGCTATTTCTATGTCAGAGGCCTCTTTTGAAATGATTACTGCGGCAGCGCCATTGCAGGAAATGCTGCAGTCAAAAAGCCTTAAAGGAGACGCAACAACAGGGGAATTTTTTATCTGCTTTAAAGTTACTTCTTTTTTATAAAATCTTGCCTTGGGATTTGCAAAGGCATTCCTGTGGTTTTTGTATGCAACCAATGCAAAGTC
>JACPMT010000033.1 GCA_016185815.1 Candidatus Woesearchaeota archaeon
ATGAATCCGTTGATGAGAAACATAAAGTTCCTCATGCTAACTTCGTTCGCATATTTTGTCTTTTATCAACAATCCTTCTCTCTTTCAGCTCAGTTTCCATGCCCAATTGCTTTAGCAATTCCGTTAATTCAGCTTTAACAATTTGAGGAGTTACTTCGGTTTCAGCAGTTATCCTATCTTTCAAATCACTCCTTAATTTTTCAAAATTCGCATTTTTCCTTGGAGCAACATAAACAATCAACTCGTCAATCTCATAAGGGTCATTGTTCTTTTTTCTAATTTCAATTTGCCACTCCTCGATGTCTTTATGAGCCATCATTATCGGGAAGAAAGCATTCAAGTTGACAAAGCTGCCTTTTATTTTAGCCAGTTTGAATTCCTTATATTCAGAGCTTCTTTCAATTGCTGCACCAATCCTTGGCAAAGCCCTTCCGCAGGAGCACTTTTCGTAATACAAGCCTTCTGTAATGTCGCCCGTTTTGTACCTTAAAAAAACAGAGCCTCTCCAGTCCAATGAAGTGTACACAATTTCGCCTTTTTCACCTTCATTGACTCTTTCATTGTTTTTGTCAACAATTTCTATGAATTCAAAATCCGGATAAAGATGATAGCCAGATTCTTCCTTGCATTCCACCCAAGCGCATTTGCCTTCTGTAAAGGCGTATGTTGACAAAATTCTTGGAGCTTTAGAGCCCATAGACATTAGAAATTCCTTTATCTTGTCCCTTAAGCCAGAAGGCACTCTTTCGCCGCCAAAAATGATTAAATTTAAACTACTCAAATCGTTTTTTTGCTCTTTTGCAGTTCGTATCAAATGATAAAGATAGCCCGGCATTCCAGCCAAGCAGGTTGCTTTCATGCTTTCCATCGATTTAATTATTCTGTCAGTGCCTAGAATTTTGCCGCCGCCAGTATGCAGACTTAACAAATTGGCACCTTTTGTTGCATAAAATGTCTGCCAGAAGGCAAGATGAGGGGCATAAGGAAAAGCATTTATAGCAATATCGCTGCTGGAAACATTCAGAATTTGCATCATTCGCCTGCCGCTTTCCTCCAATCTTTGCAAATCATAAGCTGTATAAAGAATCGGAGTTGCATTCGCTGTTCTTCCGGTTGTAAAATGGATATGTGTTGGTTTATATTCTTGATATAGCTGATTTTTATTCAGTATTATTTTTATTTTTTTGTTTATTGCTGCATATTGCCTGATTAATTGCTCATTTGGCTGCAAGACAAAATCAAGAAACTTTTTCGGCTCTTTGGCAGTTGGCGCAACATCCTCTTTTGTTGTGAAAGGAAGCTTCTTCAAATCGTCGGTTGTTTTTATGCCTGAAAAACTTATATTATTTTTTTTGAACAAATTGTGGTAAAATGGGTGATAAGGAATCTGGCCTCTAATAAAATTTCTTAATAGCTTATCCTGTAATCGCTTTATCTTTTCGGGTTTTAGGTATTGAAGTTGATGCCAGCTCATCATATTTAGGCAAACATTTTTATAGCATAAAAAGATTGCTATGCATATGGTTGAAAAAGAACAAGTCATAGAAGTTTTAAAGAAGGTTAACGACCCTGAGATACAGTTTGACATATGGAGCCTGGGGTTGGTTTATAATGTCCAGATTGAAGGCAACAAAGTGAAAATACTGATGACTTTTACAACTCCAATGTGCCCTTATGGGCCGCAGCTAATGGATGACGTGAGAAGGCAAATTTCTGCAATTGACGGAGTTGGAGAAGTTGTGATTGACTTGACATTCAGCCCTGTATGGAGCCCTGAGAAGATGACGGAAGAAGCGAAGATTGCGCTGGGGATTACTGGGTAAAACATGATTGAAGATATTATTGGGTATCTTGGCGGAATTTTCATTGCGATAAGTTTTATACCCCAAGTTATCAAGTCTTACAAAACAAAAAAAGTGTCAGATTTGTCTCTTGGAATGATTGTTGCGCAGATAATTGGAACAATTTTTTGGCTGATTTACGGATTTCTGGTAAAAGGAAAGCCAATAATTCTTATGAATGGCTTTTTTATCTTTGTTATTTTGTACCTTCTTTATCTTAAAATAAAACATGATAAATAATGGGCCCAAGGAGAATTGAACTCCTGCCCTAACCCTTTTCAATGATTTGTGAAGGTTATGTCCTAGCCACTAGACCATGGGCCCCGAAGAATGAGTTTATTTAATCACTTTATAAAATTTTCAATTTGCTTCGCAAATTTAGTGCTCGGCTCCTCATTTCTGCCATTATTCGGAGCCTCGCCATATATTATAAGATTATCCCTTAACCTCAACCTTCAATTCTCCTTTAGCAACCTTTTCCCTTATTTCGTTAGCATACCTATGTGCCAAATGTAAAGGCTCAGGCAGTTTGTGAGGAAACCTCATGCATTTTTCAACAATTTCAACGCTTGTCTTCAGGCTTATTTTATGCCCGGGGCTGACATAAACTGGCTTTGAATGCTCCCGTGTAACAACTAATTCCGCTCTTGCTTCCTTGCCAGCATAAACTTTGTTGCCTTTCACTTCTCCAGCAAGAAGCTGTTTTGCAATTCCAATTGAGGCTTGCTCAAGCAATACACCCATATGGGACGCCATTCCAATTCTTCTTGGATGCGAGATGCCATGCCCGTCAAAAATCACAACATCAGGCTTGTTTTCAAGCTTAGAGTATGCCTCTGATATTGCAGGTCCTTCCCTGTAGGCAAGAAAGCCTTTTAGGTAAGGCACTTTTGCCTTTGCAACAGCAAAT
>JACPMT010000006.1 GCA_016185815.1 Candidatus Woesearchaeota archaeon
TGTAAAAATAATTATATGATTTTACCACAACTACATTGTAGGTTTTATCCCCAAAATCCATCCACTTTTCTATTGTATCTTTTCCTCTTTTTCTTGGTTCATAACCATTCTCTAAAATCTCTTCGCAATCTGCTAGCATTAAGCCATAATTTAACAGCTCACCTGCAGCGCTTTTTGAAGGGATTAGCTTTAATCCTTTGTAACATACATTAAACATATTCTATCAACTTATGTCATTAAAGTATGTTAGATTATATAAATCTTTCTATTCTTTAAGAAAAAGCCGAACTAATCCTAAAACAATATGTGGGGCTTACACCCGCTTTATGCCATCACAGGCATCGGGGCGACACTCACAAATAAATCCTCGTTCGTTCGCCATCAAAGGCTCACGAATTATTGCTTACTTCACTAACAAGAATTCTATAAGTTACTTCTCAACTTCAACAGTCAAAGTTGCCTTTTTTACTCCGGATGAAGGCCACCAAGACGTTATTTTTGTTTCATCTTTCATCGTGAATTCCCGTGTTATTGGCTGCTCGCCTTTTAATTTATAATTTATATCCTGGAAGGGGCCTTTTAAAATAAATTGAGTTGTCTTTGAACTTAAAGTTTATCTTTACTGTGTCACTAATCTTTGCTTGTATTTTATTTGGATAAAATCCATTGTCATCAGCTTCAACTGTAAATTCTGCTACGCCTTGTTGAGGTTCAACTTTTGGAGGAACATAATCTGACTCAACATTAATTGTCATAGTTTTAGTTACTCGAGGACTTAAAGAGGAATGGTCGCTCTTGACAAGCTCTGCAACTATTGAGTGTTTGCCTGACACAACATTCTCAAAAGTGAAGGATGTTTGAGGTCCAAGTTTTTTCTCGCTGTCCAGCCATACATGGAAATGACCCTCATTTTCCCTGACAGGCTCTCCAACAGGCACAATATTAAAATTTTCTGCACCAACACTCACAGCCACTTTAGAGCTTTTTATCAGCTCACCATCACTTGGAGAAACAATTGTCAGTTTTGACTCTTCAACAGCTATTTTTTCAACAAGCTTCTCATTTCCAGCTTCTGGCACAGGCATATTTGAGACTGGCTGCTCAGGCTGCTGAGGCGTGCATGCAAATATTAATACAAGCATTAAAATACCTAATCCATAAAAATATCTTTTTCCCATTGAAAAAATAAATCTAAATCCATTTATAAACTTTTTCAATAATTTTAAAAAGGAAAACAAAAATAATCAGCCTAATATTTCGTGTCCTTTAAAATTTTCTTGTCGTACAACTTATAGCCCAATATGGCGCCTATCACAAACAAGGCAATCACAATTTTCCTGCTTCCGTAATAAACCCCAATGAAGTAGCCTATGGCAAATCCCGCAATAATCATAAAATAAGGGAACTGCATCTTTTTTTTCTCTCGTAAATCAATCTTCCTGCAAAAATCCCGGACAGGAATATCACAATGTAGCTTATAATTGCGCTTGGCGCCGATAGTGCGATAAGCACTCCAACTACCACAAGCGCCAAAAAGAAAAATTCAAACCAGTTCTTATAAAGCTCAAACATAATAACCTCTATTTTGGTCCTGCCCAAAGCTTTCTTTCAAAGCTTATGTAATAAGTAAGCCATAACACGATTCCGACTAAAAATGAAAGCACCAGCGCGAAGAGCAATGGTATGTTGACAGTCATCATGATGGTCGAGACGGCAATTGCAGGCAATGCAAACGCATAAAGCATCCTGCTTCCAAAGTATATCTTGCTTCCGTCCAAAGGCGGGATAGGCAACAGGCTTGTTATGGCGTAAATAACATTAAATACGATTGCCTTTTGTATTAAAGGATTTGGGAAGAGGGAATTCAGCACTTTTAGCAGGATAACCAGCATTAAGGTAAAAAGCGGGCCTGCCAAAGCAACCATTGCCTGGCCGAAATAATTTATGTCATACCTAAACCATCCCAAGCGATGCCCTGCTATATGGTGCAGCATAAAACCGCTTGGCACAATAAGCCATAAGCTGCCGTTGCTTATGAATGCAATAACCAAAGCAGCTATTAAGCCAAATGTCCACATCCTGAACTCTACCCTATACCCAATTGCCAGTCCCCATATTCTCTGGCCAAAGTCATGAATAAGTATGGACAAGGCAACAATCAACACTGCATTGAATAGATTATAGAGCCCTGCAGCCAAGTCAAAGCTTGTTGTGCCCCATTCCTTAAAAGAAATTATGAATGCAACTGCGAGAATTGCTATAAGCAAGCCTCTTAGCTCATGAGGAGTGAACTTATAGTATCTCTTTATCTTGTCAAAAAAGTCAGCTAAATCGCCCATAACCCTTAAATTGGAAATACAATATTTAAATATATCGAAAATCAAAAAATTTTTGGATTTGCTGGAAATTTACCATTTCCATCAAATATTGTTTATCCAACACTAAAGCTAAAGCTGATCCTTGGTCTTTTTACCAATTCTAAAACCTCATCGATATGGCCTGCCCCCAAAATGACAAGAATCTTTTTGTCATTGCTTGAATTCATCAAATTTTTTATATTATTGGCAATTGCAACATTCCTTTCCTCAATAATAACCCTGTAAAAGTTTGGATACCTTTCTTTCAGCTTGCCTGTTAATCTCCTGATTATGTTTTTATCAGGAACGGTATTTAAGTCAAACTCGACCTCTTTTTTTCTTGAAAACAATGCCTTGAGCAAATCTGTCAGGAAGTTAAACTTTTCTTTCCACGTAATAGATTTTGACAATCTTTTTAATGTAATCTCTATGTCCTGGTCTATCAAAGCTATTTTAATATTTTCTTTCTGTGCAATTTTAACTGCCTGCTTCATCTCAGAGCCGGGAGCAACTCCGACAAGCTTTCCAAGCTTTCTTTCTGCCCATGCTCCAAAAAGAGAAAAAAGAAACCCCTTCAGTCCAATTTGCCTTATGCTTCTTATATCTATTTTTCTCGGCGCTTTGCTCATCAAAGCATGCAGCCTCTTTTTGTCAAGCTCTAAAGCTATGATGCCTGGCTTCTCTTCTTTTATGAGCTTTTTAACCTCTCCAAGACTTTGCCTTGCTATATGGGAGGTGCCCAAAAATACCAGATTTTTGTACTTCATGAGTTGCAAGAAAACAGCGGTTTTTAATAAGGCTTTCCAAAACATTTAAATACTAGGCAGTAGATAAAATGGCTTGGTTTAAGTATAAAATTAAATACAAAAAGGTGAATCAAAATGCTGAAGATGAAAAAGATAAGCGAGACATATGACATGAGGGTTTTTACCGACAACGGAGAGTATTTTGGCGATGTTGAAGAAAGCATATTGACGCAAAACAAGGTTTTTGGATGGCGAGTTAGAGCCACAAAGAACTCATTTCTCAATAAGGTCCTTGGCTCTGCAAAAGGCGTTATTGTGCCGCACCAGCTTGTCAAGTCAATAGGGGACATACTGATAATAAGCAGAGCTGCTGTGCCTTCTTATGAGGGGGGAGAGGGCAAAGAAGCGAAGGAAGAGGATTAAAAACTAGTGATTGCAATGAGTTGGTGGAATCCATTAAGTTGGCTTTCACCAGATCCTAAAGAATACTATAGCCGATTATGCAAAGATTTTCTTGAAAATTATAAAAGCTTGAGGAAAGTATTTGACGAACTTAAAGATATGGTGAAGGGAAAGGAAAATGTTGAAGAAATTTTTAAAAAATGGGAGCAACTTTATGAAATTTATCGTATCTTATCTCAACTCTCCAGTAGATTACTTTCAATAAATAGGAATTGGAATCATATAGATTCCCAAATAAGCTGGTTTGACAGAGGCTTAATTTATCTATTTAAGCATAAAAATAATTTTAACTATGACTTGGTTCTTGATAATACCTTGACTATCATGGAAAATAGTTTAAACAAGATAAAAAAATCACTGACGGAACTAGGTTTAGAAACTTAAAACCACTGCATTGCAATAAGGACAATTTTTTGGTATTTTTGCCTATTATTTCAAATACTCCCTATACGCACTTACATACATTCTAATAAACCAATTGACAAAGTCATTTTCAGACTTTGAAAGCGCATGATAATAGGATTTCCTTTTCTTGTGCTCAATTATCAGAAGAGGATAGTTGCCTTTTCTTAATGCATAAGCGATAATCAACCTTCCGATCCTGCCATTACCGTCTCCAAAAGGATGGATTTTCTCAAACTTGTAATGCGCTCTGGCTGCAAGCTCCCACAGCATGAACTGCCTTTTCTCTCTTGTTGAGCCATTTAAAAAACTCTTTCATCAGCTTATTGACCTCTTGCCAGTCTGGCGCTCTGTAATTACCAACTCGCACTAAGTAATCTCGAAACCTGCCTGCAATATCCTGCTTTGTGTCTGAAAATATCTCTTTGTGCCACCTAAGCAGCATATCGGAAGAAAGCTCTGATTTCTCATTAATAGCTTTGAAAAATGTTTTAGAATGGTTTATTGTCTCTTGGACATCTCTTAAAGGCTTGTTTGGCGATATTTTCCTTTTTATTATATCTTCTGTCTCGTGCAGTGTTATAGTCGAGCCTTCTATAGCATTAGTATTATAGGTAAAAGAGATTGACAAGTCAATAAGAAGCTCTTTCTTAATCGATTCTGGATATTTTTTCCATTCAATTCTGAAATTTTTCCTAATAGCATCTAATTTTTTGAATATGCTCTGCATGCACTCGCGCAGAAATGCTTCTCTTATTTCTTTCAGGTTTTTTGGAAGCCCTTTTCCAAGGTATTTTTCTCTATGCACTACTTTGCCGCCTGACCTAAAAGAATGCGCCAAATAATAATAACCACTATGCTTAACAACTTTCATGCTTAATAAGTACAATTACATCTATTTATATTTTTTGTTTTTTGATAAAAATGTAATTGTATAGAACAACTAAAATCCCATAACCCTTGCATTGCAGTAAGGGCAGTTTCTTGGAACTTTTGTTTCCGAATCAATCCTGAACTTGTAGCCGCAGGAAGTGCACTTATGCGCAATTTTGCTTGTTTTTTCCTCCTCAACAGCCTTTTCCTCTTTCTTGTGGAACACCTCCTCCTTTATTTCCTTGTGTATCCCTTTGTTCTTTATGCAGTCAGGGCATATCACCATTCTTTCATCGATATCCAGCTTTAAGGAAGAGGAAGGCACTCTATTGCCGCATTTCTTGCACTGAACCATTACATCCTGCATTAAAAGTCACCCTTCATTTTAAACGAATCTGCCATAATCTTTGCTGTGCTGCCCTTGACCATCAAAGAGCCCGAAGCGCTGCAGTAGGGGCATGTTGTCAAAGCCAAGCGCTTTGCCCTTGAAAAATTATACTTGCAGGCTTTGCAGAAATACTCCTTCATTGGATCTTGTTTCTGTGGTTTTATTTCTGTTTTAACCTGCCCTTTTTGTATTGATTTTCTTTCAAGGCAATTCCTGCATGCAAGATTCCTGCCATTTGGATCCATGCGCATCATGTTCATGGCATATTCATTGCCGCATTTGTAGCATTTTATCTTGGCATCTGTGTTTCTCTCGATATTCTCACCTTTCATTTTAAATAGAAAATTTTTTATGATGTAAATATTTAAATATTGTGTTTTATCCTTTGCATGTTTTAATACGGCTGTGATCTAGTGGCTATGATTCGAGCTTCCCAAGCTTGACACCCGGGTTCGAATCCCGGCAGCCGTACTTTAAATTCTTAAGATTTGTTTAAGCATAAAGAAATAAACAAAATAAGTGTGCATAATCCGGCAATACTGCTGCCTATTTTTTCTTAACAGGCTTTTCCATTTTATGCTTATCATGCATGTGGTCTTTTAAGGATTTTACATGCTTATTGCAATGCGGGCATTTGCCTTCTTCGGGCGCTTCCAGATATTTTGAAGGGTTGTGCCATCCTCGTTTTACCTTGACCATGCTCATTGCTTATACGATTAGCTATTTAAGTTTATCTTACATACTTGATAGTGTTAATATATATTTAGAAACTTATTTATACTAATCCAAATAGTTTATAGTTATGGTATGGGGCTTGTTTCATGAAATAGGTAGGAAGATAATACACATTACCATTCTTATAGTGCTTGCAGCTTACTTTGTCATACAAGACAGCCTCATAAGCGCAGGCTACACTACAACTCTTGCAAAACAAGTCGCTTTGCTTTTCCTAGTCGCTTTGCTTATCCTTTTCCTAGTGCTGGAATATTTCAGGCTTGAGCTTGGGTGGAGAATGCCTTTCTTTTCGCAATTTATAAGGTCAAAAGAGCAAAACAGGATGTACGGGGTCATCTATTTCCTGTCAGCAACAATCATCTCGCTTGCGGTGTTTGACTACAAGATTGCTTTAGCAGCCCTGCTTATGACAACTTTTGGCGATATGGTGGCTGCATTGGTAGGAAAAAGATACGGCTCAACACTGATTTACAGGAACAAGACATGGGCGGGATTTCTGGCAGAGCTTGGAACAAACCTAATTGTAGGCTTTATAATACTTGACAGCATATATGTTATTCTGGGAATGGCAATTGTTGCCACTATTGTGGAAACATTAGTTGACGAGCTTGACGACAATCTGCTGATACCAATATTCTCCGGGTTTGCAGGGCAGATAATCCTTTTTAGCCTGTAATCCTTGTAATTAACTGCTGCTCTTCAATTGGCTCGACCATCTGAAACATTGCCTTAAGGCCTGTTTTTAAAGAAGACTCATCACTGATTTTCTGGTGGGTGTACGGGAAAACAATCCACTTCTTGTCCATTTCTGAAAATGGATTGACAAAGATTATGTTAAGGAACTTGAAATTAATGAGCCTATCCCAGTTTTTTATTATAATATCAAAGTTCTCTTTTGAATTTAAGGTCACAATGCTGAAATAATGGCTATTGTCTATTCTTTGGATAATTGAGTCAATGTCAGCAATATTTGCAACAATTATGAAATACTGCTCCCTGTCCTTGTACTTGACATACAAGTCAAAGCCGTCTTTTCCATTTTCAACCTTCTCTATTTTTTTGGAGATAATGTCCTTGTTTTTAATGAAATTAATTGTCCAGTCCAATAGGAAAGAATGCAGTTTATTTTTCATAATGAAATCTTCAGAATTGTTATATATAAAATTAACGGTTAGTATAACGGAGGAGGCAAATAAGGCATGCCTGCTAACAATGCAACGCCTGCCAAAATAGCAGCTAGGCCTACAACCGATTGCCGTTGTGTTAAATTAAATAAACCGCCTGAAGAGGAAGTTTTAGATTGTTGTTTAAGAGCAGCAACTTTTTCTGCTTTCAAATTTTTAATAGTTTCGATTATTTTAGGGTCTTTTTTTGCTTCAGCATACCACTGTCTGTTGTTTGAGTTGTAACCAGGCTGACCTTTTTGGCTAGGATGTGCATTATCCTGAAGTAAATACGGCTCGAACAATTTACCAAGCTTTGGATCGGTATATGCATTCCAAAAATCGCTATCCGTTAAATCATCAATACTCATTTTTCAATCACTTGGATATTGTAACCATCAATTTAGCCAAAAAAATAACCTAAAAACAAATTTAATCGTTCTCCACTCTTGGAGCCAATATAAAAGAAAGCATCACCTTGTCAATTGCCCTGTACTCGAGCTTTAATGGATAATCCTTGCTGAACTGGATGACGACATCGTCGCTGAGCTTTGAGCCGTTTATCATCTTCTTCAAGTACTCTATGCTGTACTTTGACTTTACCTTCTCATCGCTGCTTGTGCTTACCTTTGTTGTTTCGTCTTCCCTAATCTCAATCTTTGCCTGGTTTAAGTCGCCTTCTGCATGCAAAGTGAATTTTTTCGGCTCTGCGATGAATGCAACGCTCTCCCCAACAACATCTACATCAGCAACTGCCTCGTTTAATATGCTTGACGAGGTTTTTATGGTGACCGGAAACTTCAAGTCAGGCACTTTCTGGTCTTTTTCTTCCAGCTCAATAATCGGCAGGTTAAATGTCCTTGTTGTTGCGCTTTCCAATTGTATTTTCAGCCTGTTGTCATCATCAAGCTCAAGGGTAAGCATGTCTCTTGGAGATGCCCTTCTCAAAACCTGCTTTAAATTGCTAAGATTAATTGCGATTTCAGTGTCTTTTTTTACATCATACTCTGTAAAGCAGCTGCTTAAAAGCTTGAAAACAACCATTGCAACATTTGCAGGGTCCATTGCAACTAATTCTATGGCATTTGGCGTTATCTTAAACCTTGCTTCATTAACTAAGTCAGAAATTATTGATATGCTTTCTTTTAGATAGCTAGGCTCTGCTAAAGTAAGTCTCATTTTAAATTTACCCCCACAAAGAAGTTATCTTGCGCTATTTAAAAGATTTTTGGTTTTATAGTCTAAGCTTTTCCCCATTGCCCATGACATGAACATTCTGGTCTTTTTTGTAGCCCATTTCAACTGCCAAGTCAGCCAGTGCGCTGGTCATTCTCAATTCGCCATGGGCCGGAATTATATGCTGCGGCTTAACCAAATTTATCAAGTCTCTTAAATCTTCTCTTGCTGCATGCCCGCTTTGGTGTATGTCCTTGAAGATTCTTACATTAAATCTTCTCAAGTCTTCTTCAAGCCTCTGCCTGTTTGCTATGTTTGTCGGTGTTGGGATTGTCTTGCAGGAAAAAATGATATGGTCTTCCGGGAAGAACCTGAATTTCAATTCACCGTTCATCATCTTTGCAAGAGTTGACTTTGGCTCTCCTTGGTGGCCTGTGACAACCATCAAATATTTGCCCCTGTCTTTTGCAATCTTTTTCAGCTTCCTTTTTATCTGGCCGCTGAACTTTAAAACCTCAACATTATTCGTGAACTTTGCAATGCCGGTTGCCTCTGCTGCCCTTACATATTTAGCCATTGAACGGCCCATGAAAACAATTTTCCTGTTCATTTTCCGGCTGAACTCGACTATTGAATTTAATCTTGCGATATGGGATGAAAATGTTGTTACAACCACATGCTTGTTTTTTGAGTCAATGCCAAGCATGACTTCCCTCAGCATCTCCTTCGCTATCGACTCAGACGGCATTTTCCTTGCGTCAGCAGCGTAGGTTGAGTCGCATATCAATGCAAGGACTTTCTGCTTTCCCAATTCCTCCAGTCTTTTAAAGTTGGGCTTTTTGCCTAGCGTTGGAAACAAGTCGAACTTGAAGTCATTCGCATAAAGAATGATGCCTTCTTTTGTGTGCAGGGCAATCATCACAGTATGCGGAGTTGAATGAGTCATGTGCACAAACTCGATTTTTACATTATTTGAAGCTTGGAATGATGAATTCGCCGACATGCTTCTTATTTTATTGTTTAACTTAATCTTGTCTTCTGTTAAAATGCCCTTCAGCACTTCTGATGTGAACGGAGTGCACATTACAGGAGCCTTGAAATTGTTTGCAAGATACGGAATTGCGCCCAAGTGGTCAAGATGGGCATGGGTTGGCAGGATCATCTTTACTTTTTGTTTCCATACATCAATTGCAGAAATGTCAGGAACAGCCCCCACCTTCATCAGCTCATTCGGGCTGATATCAACCAAATCTTCGTCTTGCGTGTACTTAACATAATTCTCAAGATGAATCCCTAGGTCAAGAATGTAAACTTCGTTGTCAATTTTTACAGCTGTTGAGTTTTTGCCAACTTCATTATAGCCGCCAATAGTGCAGATTTCAACCATTGTTCTTAAGAAATAAGACAATTATTTAAAAAAGTTTGGTAATAATGCGGGGAGAAGGATTCGAACCCCCGTAGGCACTAAGCCAGTAGATGACTTAGGAGTTTGCTTCACAGAACCGATTTGGCACTCCGCTTGAGTCTACCCCGTTTGGCCGCTCCGGCATCCCCGCATATGGTTTAGTGTGAGAATTTACTTTAAAAAGCTTTGCTGACAAGATAAAATTGCAATAAACTAAAATCAATAAAAAATGATAAAAAATTCAAAAACACGAGAGCGACTTTTGGATGTATATTGCGATAAAAGTAAACCGCTTTGAATGTATGGCGAGATGTCGCGATGTGGCAAAACAGCGACATCGAGCGCTAAATGTTGTTGTGAAGCAACGTATTAAATTAATAAAGAAAACCAAAATATCAATTAAGTCAACATCTTTAATTTGCTTTCAATTGCGCTCAATTCAGCCTCCAGCCTGTCAACCTCTGTAAGCTCCTTTTTAGGAACTTTTTGCTGTTTTTCCCCAGCAGCTTTTATTTTTTTCTTTTTCTTGTGATGCACTTTAGGAGGTGATGGCGCTCTTGCGACAGTTGCTCTCAGATTTGTCTGAGGCAGCTTAAGCCTTAAGTTTCCAAGCATCTTGTTTGCCTGCTTGACAAGCACGCCAAGATGGTGTATTTTTTCAAGCTTTTCGTGCCTTATGCGCCTGAATTTCTCAAACCTGTGCAGAGTTTCAACTATCTCCCTTAATGTCTCAAGAATATCCCTTCTCACTTCATTGGGTTTTTTGACCTGCACGAAAAAAAGCTCGCTGCTCTGCTCTTTCATCCTTACCATGTCTGCTCTGGCTCGAACATTATCCTGTCGATGCCGTCCACCTTCTTCTCTATCTCGCTTACTGTATTGTTCCACATTGCAAGCTCCGCGTCCTCCTCATTTCTCAAGGCGTTTATGTCTCCCAATGTGGCCCTTATCTCCTTTATCTTGCCCTTTATCATCTCCAAGACATCCAAAATCTCCTTGTACTCGTCAACCTTCACGAAAACAGGCATGCCGCTTTTTTGCTCTCTCATTTTTACTCACCCTCATCCTTGAATAAAGTTTTATCAACAAAAATAAGCTTTCTCTGCAGGTCATCAAGCGAGCTTTTCATTCTGTCGAATGACTTGTCTTTTGCGTTCTTTATGCTCTCCAGTTTCACCAATGATTCCTCAGATTTCCTTAAATCGCTTCTGACCATGCTGATGCTCCCGAGCGTCGCCTTAAAATTGTCAACACTCACATAAATTGTTTTTGCGCTTGGCCTTTCCCTCAGAACCATTTTTTCATGGCTGAAAAGCCTTCCGGCAATTTTAGGATAAGCGTCTGGTGGAATTGCCTGCTCTTTTTCAGCAGGCTGCTCTTCAGCAATGCCCTCCTGCTCAGGCATTGATGGCATTGTTTCAGGAACTGCAAAAGAAGCTTTTATAGGCTTGATAGGAGGCATTGGATTTTCTTCCTGTTCAGGAAAGCCCGGAAATTCCGGCATAGCATCCTCTTTGCTTTCTGGAGCATTCTGCTCTTCTTCAGGAAAATTAAAATCAGGCATTTCCTCTTTTGGAGCGGAAATCTTCTCGTCGCCAAAATCAGGGAAGTCAGGCAGCTCCGGCATATCCCCCTCAAAGCCCTCCAGTACAGGAGGCGCAGGAGGCAGGTCCAATTCGTCCAAAGTGTCCTTTTTCTCCCGCTTTAAGAACTTTAAAAACCCCACTATGATGCACCCTGTGTGATATACAAGGCGGTTTTTATTAAAACTTTTGTTAGCATTAATAAATAGTAAAGAATATAAACACAATTGCACAAGGCATAAATGACATCGAAATGCAGAGAAATCAAACGGGAAAACTGGTTCTTGCTATCATTCTTACCATGCTATTAGCCCGCGCCTCTTTTGCGCAGCAGCCTTCATGCGATTACAAGGTTGAAATCCTTGTTGATGCTGAAGAATTTGAAAAAGATGACTTCAAGTGGAGGATGAGGGCCACAAAGATAGAAGGCAAGTCCACCAACATAACAGGGATAGCTGAAATAGAGGATTCAAGCGGCAAGACTGCTAAAAATTACAAGCCATGGACTTCGCAGTCAATCTCAAAGCAGAAAACCTCCAGCGAGTACACTCCCAACCTGAAGCCAGGCGAATATAAAATAACAGCCGAGATAAATGTTGAATGCGACGACACAAATAAAGGCAACAATGCAGACACCAAGGAAATCAAAATAAAAGGCGCAACACAGGAGGCAATAAACAAGAAAGCCAAAACCGAAGATGCCGAAGAGGCTGTAAACACATTGGCAAGCAATGTTGAAAAAGAGCAAATCACACTTAAAACAGCAAAAACCGCTGCAAAACCAGCTGATGAAGAAACAGAGAATACCATCCAGCTGGCGAATAAAAACACCCAAAAAATCCAGCAGCAGCCAATGACAGCAAACACAGCACAAGCGCCTGAAATAGCCTATGAATCAAGCAATGACAAAGCGAAAGGGTTAATCATGGTTTTTCTCCTGACATTGTCGATTTTGCTGAACATAATACTAATATGGAAGAGATAATCCAAGCTTAGGCTGGTTGAAAACCTTTATAAACAAATATACATCCTGAAATCTTATGACAGAGGCTGAAAAACAAGGAGAGCATGCGCATATAAGGTGCAGGACCATTATAGAAGTGCTGGGCAAGCCAAAGGAGCATGTTGAAAATGCTGTAAAGGAGTATATAGAGCATATCAAGGAGGATTCCGAGCTTGTAATCCTGGATGAAGATTATTCCGAGGCAAAAGAGCAGGGCCCGTTGTGGAGCAAATTTGTTGAACTGGATTTAGTGATAAAAGGAACAAAAAAACTAATCTCATTTTGCTTTGAGTACATGCCTTCCTCCCTTGAGGTTGTAAAACCGGAGCATTTTGTAATGACAAATCCCGAGCTTTCAAATTTCCTGAACGATTTGCAGGCAAGGCTGCACAGCGTTGACATGATTGTAAAGCAGTTGAAGGCTGAGAACGACTTTTTGAGGCACAACATGAATGCTACACTGCATAATGCGGTGCTCATCTGCCTGAAAGTAAGCAAGCTTAATCTGCAGCAGCTTTCCCAAATAACAGGGGTTGACAAAAAAGAGCTTGAAACCTTCGTTGAAAAGCTGATCAAGGAAAACAAAATTAAAAAAGAAGATGATATGTATACTTTAGCATGATGGCAGAGCTAAAAAAGCCCAGCGTAAAAAGCAAGGTGGAAGCAGTGCTTTTTTCCACAGGCAACAGGATAAGCCTGGATGACATAAGCAAATTATGCCGCTCAGGAAAAGAGGATGTTGTTGCAGCGCTCAAAGAGCTGCAAAAAGAGTATGATGAAAAGCAGTCATCGCTCATGCTGGTTGAAGAAGGGGAATTCTGGAAGTTTGCTGTCCGGGATCATTTTATCCCGATAATAAGGAAGATCGTGACAGAGACGGAGCTTACAAAGAGCGTGCTTGAAACGCTCTCTGTCATAGCTTTCAAGTACCCAATCCTGCAGTCGGACTTGATAAAGATAAGGACAAATAAAGCCTATGACCATCTCGCTGAGCTGGAAAAGTCAGGCTACATATCAAGGCAGAAGCACGGAAGGACCAACTTAATCAAACTAACAGACAAATTCTTCAGGTATTTTGAATTAACGGAGGAAAAGCTAAAAGAGCAGTTCAGGGACTTTGACAGCATAGCAAAAGCCATCAAGGACAAAGAGGAAGAAGTTGACAAAATAAAGAAAGAGCAGCGCCAAAAGGCAGAAGACCTGAAAAAAGAGGACGAGAAAATAAAGAAGGAGATAGAAGCTTTGGACGAATCTGAAGAGGAATTTGAAGTCCCCTTGCAGGCTTATGAATCAAAGCCGAAAGAGATTGTCTCTGAAGAATTCCAGAAGGAAGGAAATCTTATCATTGAAAGGGAAAAGATCGGTGAAATGGAAATTGTTGAGGAAGAAGAAAAACCAAAAACAAAAAAAGAACAAACAATGCAAATTCAAGAAACAAAACAAATTTTTGAACAAGAAAAAATTGAAAAACAACAAATTAAAAAACAAAAAAGGAAAAGCGAAGGCATAAAGCTTACTCCTGAAATGGAAAAGGTGGTTGATGAAAAAGTGCAGAAAATAATGGGCGTAAAGCAGGAAAGCAAGGAAAATAAAGAAGAGGATAAGGAAGTTTGATTTTTGAAAAATAATTTTCAATTTTTGAAATACCCTAATGTTAAGGGCAGGAAGAACTGAAAGAATAAACTGAAGGACAACTTTAACGAAAACCCAATAACTATCAACCATCAAACAAAAAACATAAAAAATCAATAAAATCAAAAAAACCTAAACCAAAAATGTTCCTTCTTCAATGCCCTAAATGCAAAAATAAAATGAAATATCAAAGCAAAGATATTCATTCAATGGGCAATAAGAAAAAATGTGTTTATTGCGGGAGAGTTTTTTCTGTTAATAAAACAATTATTAAGAAAATATAGTGTAAATAATCATATCTTTTCCATATAGTAAATTTCTATATTGAAAATAATATAAAAACATAACCCTTATAAAGCGTAAAACATACCATTTTATAGACGATAAATTGGCATCCAAATTCTTTAAAAAATGACAGAAGAAACAGGGCAAAAATTAGGCACAAGAATAGTGCCAAGAATCATCCAGGATGAGATGAAACAGGCTTACCTTGATTATTCTATGTCAGTGATAGTAGGCAGAGCGCTTCCAGATGTGAGAGATGGTCTTAAACCAGTTCACAGGCGTGTTCTTTATACAATGTGGGAGATTGGGCTGACTCATGACAAGCCTTTCAAAAAAGCCGCTAATGTAGTTGGAAATTGCATGGCTCGTTTTCATCCCCATTCTGATGCCGCAATTTACGACACTCTCGTTCGATTAGCCCAGGATTTCTCAATGAGATACCCTTTAGTCGACGGACAAGGCAATTTCGGCTCTATTGACGGAGATCCTCCGGCTGCAATGAGGTATACAGAATGCCGCTTAACAAAGCTCGCAGAAGAGATGCTTGAGGACATTGACAAAAGAACTGTGCGTTTCATCCCAAATTTTGACAACAGCGCAACAGAGCCGATTGTGCTGCCTTCAAAATTGCCAAATTTACTGATTAACGGAAGCTCCGGGATTGCAGTCGGAATGGCAACAAATATTCCGCCGCATAACATTGGAGAGGTAATTGACGCTGTAATCAGCCAGATAGACAATCCTGATTTGAGCATAGAAGAAATAATGCGGATTATCAAAGGGCCGGATTTCCCGACAGGAGCGTTCATCTGCGGCAGAAACGGAATCAAGGAGGCATACTCAACCGGAAGGGGCAAAATCCTTGTAAGGGCGAAAACAAGCATCGAGCAAAGCAAAAACAAGTCTGCAATTGTTGTTCATGAAATACCATTTATGGTTAATAAATCAGAGCTTCTGGAGGAGATAGCAGGCCTTGTAAGCGACAAGAGGATCATCGGCATTTCTGACTTAAGGGACGAAAGCGACAGGCACGGCATAAGGGTTATTATAGAGCTTAAGAAAGACGCCGATGCCAATATTGTGCTTAACCAGTTATTCCAGCACACAAGAATGCAGGCGACATTCGGCATTATAATGCTTGCCCTTGTCAACAACGAGCCAAAAGTCCTGAATATCAGGCAGCTGATCCATTATTACATAGAGCACAGGAAGGACGTTGTAAGAAAAAGGACTTTGTTTGGCTTAAACAAGGCGCAGACAAGAGCGCACATTCTTGAAGGGCTGATAGTGGCGTTAACAAACATAAATAACGTCATTAAGCTGATCAAGGACAGCAAATCAGTGGAAACCGCAAAGCAGGCATTAACATTAAATTTTAACCTGACAAACGAGCAGGCTGTCGCAATCCTTGAGATGAGGCTGCAAAGGCTGACATCGCTGGAACAGGAGAAAATAAGGCAGGAGCATTCTGATTTGCTGAAATTGATTGAGGAGTTAAAGTCTATCCTGTCAAATCCCCAGAAAATACTGGACATAATAAAAAAAGAGTCTGCTGAGATGGCCATAACCATAACTAACTCCGGCTACATCAAGAGGCTGCCGCTGCAGACATACAAGCTTCAGCATAGGGGAGGCAAAGGGGTAATAGCGACAACAACAAAAGACGAGGACATTGTAAAGGACATCTTTGTTGCAAGCATGCATTCCTACATTCTTTTCTTTACAAACAAGGGAAAAGTGCACTGGATTAAGGTCTATAACCTGCCTGAAGCCAGCAGGCAGGCAAGGGGCAAGGCCATTGTGAATCTTCTTGAACTGCAGAATGATGAAATTGTCACAGCATTTGTGCCTGTAAGGAATTTTGACAATACGCATTATCTCATAATGTCAACAAAAAAAGGAACAGTCAAGAAAACAGGGCTCATGGCTTACAGCAATCCCAGAAAACATGGAATTGTCGCAATCAAGCTTGAGCAGAATGACGAATTGATTAATGTTGAATTGACAGACGGAAACCAGCAGATTATTCTGGCGACCAAGAATGGAAATGCTGTAAGGTTTGAAGAGCGGAATGTAAGGCCAACAGGGAGATCTGCCCAGGGGGTCAGAGGAATAAGCCTAAAAGACAACGACGAGGTCATAGGCATGGTTGTTGCGTCAGATGAAAAGACGCTGCTTAGCGTAACGGAAAACGGCTATGGCAAAAGAACCCCGATTGCAGAGTACAGGCTCATCAACAGGGGAGGCTCAGGGGTTATTAACATACAATGCAGCGAACGCAATGGCAAAGTTGTTTCCATATGCCCTGTGGCAGAAAATGACGACATTATTTTCATAAGCAAGAATGGCATCATAATAAGGGTGCCTGCAACAGATATTTCTGTAATTGGAAGAAATACGCAAGGAGTTACTATAATGAAACTGGAAGCAAATGACAAGGTTGTGAGCGCTGTCAAAGTGGCGAGAGAGAATAATAACCACTAAAAAACAAACTTTTTTATAGCAATTGAAGTTGTTTCTACCCATGAAAATCAAGCAAATACTTGATGAAGCGCTTAAGGAAATACAGCCTGATAAAAATTATGAGAAAGAGATATTTGAAAAACTAGACTTTATAATTAAAAAAATCAGCCAAAAAAACATCAAGGCAATTTTTGGAGGCTCAGGCGCAAAAGGCACCTGGCTAAAGACCTTTGACGCTGACATTTTTGTCTTATTCGATTACAGGAAATTCAAGGACAAAAGCGACAAGTTGCCGGATATTCTGGAAAAGATATTAAGGAAAAAATTCAGCAATGCCATTAGGCTGCACGGCTCCAGGGATTATTTCCAAATCAAGCAAAACAAATTCACATTTGAAATAGTGCCAATCCTGAAAATCCAGAAGGCAGAGCAGGCAAAGAACATAACGGATGTAAGCCCTTTGCACTCGAGATGGGTCCTAAAACACAAAAAGCTCGTTAACGAGATGAAACTTACAAAGCAGTTCTGCCAGGCTCAAAATGTCTACGGCGCGGAAAGCTATATAAGGGGATTTTCAGGCTATACATGTGAAATCCTTACTGCTTACTATGGCTCTTTTCTGAATTTAATAAGGAATGCAACAAAATGGGAGGATAAGGTTGTTGTTGACGCGCAGAAGTACTACAAAGGAAAAGATGTATTTAAACTAGTCAACACCTCCAAGCTTGTGTCGCCGTTGATAGTCATAGACCCTGTGCAGAAAGACAGGAATGCGGCAGCAGCATTGGGCACCGAAAAATTTGAGCATTTTAAAAATGCTACAAAAGAGTTCCTGAAAAATCCATCAAAGGAATCTTTTGCCAGAAAAAACCTAAAATCATTATTTTTAAAAGAAAAAACGAACAATGCGGAATTAATAATCATCCAAGCAAGCCCGTTAAGCGGAAAAACAGATGTTGTCGGAGTCAAGTTACTGAAAATTTATGAATTTCTAAACGAAAAATTACAAAAGCAGGGATTTAGAACAAAAAAAACTGACTGGGAGTGGGATAAAAGAAATAATGCAATATTCTATTTTTTGTTTGACAAAAAGCCACTGTCAAAATTCATTAAAATTGAAGGACCCCCTATTAAAATAAGACAGCATGCTGAAAATTTCAAAAGAATGCATAAAAAAACATTCGTCAAGAACAATAAAATATACGCATTGGAGCAACGAGATTGCACAAAGCCTCTCGATTTATTTAAAAATCTTGTAAAAAGCCAATTTGTAAAAGAAAGAGCCAAATCAATCAAAATAGAAATTCTCTAAAATGCAAGCAGGAATTATTAAGGAATCTTGTCAAAGAGCGGTTTGTAACGGAAAGATGCAAATCAATAAAAATCGAAATTCTCTAAAATGCAGGCAGTAATACTCGCGGCTGGAAAATCTACAAGAACATATCCATTGACTCTTACAAGGCCGAAGCCTTTGCTTAAAATTGCAAACAAGACTTTGCTGGAGCATAATCTAGACAATTTGAATAATGCTGTAGATGAGGTTATTCTTGTTGTTGGTTACAAAAAAGACATGATTAAAAAATATATCGGCAACAGGTACCAAAATTTAAAAATCAAATATGTTGTGCAAAAGCGGCAGCTTGGGACAGCGCATGCAGTTTCTTTAGCGGAACCATACATTAAAGACAGATTTGTCTTGCTTATGGGCGATGACCTCTATTCAAAGGAAGACATTAAGAATTGCATCAAGCACAGGTACTCAATATTAACAACAAAGGCAAAAAATCCGCAAAACTTCGGGGTAATCGTTGAGAGGAATGGGATTCTTGCGGATTTTATTGAAAAACCAAGAAAATTCGTTTCAAACTTGATAAGCACGGCATTTTATTCATTAGACAAAAAGATATTCAAGCATATCAAAAAAATCAAGAAATCAAAAAGAAATGAATTTGAGATGCCTGACGCAGTCAAATCATTGGCTAAAAAGCAAAAAATAATGTGCGTTACGGCGCGGCAATGGCTGCCTATTGTTTATGCTATTGACTTGCTAAAAGCTGATAAAGCGCTAAGAAGAAATAAGAGTGTTAGCGGCAAAAATTCTAAAATATACGGAAATGTCAAAAATTCCAGCGTTGGAAACAACTGTGCTATAAAAGGCAATGTTGAAGATTCAATTATAATGGATAAATCCGTCATTGAAAAAAATTCTGTCATTAAAAATTCCGTCGTAGGGGAGAGAACTTACATTGACGGCAAAATATATAATTCCATTATAGCGGATAATTCAAAAATAATGAATTCAATCATCAAAAACTGCAAAATCTGGCCAAATAAGAAAATTTCAAATAAAATTGTAGAGCACGACTCCAAATGATTGTCGAAAAAATTGTCGAATACACAGTTCTTGGCATGTCTATAGGTGGCTATTTCGGGCTTTTTGTTTTGATGGCGCTTGAGAGCATGGTGGCTCCTGTACCGAGCGAAGTCGTGATGCCGTTTGCAGGCTACTTGGTCCTGCAAGGACGCTTTGATTTCTGGATTGCGGTTTTGGTCAGCGGCTTGGGCTCTGTTTTCGGCTCTTTAATGTCCTATTACATGGGAGCATACCTTGGCAGGCCTTTTGCATTGAAATTCGGGAAATACCTCCTGCTTGAAGAAGAGCATCTTGAGTGGACTGAAAAATGGTTCAGGAATCAAGGGGAAAAAACAATTTTCATCAGCAGGTTTGTGCCTGTTGTAAGGCACCTGATTTCAATACCTGCAGGAATGGCGAAAATGCGCATGCGAAAATTCCTGGTTTATACTTTTGCCGGCGCTGCGATATGGAATTTTATATTATTGTATGCTGGCTTTAAGCTCGGCGAGCACTGGGATAAAATCCACCAATACTCAAGAGAATTGGATATAGTATTTGCAATTGCTGTTGCGCTGTTTCTGGCATATTTTGTATGGAAGCACCATAAGAGGAGAAATGAGAAAGGCAAATAATATCCTGGCATTAATAATCGGAATTCTGCTTTTTCTTGTATCCTATAGTTTTGACCAACAGGTAAGCTTGTTCTTTAAGGATGCAAAATTCGCATTTTTAGATGATATTCTTGGCGTTGCCACCAACTTCGGGGTTGTAATGGTAATAATGCTGCTCCTTCCATCCATTATTTTTTGCAAAAAAAACAGGAAGATCATTTATTTGCTGTGGCTGGCTTTTCTTGTTTCGGTTATTGCGGCTTTTATAATCAAATTAATTGTTTTAAGGCAAAGGCCTATAGAGGCGTTAACTTACCCATTTACCAGCATGATTAACTACTCATTCCCAAGCATGCACGCCATGGTTGCATTCTCGTTATTGCCACTGCTTATGAAATATTTGCCGAAACAAAAAACTTTTTGGGTTGCATTTGCCTTTTTGGTTGCATTCAGCAGAATTTACTTTGGATTTCACTTCCTAAGCGATGTTGTTTTTGGAGCTTTTGCAGGATATTTTATCGGGGGTTATTTGCTGAAATTATATGAAAAGAAAAAGCTATGGCTAAAATAAATAAATTCGAATGGAACAGGCAGCTTTTCCATATCTTTTTGGGCATGGGAATTGCAGCATTACTGGTTTACGATTTTATTGACAAGAACAGAATATTGGCAGTAATCATTGCAGGGCTTATCCTTTCTTATTTAAGCAAAAAAACAAAGATTCCCATAATAAGCCAGATGCTACAAATATTTGAGCGCAGGGAAGATATCAAGAAATTCCCAGGCAAAGGAATTATCTTTTATTTTATAGGCACTTATATTGCTTTGCTGGTGTTCCCTAAAGATATAGCAATGGCTTCCATCATGGTTTTGGCATTAGGTGACTCTGTAAGCCATCTGTATGGGCTGCATTTTGGAAAAATAAAGAATCCATTGTCAAAGACAAAGTTCATTGAAGGCACTATCGCTGGCTTAATATTTGGGTTCATAGGGGCTTTTGTGTTCCTGCCCTGGTGGGAGGCATTGTTTGCGTCCTTAGCTGCCATGATTGTTGAAGCGATTGAGATTAAACTGGGAACACAGCAGGTTGACGACAATTTAATTGTTCCATTTGTTGCCGGAGTTGCTGTGTGGGCGGTAAGATTTGTTTAGCAATACCAGCGAAAATTTTTCAATTTTTTTGGGCTTTGAAATACTTTGGATTTCAAAACTTTTATAAACAATTCTACCTTCTCTTTAAAGCCTATACACTTCAAAATGCTATCCGAACAACTAAAGGAAATATTCCTCAAAAGCAAAGATTCTTTCACAGACATTCTTGGGCAGGAAAGCGCAAAGCAGGGGGTTAAGTCAGCCTTGCTGATGAACAGGCACATAATAATAGTAGGCGCTCCCGGAATTGGCAAGACAACTTTGGCAAAAAACATAGCAAAGCTGCTGCCGGATATTGATGTTGTCGAAGGTTGCAGTTATCACTGCACACCAAATGCACCAGTATGTCCTTCTTGCAGGCAATCAAAAAAACATAAAACAGCAAAGCTTGAAGGCTCAAAGCGCTTCGTGAGAATCCAAGGCTCGCCAGATCTGACTGTTGAGGACTTGCTAGGCGACATAGACCCGATAAAAGCCTTAAAATTCGGGCCTTTAAGCTTGGAAGCCTTCACTCCAGGCAAGATATTCAGAGCCAACAATGGAATTTTGTTTTTTGACGAGCTTAACAGATGCCCTGAAAAGCTGCAGAATGCATTGCTGCAGGTTCTTGAAGAGAAAAAAGCAACAATTGGCTCTTATGATGTGGATTTTGACGTAAACCTCATCTTTATAGGAACAATGAATCCAGAAGACACATCAACAGAAAAATTAAGCGATGTTCTGCTGGACAGGTTTGACATTATCTATATGGATTATCCGGAAAGCACAGGTGTTGAGAAGAAAATTGTCGCTGCAAAAGGCAAAAAAACAGCGAATATAAGCGAGGAACTTTTAAACTTGATAGTTTATTTTATAAGGCTGCTCAGGAGCGACGAAAAGCTTGAGAAAAAGCCAAGCGTAAGGGCTTCAATTGGGTTGTATGAAAGATCGCAGTCAAATGCCCTGCTTAACGGAAGAAAAAATGTCCAGTTTGAGGACATAAAAGAGGTGCTTGTCTCTGTTTTAAGCCACAGGATAAGGCTAAAGCCAAGCGTGAGATATTTGGAAAGCATTGAAGACTATATCAAAGAGCAGTTCCACAAAAATATAGAAGCAGTTAAATGGCAGAACCATTTGGAAACAGAGCAAGAAGCTGGTGATTTACGGTAGCGAAAAAGTTGAAGTAAAGGAATTCTCCAAAGCAGAAGAATTAACCGGGAAATTAACATTCCAGCAGCTTGAAGACAAGTTCATGCATTCTGTTCTTGAAAACGACAAGAAAGTCATAGACAGCGGCAAACTGATAAGCGATGCCATAAGCCAGGGCATGTCGTCTTTTTCTCCTGATATCATGTTTGAGCAGCTTGTCAAAAACTATACAATTGCGAAGCACATCTACGGCGAGTCAATTATAAGGCTTGTTTCTGGGTACGAGCCTGATTACGTAAAGAAGAACATTGGGATTCCTGAATTCCAGAAAGAACTGAAGGAAAAAATACAGGAGAAGATAGAAGAGCTTAAGGAAGAAGGATTTTTGCTGAAAGACAATTCTTTGTCAGAAAAAGGAATCGAATTAGCATCTCTTGTTATGTATTTTGAGGAATTGGACAAGATAGTGCCAAAAGGAATTGTTGGGGAGAAAATAAGCAAAAAGGCATTTATTTATGGCGAGAAGGAAAATTCCAGGCTGTATAAAAAAGGCGACAGGTACAGGGACATTGCCATGAAAAAATCCATCAAGCTTGCAATAAGAAGAGGCCATAATTATTTTAATAACAAGGACCTGCAGGTTTATGAAAAGCAAAGCAAAGGACAGACTTATATTATTTACGCGCTTGACGCATCTGGCTCGATGAAGGGCAGGAAAATTGATGCCTGCAAAAAGGCTGGAATTGCGCTTGCCTACAAGGCAATAAATGAAAAGGACAAAGTTGGATTGATTGTGTTCGGAGCAGAGGTAAAAGAGTTTATAGAACCTACATCTGATTTCACAAGGCTGCTTAAGGAAATAACAAAGATAAGGGCGTCAAAAGAAACAGACATTGTTTCAACGCTGCAGAAAGCAATTGAATTGTTTCCAAGCGAAAAAATAACAAAGCACCTGATATTAATAACTGATGCGCTGCCTACAAAAGGAGATGAGCCTGAGAAATCAACTCTGGAAGAAGCGTCAATTGCAAGAAGCAAAGGCATAACAATTTCATTGATTGGAATCAACCTTGATGAAAAAGGAAAAAAATTAGCAGAGAAGATAGTTGAGCTTGGGGAAGGAAGGCTGTATGTAATAAGGGATTTGGAGAATGTCGACAAGATTGTGCTGGAGGATTACTATAGTGTTGGGTGAATATTAAATGCCTGCTTGGAGTAATACAGCCCTTATCTCTTCATCGCTGACCGAGGAAACATATTCTTCAAAGTCTTTTGGCTTCCAAATTCCAAAATTGCTGCCGTATCCAACAAGCAACACATCAGCATCGCTTCCAATACCTAAATGTGTCCTGAATTCAGCTGGTAGTTTTAAACCAATTGTCCTGCCATTCAAAACCAATTTTTCCAAGGTTATCACTAAATCTTGTTTTCTCGAGAACTCTTCAACAGGATTGACAAGGACATATTTATACTTTCCAACTATCTCATCAATTCCAACATAATCTTTATTCACTTCGTAAAAAGATTTTACAGCCTGAGGAATATGCAAACCGCCATTTTTTACCATAGCAGGCTGTTTCCCGTAAAAGTGAAACTCATTTCTCATAGAGATTAAATAAAAATACCCCTTTATAAACCTTTCTATTTTATTCCTTTATTAGTAGTAACAATTACCTTTAAATATAACTCTTAATTACCAGATATTATGAAAATACTTGCTTTTACGGACACTCACGGCTCTTTGCAGGCTTTGAAAAGGATAGAGCAAAAAGTAAAAACCCAAAAACCGGACTTGCTTGTCTGCTCTGGAGACATTTCTATTTTTGAGCACGGGATTGTTGGAATAATGAGAAGATTGAATAGATTAAATAAAAAAATAATAATAATCCATGGCAACCATGAAGATGATTCAACATTTAGAAAACTGTCAAAAGTGTTCAAAAACATTGTTTTTGTTCATAAAAATTATTTTATTGAAAACAATATCCTATTTTTAGGTTATGGCGGAGGCGGATTTACATTAATAGACAGGGAATTTGACAAAATAGCAAACATCAAATTTAAAAAAACAATAAAAAACAATCAAAATAAAAAAATAATCCTTGTGACGCACGCCCCTCCGTACAAAACAAGGCTTGACAAATTAATTCAGGGGCATTGCGGCAGCAAGTCCATAAGGCATTTTGTTGAGAAAAACAGGATTGATTTGCTAATCTGCGGCCACTTGCATGAGAATTTTGGAAAAGAAGACAAGATAAAAAAAACAAAAATCGTAAATCCAGGACCTTTTGGGAAGATAATTATTATTTGATTTTTATTTTTTAGGTAAAATTAATGGCAAAATAAATAATGCGCTGTGTAAGCAACAAAAATACTAAAAAACAACATTAACTTCACATCAAATAAACAATTACAAAACTAAAATTGAAAAAATCAAAATCCCCTTAATCAAACCTCATAACTCTTCCCTCAAAATCCTCCTTCATCAACAAGACAACCCTTGAAGGCTCGTGCTCGTCAATCAATTTGTAATCAGCGTAATTTGTGATTTCTCTTGCAAACTCCTTAACTTCTTCATGTGTTGGCATATTTTTTTGTTCAAGCCTTTCTCTTGAGTAGCCAACCCACATGTATGCCTTGACTTCAACAAACATAGGCTTGCTTAATTTGATAATTTCAGCCCACTGCTCAGGATAAGCCATATTCAAACCCTTGATTAATGTAAATCGCAAAACAGTTCTCATACTCTCTCTTAATCTTGGCAATAAACTTAATGTTTTTACCAATCCATGCCAAGCATTATTGATTATAGGCCTGTCAATTATATTGAACAATTCCTCATTTGGGGCGTCAACAGAAATGTAAAGCTGCGTTGGAGGCTCTTCAAGCAGCTTCTCGATTCTTTCCGGCAGCAGCCCGTTGCTCACCACAAATGTTGAAAAATTCTTCTTTTTGTATTCTTTAATCAGTTCTGTCAATCTTGGGTACAAGGTCGGCTCGCCATCCAGTGAAATAGCAACATGCTGCGGCTTCATGGCTCTTTCAAATTTCTCATGGCTTGTTTTTTCATTTCCGCCAAATCCGGAAAGCAGCTTTCTTTGTGCTTCAATAGTCCCTTCTACTATCAAGTCCGGAGCATCGATTCCATCTTTCATTGCCGGCTCTGTATGGTATCTTAAGTCGCGCCAGCAGAATACGCATGCATTATTGCAAGTAAATGTTGGTGTCATCTGAACGCATTGATGGCTGTTAATGCCGTAAAACTTGCTTTTGTAGCAGCCGCCTTCCTCTCTCAAGTCACTTTTAGTCCAGTGGCATGTCTTGACTCTTGTATGATTACCAACAATTTCATACTGCTGCTTCTTAAGTATAAGCTTTACATCCGCAGTTATCATGCATATAACTAAAATACAAATCTATATAAATTTTGAGGTTTTCAGGCTTATCATGGACTTAAAGCCCGCGCTAAAAAAACTTGAAGAAAGCCCGAATTTCAAGGCATGGAATAAAAAAAACAAAAGCACATACTTCTCTTATGCCTTTAAGATACCGCAGGAAATGGGCTCAAATGACTGGCAATTCGGCTTCTATAACAGCAAAAAAGACAGGATAACAACTTTTGTTATAGTAGGGGACAATATTAAAATAAGGCCGGAAGAAGAAATCTTCAAGAAGGAAGGAACGAAGGTAAATGAAATACAGCTTGACAAAGTGAAGATGACATTTGACAACGCCATTGGAAAAGCAGACGAATTCCAGCAGAAAAACTTTCCAAAGGACAAAAGCATAAAAACAATTGCAATCTTGCAAAATATGCCAAGCCTTGGCAATATATGGAATATAACCTATATAACAGAGGCGTTCAACACATTAAACATGAAGATAGACGCGTCAAATGGCAAGGTGCTTGAGCACAATCTTTCATCGATACTTTCTTTTAGAAAAGAATAGTTGCAATATAGGTAAATAAATCTATATTTCTTAATTGCGAATTATTTAAATATAAGCTTCATGTTAAAACTTAGGTTTTCTTTAAGATTAAAATGGTGTTAAAAGTGAAAATCAAAAAAACTGCTGATGTCAAAACGCCTTTCTATGCCCATAAAGGGGATGCAGGGGTTGATTTGTATGCTGCCGAAGATTACTTGCTGAAGCCTATGGAAAGAAAATTGGTTGGAACCGGCATCAGGATTGCTATCCCCTATGGTTATGAAGCCCAGATAAGGCCGAAAAGCGGCTTGGCTCTGGAGCATGGAATAAGCCACGCCAACAGCGTAGGCACAATTGATTCATGCTACAGGGGAGAGATAAAAATACCAATGATTAATCTCAGCGACAAAGCTTACAAGATAGAAAAAGGCAAAAAGATAGGCCAGATGGTGTTTGCAAAAGTTGAAGAAGCTGTTTTTGAGGAAATTGACGAGCTTGAAGAAACCACAAGAAACGAGCAGGGCTTTGGAAGCACAGGTCTGGATTAAAAGAGGCGGGATAATGGGCAAGGATACAAGCAAGCCGATAAGGTTCAAGACAATACAGAAAAATACAAAACTAGCTGAGTTTGTTGCTGACGAAGCCAAGCCAATTTATCAGGAAGAGCAGCAATTAGTTGACTAGTTCTTATTTACTTTAGAGTAGTCATCAAGAAAAGATTTAAGAATACATGCATATAACTTGCTTGCCATGGGGTGGCTATATAAGAAATCAGAAGCAGCTACTACTTTGCTGATAATCATAGTTATACTATTTTTTCTAGGATGGCTGGTCAATATTGGCCAAAGGGAGTGCAAGAGCAACAGGGATTGCGGCTCAGAATCCTATTGCGGCTCTGACTTTTCATGCCATTCCTACCCAACAATACAGAAGACAGTTGTCCAGTACAGCTTGTTCTGGCCTGCTGTTATAATAGCGATTGCAATAGTTGCTGCAACAATAATCTTCAGGTGGGACAAAATAAGGCGGGAAAAGATTGTAGTAGAGCACAAACCTGAGGCAAAAACAAGCTACCAAGAACCTGAAGCTGCAGAGCCATATTATAAAAGTGACACATACTACAAAAGCACGACAAATTCAAAGACGCCTTAGTCCAATACCTTATCAACTTCTTTTCTTATATTATTAAAAACTTCCTTGAGAGATTTTGAAGAGTCAATAACCTTTATATTGTCATTCAATAATTTTGGCAGTTTCAAAAAATTCTTCCTTATCTTCTTCATGAATTCAAGCTGCTCAAACTTCTCCTTCTGCCTGTAGCTTATTCTTTCAAGCGCGATAGCAGGCTCGACATCAAGAATAAAAGCAATGTCGGGCTTTCTGAATTGTTCATTTTTTTCAATTAGCTTCTGGATATCCAATCCCTGCGCGCTCTGGAAAGCAATTGTAGAGTAATAATACCTGTCGCAAAGCGCGATGTTTAACTCATGCTTATTTGATTTTTTTAGAAATGGCCCTATTGTATTTTTTAAATGCTCTTTTCTGTCTTTTATGAAAAGCCACATCAGTTTTTTGCTGCTGCTTTCTGGATCTTTTTCTTTACTAAGCATCTGCCTTATCAGCTTTCCATAGCTTCCATTTGTTGGCTCTCTTGTTGTCAGTATCCTGTATTTTTTATGCTTAGAGAACAAATAATTATGGAGCATTTTCACTATTTCGCTTTTGCCTGAGCCGTCAAGCCCGTCAACAACAATAAATATGCCCTTTTTCATAGCTTTTGATATTTTAAGTTTATTTATTAAATTTGCGAAAATCACAAAAATTCAAATAGAATAACTGAGGCTGAAGTCAGGATAGAACTAAGCTAAACCTTTAATTCCTCTGCATTCTTTCTTTCAAAATAAAGGTCTTTTATGTCCTGATAGACTTTGGCCTTCTCTTCCGGGCTTATGCTGTTGTAGAGCCCCATTGCCTCAATGTAACTCCTCTTTGCCGTCTCTAAATCAAATCTCATTAAGGCGTCTCTCGCCTTCCTTATATCGCTTTGTATTATTGAAAGTTTGTCCTCACCATGGAATCTAAAGGTTGGGTAGCTTTCTTCGGGTTTTCTCTCTTTTTCCTTTCTTGCAAAAAGCCTATTGAATAAGGAAGGTTTTTCTTTTTTCTTTATTTTTTCAATTGCGCTTTGTATCTCCTCCTCTGCTTCCAAAATTTCTTTGGGCTTGGATTTTTGCTCAAAGCCCTTTTCGCTTCCAAAATCCCCCAATGTTTCCGGGAATTCAATCTTTTCAAGCTCTTTTGGAAGCTCAAAGTCAGTATTTTCCAAATCAAAATCCTCTTCCGGAAGGCCGGCTTTTTGCCTTTTAGGCTGCTTTATAGCTCCTGTTTGCATTGGGCTTTTTGATTGCACCCTTTTCTTTGCTGTTTTCCAAGATTTTTTAATTTCTTTTTTCGAAATTTTTTGCTTTCTCAACGCCTTGTTCTTAAATTTTTCAGAAATCTTGTTTCTTGCGGATTTTATTAAGCCTTTTTTCTTAGAAATTATGCTTACCTTTTTTGGCAATGGCTTCAATCCTTCATTTAGCTCCTTCACCAGCCTGTTGAACTCGTCTTGCTCTGTAAAAGTATCTGACTTAGGCTTTATTATCTCATCAAAGAATTTCGGCTTTTCCTTCAGCTCTTCCTCAAAATCTAAAGGCGGAGGAGGCGGGACAATTTCAGGCTTGCGCTTTGGCTTGAAGAATAACATTATAAAACCTCTTTTTTGTTTATTGAATTTATTTATTTTAAATATTTATTGGTTCTAACCGATGACTTCAATGATTTTTTCCCTTGATTTAAGCCCTGAAATGATTTTCACCTTCTTTTTCAGCAATTTTGAAAGGAATTTGATGATTTCGATGTTGGCTTTGTTGTCTTCCGGCTTTGCCTTTATGCTTATTCTGTATGCATTCTTTTCATTGTCAAAATGCCCTAATCTGTTTTCTCTTGAGTTTGGCTTGACTATTATCTTGAATTTGTTGCCTTGAGGTAGCATGCCAATGGAAAATGATTGCTAAAATAAAAACATTGCCATCATGATTTTACTACTTTATAATAGCTAAAATAGAAAGGTTTATAAAGGATTATTTGATTTTCAAATACATGACAGAAAATAAAGCAAACGATAAAAGTCTGGAAAGAAGACTTGTTCATGAAGCTAACAATGTTTTAGCAGTGGTTATAGGCAGAACTTACCTTCTATTGAATAATCCAGCTCTTTCTGGTATGCCTCCAGAACTTTATGAAAAATTAAGATGTGGTTTAACTACCATAGAATCCTCAGCTCAAAGACTTACCGAAATACTTGCTACGTTGGGAAGTTTTTATAGGGGCGTAGAAGTGGGAGTTGAGTTTGAGGAGGCACTAAAGCTCGGTTCTGATGAAACAACTTACAGAATTGCTCATGTTGATGATGAAGATAACACAAGGATAGAGTTTCTAAATGCGCTTACAGTATATTCCAATCTGATACCTTCTTCAGCAGGCGTTTTTGGTCATCGTGGCAAGAGAGTAAAATATGATGTTAAATCTTTTGGCAGCGTAGATGAAGCGTTGCGTGAAATTCCATCACTAGGAACAATTAATTTGCTTGTGACTGATAGAGAAATGCCGGAGTTGGATGGTTATCATCTATTAGACACTTTAAATCAATCATCCAATAAAAGAGTGAGAAAACCTGAGTATGGTAACATAAAGAGTATAGCTATGTTAACTGCTGGCATAACCCAACAGGAAGCAGAAAGAACAATAGAAACTTATGGTATTCCAATACTCTCAAAACCATTTAAACCTCTTGTTTTGGAAAAGCAAATCTATAAAGCTATTAATCCCTCTCAATCATAATCTCTCCAGGTATGCCCGCATTTCTCGCACCTTAGGAACTTTGTTTCAGGCTCGTCTCCTGCCCTTGTCTGCACCAGCCAGAAGTAAGCTGTCTTGTGCCCGCATTTAGGGCATTCTGCTGTTGTCTTTGGCAAGGTTTGAAGCTCGCCTTTGTCTATAACCTCGACTTCCTTGTACGTCTTGGCTATGCTTTCCTTTACTGTAGCGCCTGCCACCTGCGTTGTTTTGTATCCGCAGGAGCAGACAAGCATTTTCTTGCTGTCCTCCTTCCTTGGCACGAGAATCGAGCCGCACTTAGGGCAAAACATCTTAAATCTAAAAACTTTGGCAAATTGTATATAAATTTAACCTTTTTGGGCAGGAATGCCTGTAAGCAGGTTTAAAAGCTCCACAAACCATATCTTGATGTAGCCAAGCAGGGGAATCCTTAATACAGCATTGCCTACGACCTGCTCTTCGCTTATTTTTGTTTCGTCAAGAAATGCGTTTTTTATGGAAACAGGGTTTGTCTTGTAATTGTCGCCTTTTGTCTGAAGGTAATTGATGCTGTTATTTTGCCATTTCCTGACAATCCTGTGTATTATCGGGTCTTTTTTAGCGCTCCAGAACACAACAACATCCCCAATTTCAATATTTTCAGGCTTTTTGCCCTTCATAACCATTATGTCGCCTTTGTCAAACCCGTTTTTTAATGGGAATTTTTCAAAGTCTTCCTTGGCTATGCCATTTGCAGCGTACCACTCGCTTGATTTATCCCACCAATCATCAAAGTTGCCGTTATGCTCCATGCTCTCGCTCACAACAGCGACAACAGGATGGGATGTCTGAAGCAAAAAGCCAAGGCCAGGATAGACAATAAACTTAATCAGAACGAAAGCCAAGACAATGTTGACAATCCAGCTCCAGACGCTGTTGTCTTCCCATATAAAATGCCATACTTTTTTCCATCTTTTCCTCCAGCCCTTCATGAAACTGCTCTTGGCAAACAGAATAAAAAGGTTTTGATTTTTATGCAGTGATTTGAATAAAACAAAATTTAAATGAGGAGATGAAAAAAACTAGGTAAATAAAAATTACATTTATAAATCGTTGCCCATTCCTAATAAGTATGTCTTTGCATGAAAGTGGAGATGCAACAATTAGAAGGATACTGCAAGCTAATCATTCTTGGGTAGATGTTGAGATATCAGAAAGAATAGATAACGAGCAGAAAGCTCTTTTTCGAGATCATGAAGGACACTTATTATTTGATGAAGCAAGTTCTAAAGCAAGATTTGGCATCAATGCACTGAGTGATGGCAAATTTGTTTGGGAAGGCAATGACTTAGTTACTGGTGTAAGGATATATAACTTCATTCCAGAGTACCTAAAAGACAATGTTACTCTTGACAGGTTAGTCGAATGTGGCATAACAGTGGGAAAATACTATGTGGACGATCCTGAGATGTATGTGCCTGCAGAGTTAGTGCACGAGTACTTAAACACAAGATTTGTTATCACAGGACTA
>JACPMT010000038.1 GCA_016185815.1 Candidatus Woesearchaeota archaeon
AGCTCACGTTCACCAAAGCGAGCAACGGAGACCCGGCTTGGTCGCCGGATGGATCAAAGATCGCTTTTGGCAGCAACCGTGACGGAACCCATCCCAACATATATATCATGAATGCCGATGGCAGCAATATAATAAAACTCACCAACTTTGCTGACCCGTATGAGGCAGGAGATATGTCCTGGTCTCCCGATGGGAAAAAAATAACTTTTCAGTATGACGCCCGTGGAGCAAGCGAGGGGGAGGTCTGGATCATAAATGCTGACGGAAGCAATCCAACAAGCACCGGTCAAAAATGCGACCCAAACAACTGCGCTCCACGCTGGCAGCCGGTTGTATCTTAGCCTGCGACTCCCCCAAACACACCCATACAATTACCCCTAACATCTTCCTGGGAAAATATCTCTGCGCTAAAATCTGCCAGACAATTGGTTTTGCGAGATGGATTCCGTAAAATTATCAACTAAAATCATTCACTCTTTTGCATAATACTCAATCTTCAAAACAAACCTGTAAATTATGTATGGCAAAACAAAGGAAGCTGCATAGATCACTGAAATTAATATTGGATTTTGGAAATTTTTTAATTGCAAAGTATTGCTTAAATTATTGGAGATTTTTGATATTACAAACGCATTTGCCAATGCAATCAATGGGATTAAAACTGCCAGCAATTGATGATGCCTTTTTTCAAGATGCTCTATGCTTCTTATCACTAGCTCGAACAGCAAGCCAAAAACAATTCCAAATGTGATTATTACAAGATACAGGAAAATTCCTTTCAAGGACATCAAAATTGGCATTAATGCAACAGAAATAGCGAAATTCGCAGCTATGATTATGGCCAGCAAAATCCAGTAAATGCGCTTTTCAATAAATATAATATCTTTGCCTTTGCTCTGCTTTGCATTCCTTATAATCCCAACTGCCTTGATTATCTCTTTTTTGCTCCATCCCTTTTTTTCAAGCCTGTTAACTAAGTTTTCCATACCGCACGCAACTTAATGCTCTTCTTTCTCCTCATTGATGATTCTCTTTACAAAAGCTATGAAATTCCTTGTTTTTTCGTAATCCTCCTTCAAGGAGTCAATGCTTACCTCAACAACCTCCCCTTTGTCAATTGTTGCAATCATTGTCACGTGCCTCCTGAACTCCTCTCTTCTGGTGTACTCCGCCCTGCTCAATTTCCTTAATCTTGAATAAAAATTAATGTACTCAATCAGTTCCAGGTTGTCCGGAAATGTTTTTTTAAGCAAATCGCACCTTAAGCCGGCATTTGTCGGTATGCTTACCACCAATTTTTTTTCCTTTGCATACTTGAGCAGCGCCTCTAATCCAAATCCAATGCAGTTTATCAGCCTTTCAATTACATTTTTGATAACATCAACTGTTCTTGTGTATTTCAGGCTTACCCAGAATAAGTGGTCAACTCTCTTCAATTCCTGGACTGCCTCATCAAATGACTCCTTCATAAAACATCAAGAATTATTTTTTTGTAATTTTAAAATTGCCTCTGCCAAGTTCCCGCTGCTTTGCCCCAATGCCACTACAGCTTCTTCTTTTGTGCAACCTGTCTGCCCCATGACCGTTGCAACGTCATCTTCGTTTAACCCCGTTTCCCCATTCTTACCGGATTCAATGACATCGCCAACAACCTGAAATGTTTCTTGGCCCATCATGTTAACCCTGCTTACATGGGGATTTTTGATTACCAAGTCTTTGTACGGAGTTTTAATTACGACTTCTTCTGCATCAATCTCTTCCTGCCTGATGCCCAGCCTTTTCATTGCCTTCTGCATTTCTCTTTGGTTCATTCCTGGAAACATATGCCTCACCTTATCCCAAGCAGCCTGTTGCCATAAGAATAGAGAAACAGCATTATGACAATGACAACAACACAAAGCACAATGATGTGCCCGGGCTTGAATTTTATCTTGCTTTTGTACTCGTCAAAATACCTTACCAAGCCACCCATGCCGCTGGGCATTGAAATCCTGTCTTGCGCCATTTGTTGAATATTGACTTTTAAAATAAATTGGCAGGGCTTGAATAAGCCGCCTATTGTCAGGCCCTTAATGCATTATAAGCAAGCGAGAGCTCGTTGCACTCGCTCATGTCAATGCGATAGCCTGTCTTAGCATTAAACTAAGCGTTCTAACGAACTTGCACCAGCCAGGGCTCACCGTTTCACCCATTATTGCAAAACGTCAATTGGTCAGCTCAACATCCTCGCAGATGTTTTCACAAAATGTCGAAAATCAAAGATTTTCGAGCATTTCCGAAAATGCAAAGCATTTTCGATAACATCATCCTTATTGCAATCGGTCTCGTTTCTGAGTGGTTGCCCTCTATTTCTAGAGCTCACTTCGGTGAGTGGCTCGCACATAAGTGCGGCAGCTTTGCAACTGCAGTGGGCGGACTTTCCTCAGCAAAGCATAAAGCAATGCCGGAGCTAAGTACAAACCCTGCCAGCCAATAGTATGGAAAGTAGGTATATAAAATTATCTGTTTCAAAGGGCTTATTTTTTCCTCTTTAATACCGCTTCCTTAAGCTGCCTGATCTCGTCAAGCTGCTCAAGCAGAATGCCTTCTTTTATGTCCTCGCCAATGGCAAGCAGAATGATGAATATAACCATCAAAAGCCACAAAAAGACTGTCTGCAGAAATCCCCAGCTTACCTTGAAGCCCTCTTCAATAAAAGCCCGGTTGATGAAGAAGTACCCAATAATAAGGACCAAAAACCCCACCATCAAGAGCAGCTTCTCAAAAATGCTGGTGCGCCTCTTTTTTTCCATCATCAAGCAATTTGAATATTGTATTTATATAGTTTTCTTTTTGAATATTATTATCTTCAGCAATTGCTCGCCGCTCCAGACGTCCTTTTCCTTTGCAACGGCAAAATTGTGCCTTTCAGCTTGTTTTTTTGCAAAATCAGGCAATCTTGAAATTAAGGCAATAGTCCCATTTTTCTTTAGTATATAATCGCTTTGATAAAAAAACTCATTGTATATCTTGTCTAGATTGGCATTTTTTGATGTTGGCAAATTTGTGACAATCCTGTCAACACCCTCTTTTTTAAACTTTATATCAAGCCATTCCAATTCAGCCCTGCTGAAATTAATGAACTTGTCAACTCCAGCAATTTTTGCATTCTTTCTTGGGTAGTCAACATACTTGAACAGGTGGTCATAGCTGTATATTTCAGCTTTTGGCTTCTTATTTATTTTTTTGTCAGCATCCTTAAAAAATTTCTCAAAATCGATTCCAATTTTTAATTTCAAAAAAGCAAACCTGTCTTTTTTGTAATAGTTGTTGGGAAAACAGGATGCGTAAAAAGCTGCCTCTATCGGGATTACGCCATCCCTTGAAAATGGGTCAAGCATGACATCTTTCTTTCCAAACCCGCTTTCCCTGACTAATGCATATGCTATAGTGCCCCTCAATGAATTAGGGTGCAGGAAAATCTTGTAGCCCCTCTTGTTAAGCTCAAATCCTGCAAAGTCAATCCCGAAATAGCATTTGTTTTGAACAATATGAACCAAAAAGATAACTTCATGCTCTTTAAAACCAACTTTAAGCTTATTTTTGTATTTTTTTAGAATTAATTCGCTGACTTTTGCTTCTACATCAACGCTTTTAAAATTATGCGAGCCGAGCCTGATGCATTCAATTTTGAATTTTTCATTTTTAATAATCCACTCATCAAAATTTACTTTAGTGATAAACCTTTCAACATCAGCAAAAAAATCATCAAATTCAAAGCTTCCAATCAAGTGCAAAACCCTGTCAGCTGACTGGGACTTGTAGCAGAGCAGGCATAAGTCCCTGAAGTCCCTGAAGTCAAAGAGAACGCAACATTCTTCAATTTTGGATTTTACATTAATAAGCTCTTTAATTTCTGCAGATGCAGTCTCTTCAAGACCCTTTGATGTTATAGCAAAGCCTTTCATTTAGAAAAAAAGCTATTAATGCCATTTAAAAACATTTTGAACAAAATAGACTCCCTGAGTATTCCAAGGAAGGCAGATAAATAGAAATGTTTATATCAAATGCTTCAATCTCGCACAGCAATGAAAAAAATAATACTTGACACTAATTTTTTGCTGATTCCAATCCAGTTCAAGGTAGACATATTTTCAGAGCTTAACAGAATATGCGACTTTAATTATAAATTATGCATCTACGAAAATTCAATCAATGAACTAAAAAATATAATTGAGAAACAATCCGGCAAAAATAAAAAAGCTGCGCAATTTGCCTTAAAGCTGATTAAACTGAAGAATATTGGCGTGATTAAATCCGGAAAAGAGGATGTTGATACATTAATATTAAAAAATTTAAACAAGGATACCTTTGTGGCAACCCTGGACATGTTGCTTAAAAAAAAGCTGCTTGAAAAAGACGCTTCCCTAATCATTCTGAGGCAGAAAAAGTACCTGCAGTTAGCGGGGAAAGCTTTATAAATGAAACACGCCTCCTGCAATCCATTGACTGGTTGAAGTCATTTAAATTAATGGGTTCAAAATGTTCTATAAGGTACAATTAAAAGACCACATAAGAGTGCCTCCTAACCTATTTAATCTGCCTTTGGAGGAGGCTGTGATAAAGAGGATAAAGACGAAGTATAACGGGTTTATCTCAAAGGACCTGGGCATTGTTGTAGACGTATCGGAAATGAAGGGCATTGGGGAGGGGCTTATAATCCCGGGCGATGGCGCTTCATATTATGATGTATCATTTGAGCTTTTAACATTCAGGCCTGAAATGCAGGAAGTGGTCATTGGCAAGATAAAAGACATTGCTGAGTTTGGAGCATTTATCAACATAGGCCCTATAGACGGCATGATTCATATAAGCCAGGCCATGGATGATTTCGTGAGCTTCAGCAAAGACAAAACTTTAGCAGGCAAGGAGACAAAAAGGATACTAAAGGTCAATGACCTGTGCAGAGCAAGAATCATAGCAGTCTCATTTAAAGACATCCTAAACCCAAAGCTGGGGCTTACAATGAGGCAGCAGGGACTGGGAAGGCTTGACTGGATAAAGGAAGAGTCAGAAGAAAAGGCAGTTCCTAAAAAAGAGGAAAAGGAAGTAAAGGACAAGAAAGAGCACAAAGAGAAAAAAGAGCATAAAAAATAATTAAAACAAAAAATGAAAAAGAAAGTCTGCAAAAGATGCAAGATGATTGTGGAGGGAAGTGAATGCCCCATATGCAAGACAAACCAGTTCTCAACAAACTGGCAGGGGCGCCTGTACATTGTTGATGCCAACAAGTCACTGGTTGCTGAAAAGATAGGAATCAAATCAAAAGGGGAGTATGCCATCAAGGTAAGGTGATTTCTTTGGAACTAAAAATTGTCAATATAAAAGATGAACCATTGCTGTCAAGAAAATTAGTCAGGGCATCCGTTGAATTTGAAAAATCAACCCCAAGCTATGAGGAGGTTACGTCATCACTTTCGTCCAGCTTAAAAACAGACGAAAAATTAATTGCAATAAGGCACATCTACAATTCATTCGGGGCAAAAAATGCGGAAATCGTTGCTTATGTTTATGCTGATGAAAACAAAAAGCTGCTTATAGAGCCAAAGTTGAAGGAAAATAAAGAGAAAAAAGCAAAAGAAGCGAAGAAAGAATAAAAATAAACATTTCCAACTAAAAAATAAAAAATTAAATTCAATAAAAATCAAAAACAGGTAAAATGGCAAAAGAAGCGGCAAAGAAAAAATCAAAGGGAAGATGGAGCCTTTACCAAGTATCCGGCAATAAGCTTGAGAGAAAAAACAACTCATGCCCGAAATGCGGCCAAGGCACTTTCATGGCAAAGCACGCAAACAGATGGTATTGCGGCCAATGCCGCTATGTAGAAATGTTTAGCAAGTGAAATAAATCTAAACTATTTCTCAACCCTCTGAAAAACAAGCAAGTCTTCTGTAGTCAATTTCTGGCCCTTCCTTATTTTTTCATTGACGATTTCCTCTTTTGATTTCAGGATTGATTCCTCATGCTGCCTTTTCCTTTCTCTCCTGTCAGAATCTATCCTATCCAATTGCTCCTTAACATTATTCATTTCTCTTAATATTTCTTTTAGATTGTTATTGACTTCCGTGAATTGTTTTTTATATTCAGCGAATTTCCTGAACGAGGCTTCCTCATCCGCTTTCATCTTGTCTATTTCAGCGGATATTTTTAAAATTTCATTATGCAATGCCTGGCTCTGCTTTGCCTTTTCCTGCACTGACTTGTGGATTTCATTGGCTTCCTTCCTCATTTTCCTGATTTCATCAGAAGAATCTTTCAGCTTTTTGCCTGACTCGTCAAGCGCAACTGCATCATTGTAAACTTTTTTCAGCTCTTTTATCTTTTTCATCAGCTCTTTTTCCTTTTCAAAGGAAACTGTGTCTGTCTCTATCCTGAACTCCAGCCTTTCAATCTGATTTTTAATCCTGGAAGAAGAATCCTTTATGCCCAATGACTTTGTAAGCGTTGTCTTCTCTTTCTTTAAGCTGTCAAACTCATTTAATTTTGCGCCTATCTCCTTGTTTATGCTGTCCCTTTTTGGCTTGAGCTCTTTTACCTCATTAGTTAAAGAGTCCCTTTTTGACTTATTTTCTTTTATCTTTTGTATTGACTCCCTTATCCTTTTCGAGCAGTCATCCTTTTTTCTGAACCATGACTCTTTTTCCCTGTCAAGTTCATTAAGGGCGTTCCTTAATCTGGATACCTCTGCCTTGAGATTGTTAAGCTCTTCGACTAGTTCTCTCGGTGATGCCATGAAACTGATTCATTCATCCAAACAAGGCTCCTAATCCTGCTGCGGCTGTCTCTTCACTCTTCTTCTCCTCAGCTGCTTTCTTCTTCTCGTCAGCATGCGCCTCATGTTTATGCTCATGAGCTGCTGCCGGGGCTGCCGCTACCGCAACTGGCATTGCTGCCTTTTCAATTGCTTCGTCTATGTTGACTCCTTCCAAAGCTGCTACAAGAGCTTTAGCCCTTGCGTCATCCACCTTGACATGGGCTGCCTCAAGCACTTTCTTTATGCCCGCCTCCTCTACCTTCTGCCCTGCCTTGTGGAGCAACATAGCTGCGTACACGTATTCCATTTTTATTCCTCCGTTAATTTCATTTTTTATTTTGTTTATTTTAAAATTTTTATTGATTTAATTTATTTAATGAAATTTTTTATTATTGGATTTTAGTTTTATTTTAATGTTGATGCTCTTTTTTCTCATGCTCTTCAATAGCTTTTTTATGAATTTCATGATATATCTTCTCAACTTCCTTCACTTCTTTTTGTTTTTCCCTCATCTTGATGTTTGCTTCCAATTCTTCTCTTGTGGGGACTTTTATTTCAGCGGGTTCAATTTTTTGATTTTCAACTTTCGGCTCTGCATGCATTTCTTCCTTTTGTTTTTGTTCAATTTTCTCTTCCCTTTTTTCATGCTTTGCTTCAACAATATCGATGTTTGCAGTTCCTGCCAGGCTCAGCATTTGCTGCTCTGCTTTGCCTAATAAGATATCAATGATTCCCTTGTCGAATATTCTTTGTGAAATGCCAATTGATTTCGCATCATTATGCGCTTTTCCCAGCAAAGTGCTTATTGTAGCTTTTGTCGGATATGCTGCATAAACTGCAAGATTGAATGCCCACCTTGATGCATTAACCAGTCTGTTTTTGTACTCATTCTCGTTAACTGACAAGATATCCCTTCCATAAATCAAGCCATTCTCATAAACAGCAACTAAGTCCAAGCCGACTTCCATTGGCTGTATGCCCAATCTTGTCAAAATTTCAGCAACCTTTGGCTTGATTTTTTCTCCTGCTTTGACAACAACAACATCTTCTTTTATCGCTACTTTGCTGCCTTCAACTCCTGACTTGATGCCCGCCATCGCAAGCTCCCCAATTATAGGGCCGGGCGCAAATGAAGTTGCTCCCTTGTTGACCATGATGTCCCTTGGCGCTGTCTGCCCTGCCTTTGCAGGCGCTGGGCTTTTGCTTTTCTGCAATGTCTTGCTTAATTTAAACGGGTTTTCCTTTGTGAATATCAAGGCAGGCATTCCGCCGAGATGCGCTTCAAGCTTTTCAATGCCCTTTTTCTTTTGCTTTGTCTGCTCAATTGCAAGCTTCATCAGCCTTCTTTTGGTCATTGTTATGAAAAAGCTGCCCCTTAACTGTGCCCTCATGATCTGCAATTGAGGAGCTGGAAGGTTCTCCATGTTGACAACGCCTATTATTGGATATTTGTTAATCAGACTAATGAGATTTGATACAAGGTCCTTTTTGTATTGTGCAACATGCGCTTGGATTGTTTCTGGCATTTTATTTTTTGATTGTTTTTTAATGTTCAATCGTTATTGAGTTATTTTTAATTTAAATTATTATTTTACTTCTTTCTCTACCTCTAATTTTTCCCCCACTTTCACAGGCTTGCCCATTGTAAGCTTGACATATATGTCCTTTATGTTGTGCTTTTCGTTTGGCAGCACCTGCAATAACGAGCTGTAAACAGTCAACGCATTTTCAGCCACGTCCTTGATGTCCATGCCCTCTGTTCCTATCGGGCACTGGATTAAAGGAGCGGTTTTGTTGATTGCTCTTACAGTTTTCTGAAGCTTGTCATACAACGGCTTCAGGTTTGCGTTTGGAGGAACTACAGAGCCTGACTTAGGATTTGGCATCTTGCCTCTTGGCCCAAACACCCTTCCGAATGCAGTTGCCACTTTTGGCATTATGTTGGCTTGCGCAATAAAGAAGTCAAAATTGTTTGCGACCTTCTTGATGTCCTTCTTGTCCTTATATCTTTGAAAGTTATCAGACATTATTGTAGAGTCAAAAATTCCTTTTGCCTGCTCTTCAAGCTCAGGCCCAACCAAGGCACATACCTTTACCTTCTTCCCCCTTGAATGAGGCAGTGTGACAAATGCATCTATCTGGTGCTCCTGCTTCTTCGGATCAATCCCTTTCAGGTTTATGATTAAGTCATATGTTTGTGTGAAGTTCCTTTTCTCAGAAATATCCTTTGCCTTCAAAAGCGCTGCTTGTATTTGCTCTTTGTCCATTTATGCCCTCCTGTCGAAACAGTGTAATTAGCGGGTAATAATAAACGAGATATTAAGGAATTTAAAAAGGTATGTTTTTAGGTTTTTTGTTTTGGGACAATCAATGACCCCTTTTTCGTTTGTTGATTTCAACTACCTCTACAGGTACCTCTTTCATAGTATGCAATCTAAACCAAGGAGCAGCTCTAGGTTCCCAGGATACCGCAGCTATTGGTTCACCATTTCCTTCTTTTGGTCCTAGAAAAATTGCATGCGCATCATACTGATAAATGTCATTGCTATAAACCACTACACGTCCGAATTCTTCTATTCTGTATTTATCAAAGGCAATCCTAACTTCTAAATCTAAATTAGAACTTCCGCCCCATTCTGGAATTTCAACATGTTTTCTTTCCAATCTTTTTAGTGTCGTATAGTCAACATCAGAAGTTCGGCTACCTGTGATATCTTCAAGAGTTCCGATTGCGTACCACCCATTGGCCTCGGGCACTTGATATATCACAACCCTGCTCTTATTCCTGCTCCCCCTATCTTTTAATAAAAGACCTATGGTTGCAAAATTTCTCCTATTCTCATGTAAAGTCAATTCTCCAAATCTATGGAATTCTAAATTGTTGGAAACTAACCGTACCATCGCATGCAGGTCTGAAGACGAGGCAACTTTTTGTCCAATTCTTGCATACCTTGATTCATATCCAAACATACTACTAGATGATGGCAATCATATTTTAAATCTTGTGGTTAATACATTAATAGAATACACTAAAAATTAAGATAGAAACATTTATATTTAATCAATACATTGGGGACATTATGGCCAAAACTAAATTAAAAGTTATGAAATTCAAAGTCATAGTTGAGAAAGATGAAGATGGCTACTATGTAGCAGATGTGCCGGAGCTTCAGGGCTGCCATACTCAAGCTAAGGATAAAAAAGAGCTTATGAAAAGGGTCAAAGAAGTGATTGAGTTGTGTTTAGAAGATACTAATCCTGTGATAAGGAGAGTAGATATAAAAGAAGTTGAAGTTCCACTACAAAAATCTAAATTATTGTTCGCTTAATACTCTCTCAAATTCTTCCTTATTGATTTCTATATCTTTTGCAATTTTATTCAAAAGCTTAGGGCCAATATCCTCTCCAGAATGTGGTGGAACTGTTGTTTTTCTTCCATCGGGATGCGCAAAGCGAAGATGGCGCCTTTTTGCCTGACAAACTCAAATCCCAGCTCTTTCAAGGCTTTACATACTGTTTTTACAGATTGAGGTTTCATTTAGTTTGCACAATAATTAATTATCTCTTCATCAAGCTCTTTTTCTTCAGCCTTTTCTGCAGTGTCGGGCTTGCATTCAGATGCTTGAAGAACTCGATTTGCCTCAGCCTTTTTTCAGCTTCTTTTTTAGTATTGTAAGTTCCGAATTTCCTGCCGGTGTGCTCTGACAATACAACATACTTGCCCTTGATTTTTTTAATCATAAGTGAATAGTCTATTTTTGTCTTTATAAAATTTATTGTTATGCTCCATGTTACCCATTCAAAACCAAAGAAAATTTTAGAATTTTCTAGGTATTTGAAATCGGAGATTTTCAAAAGCTTTATAAACTTAAAACAACCTTCTTTTGCATGGGGTGTTTAATGAAGCGCGATAAATCTCTAAAGAAACTGCTGTCGTCAAAGAAATCCCAAAGCTCATTGTTTGGGCAGCAGGTTGTTGGTGATGCACAAGCCAAGGAAGAAAAAAGGGTTAATATTCTTAATACTATAAATTCTCCACAGGACATCAAGAAACTGGGCAGGCAGCAGCTTAAAGCCCTTGCCCAGGATGTAAGGGATAAGATTATAGAGGTTGTTTCCAAAAACGGCGGGCATTTGGGTGGGCCATTAGGAGCAGTTGAGTTGACATTGGCTGTGCATTATGTCTTCAATGCGCCTTATGACAAGATTGTCATAGACACAGGGCATCAAAGCTATCCGCACAAGCTTGTTACAGGAAGAAAAGACAATTTTCATACATTAAGACAATACAAAGGCGTTTGCGGCTTTTGCAACATTGAAGAGTCGGAATACGATGTCTTTGGCGCAGGGCATGCCTCAACTGCTATTTCGGCTGCGCTTGGCATTGCAAAAGCCCGAGACTTTACCAATGAAAACCACAAAGTTGTTGCCATTGTTGGGGATGGAGCAATAACAGCAGGGCTAGCTTTTGAAGGGCTGAACAACGCAGGCTCTTCAAAAACAGACATTTTGGTTATTTTAAATGACAACAGGATGAGCATTTCCCCAAATGTTGGAGCTGTTTCAAACTATCTGAACAAGATAGTATTGCACCCTAGCTACTTTGAATTAAGGAAAAAAACCGGCAATTTTTTGAGAAATATGGGCATTGCAGAAGAAAGCGTTTACAAGCTGAGCAAGGCAGAGGAATTATTGAGAACATTGGCAACCCAAGGCTTGTTCTTTGAAAGCATGGGCTTCCAGTACTTCGGGCCTATTGACGGCCATAATCTTGATGAATTAATTCCAGCTTTGCAGAATGTCAGGAATCTTAAAGGGCCTGTTTTATTGCATGTCAAGACAGAAAAAGGGAAAGGGTACGAGTTTGCAGAAAAGGACATTGACAAATTTCACGGCATGTCGCCATTTGACCCTATCAATGGGCAGAAATACGTCGCAGCGACAAACATCACTTATACAGACGCGTTTGCAAATGCATTGATAAGGATTGCTGAAGAAAACGACAAGATTATTGCAATTACAGCTGCAATGAAGTCTGGGACAGGGCTGAATAGATTTGAGAAGCATTTTCCCGAAAGGGCAATTGACGTCGGGATTGCAGAGCAGCATGCAGTCACTTTTGCAGCAGGCTTGGCGATTTCAGGTATGAAGCCGGTTTGCGCGATTTATTCAACTTTCCTGCAAAGGGCTTACGACCAGATTATCCATGACGTGTGCCTGCAGAACCTTGGAGTAATTTTTGCATTGGACAGGGCCGGCTTAGTCGGCGATGACGGGCCAACCCACAACGGGCCGTTTGACATTGCTTATTTCAGGGCAATCCCAAATGTTACTGTAATGGTGCCAAAAAATGAGAATGAGCTACAGCACATGCTTTACACAGCAACATTGATTGATGGGCCATGCACTTTAAGGTATCCAAGGGGAACCGGCATCGGCGTTGGGCTTGACCCAGAATTAAAAAAACTTGAAATCGGAAAAGGAGAATTAATCAAAGAAGGAGACGACTTGCTGATTTTGGGAGTTGGCCCAATTTTGTATGATGCAATGCATGCTGCTGAAGAACTGAAAATTGATGCAGCAATTGTCAATGCAAGATTTGTAAAGCCGCTTGACGAGGAATTAATCCTGCAACATTCAAAAAAAATAAAAAATATCATAACGCTTGAGGAAGGCACAATAAACGGCGGCTTTGGAAGCGCTGTTTTGGAATTGTTGAACAAGAATGGAATAAAATCCAATATAAAAATTGTAGGGGTGCCTGACAAATTCATAGAGCACGGCAAGCCTGACATCCAGAAGAAGCTGGCAGGAATTGACAAGGAAAGCATAAAAAAGGTTATTATTGAAATTCTAGGATAAAATGTTTGAAATATTAAAAGTGATGGCAAAAGATAGAGATACTGTAACATTGCAACTTGATGGCAGAGGACTTCCGCTAAAACTAAAAGTCGATTTTTTAGATGAAGTAAATGTTGGAGACAAGATTTATTATGAAAGTGATGATGGAACGTATAGTATGCAGCGATCTGAAATAGTAATCTTTCCAAGAGGATTTACGTCAAATACAATAGCTTCAATCAGGGCAGAAGTTGCCGATGGTATTTCAAGAGCAAATCTTGATAATGCTTGGGCAATTATTGCATATAATCCAAGAGACTCCTTGCCTTTGCTGGCTTTTGTAGCTCGAAGTTATGATGAAATTGAAAGGGCAAGAGTCCAATTTGGCGGAAAAGAATCAATTGAAGATATATGGCCATCTGTAGACCTCTACAGAGGAAAAAATGGATTATGTGGAGGAACATACTTTGCTAGGCGAGAAATAAAACAGAAGCTCAGTGGATTTAGCGAGGGTAACGGGATATTACAAATTCCTTTGGCACATATGACAACTGGTAATCCAAATATTCCAAAATTTAAGCAATTTGTTTTGGAACATATAGTAGAATCATGCAGATTAAATTAAAATGCAAGACAACATCACTAGAAGAAAATCCCGCAAGGTAAAAGTAGGTAAATTATACATTGGAGGAGATGCGCCTATAAGCGTGCAGTCAATGACAACAACCGACACAACTGATGCAAGTGCAACAATTGAGCAGATTCACGGATTGGAGGAGGTTGGATGCGACATTGTAAGAGTTTCTGCCCCGACAATGGAGGCAGCAAAGGCGTTGAAGGAAATCAAGGAGAATATCAATATTCCTCTTGTTGTTGACATCCATTTTGACTACAGGATTGCCTTGGAAGCTGTGAAATATGTTGATAAATTAAGGATTAATCCGGGCAACATTGGCAGTTCTGATAAAGTTGAAGCTGTTGTAAAATCCTGTAAAGATTATGGAGTGCCTATGAGGATTGGAGTCAACCTCGGCTCTTTGGAAAAAGACTTGTTTGACAAGCATGGCTATGCGCCAGAGGCAATGGTTGAGAGCGCTATGCGCCACCTTAAAATCCTGGAAGACTTGGATTTTTATGATACAGTTGTTTCATTGAAAGCAAGCGATGTGCCGAGAATGGTGCAGGCATATAGGTTGTTTGCTGCAAAAACAGATTATCCTTTACATCTTGGCGTTACAGAGGCAGGCTCAAAGCTACCCGGCTCAGTCAAGTCAGCAATGGGAATTGGCATGCTTCTTTCTGAAGGCATTGGCGACACAATAAGGGTTTCATTAAGCGAAGAGCCAAAGGAAGAGGTGAAGGTTGGAAAATTAATCTTAAGGGCGCTTGGATTGAGAAACGAGGGAGTGCAGGTTACATCCTGCCCTACATGCGCAAGAACGCATGTTGATGTAATAAAGATGGTTGAGCAGCTTGAGTCAGCGACTGAAAAAATAAAAAAGCCAATAAAGGTTGCTGTCATGGGGTGCGCTGTAAATGGGCCTGGAGAAAGCAAAAAAGCAGATATAGGAATTGTTGGCGCTCCTGGGAATCATTTGCTTTACAAGGAAGGAAAGATTGTGAAAAGAGTAAATGATAATGAAATTTATGAAGTTCTTTTGAAGGAGATTGAAGAGATGACCAGCAATGGCAATTAATATGAAACACATCTCAATTCTTGGCTCAACAGGCAGCATCGGAACTCAAACATTAGAGATAGTCAGGCAATTTCCTAATGAATTCAAGGTAGTTGGCCTGACAACAAACAAAAATTCTGATTTATTGCTAAAGCAAATCAAGGAATTCAAGCCAAAAGCAGTTGCGATAATGGACAAAAGCAAGGCTGATGATTTGCTTAATTTTTCTTCTGCTCAAGTTTATTCTGGAATTGATGGATTGAATAAGATAGCAACTTTGCATGAAGCAGATACTGTTGTAAACTCTTTAGTTGGGAGCATTGGCATAGAGCCGACATATAATGCTATAAAAAACAAAAAAAATATTGCATTGGCGAATAAGGAAACTCTTGTTGCGGCAGGCTCTGTTATCATGGATGAAATAAAGAAAAACAATGTAAATCTGATGCCGATTGATTCTGAGCATAGTGCAATATTCCAGTGCCTGAATGGGGAGAATATAAAAGAAGTGAGCAAAATAACAATAACTTGCTCTGGTGGCCCATTCAAAGATTACACAAAGCAACAAATGGAAAATGCAACTGTACAGGATGCGTTAAATCATCCAACATGGAATATGGGCAATAAGATAACAATTGATTCCGCAACTTTGATGAATAAAGGTTTTGAGGTAATTGAAGCACACTGGCTTTATGGAATTGGGTATGGCTATATCAAAGTTGTCATTCACCCCCAAAGCATAGTGCATTCTTTGGTTGAGTTTGTTGATAAATCAATCATCGCACAGCTCGGAATGCCAGACATGAAAATCCCAATCCAATATGCATTGACGTACCCAAAAAGATTTCAAAATTCAAGCAAGCCATTGGATTTAACAGAAATAAAAAATCTTGAGTTTTCAGAGCCTGACTTTGAAATGTTCCCATGCATGAAATATGCTTATGAGGCAGGAACTGTTGGAGGAACCCTGCCGGCAGTTATGAACGCCACAAACGAAGTTGCTGTTCACGCTTTTCTCGAAAATAAAATAAGATTTTTCGACATTCAAAGGCTGATAAGAAAAATGATGGACGGGCATAATACAATTAAAAGCCCGAATTTAAAAGACATCCTTGACATTGATAAATTGACAAAAGAAAGGACCAAAAGCATAATTGAGGAAGAAATGGTAGTCAATAACTAAGGACTTCTAAAATGAATTTTGCAATCATAGTCGCTGCTGGCAAAAGCAAAAGGATGGGAAAAAATGTGGATAAGGTGCTCCTTCCTATTCTAAACAAGCCAATGATCTATCACACATTAAAAATATTTCAAGATTGTGATTTGATTGATGAAATAATTGTTGTAGTGCAAAAAGATGATATTGAAAAAATCAATAAAATCAGAAACCAAAATAACTTCAATAAAATCAAAAAAATCATTGCCGGAGGAAAAGAAAGGCAGGATTCAGTTTATAATGGATTAATTTCAATTGAAAATGCAGGAAATGAAAATATTGTAGTTGTGCATAACGGGAGCAATCCGCTGGTTAGAGATGGAGAAATAGTTAATTGCATTAACGCGGCAAAGCGATACGGCGCTGCTGCTGCTGGCTTCCCGTTGAAGGACACTATAAAAAAAACAAAGGAAGATTTTGTCGAAAAAACAATTGACAGGGGAAATATTTACCAAGTCCAAACACCACAAGCCATAAAATACGGGCTGTTTGTTGATGCTTTTAGTAATGCAAAAAATAAAAAATTGCAATTTACTGACGACGTTTCTTTAGTCGAGGCTTTAGACAAAAAAGTGAAAATAGTGCCCTGCTCCTACGAAAACATAAAAATAACAACAGATGACGATTTAAAAATTGCAGAAGCAGTTTTAATGAGGAGAAACAGCATTAACACCAGTTTTCGAGTCGGATTCGGGCAGGACAGCCACAAGTTTTCTTCGGATAAGAATAAAAAACTGGTCCTTGGCGGTTGCACCGTTCCAAATGAAATCGGGTTGGAATCCAATTCCAATGGAGATGTCATTCTGCACGCTTTGTTCAATGCGATAAGCTCAGCAATAGGGGAAAAATCGCTTGGCTTTTATGCAGATCCAATGTTCAAAAAGGGCGTAACTGACAGCAAAGAGTATTTGAAAGTGATTTTGAACAAATTAAGCAAAAAAAACCTTAAAATAAACAATGCCAGCATTATGATAGAGGCAAAAAAGCCAAGGCTTGATGCGCATACAGACAGCATAAAAAATTCATTGTCAAAAATATTGAGCATTGAAAAAGAGAAAATCGGGGTCGCCTGCACTTCAGGAGACGAGTTGACTTCTTTCGGGCAAGGCAAGGGGATGCAGTGCTTTGTTGCTGTTAGTTTACACTGCCCTCAAAATTAGCAAATATTATATATGAAAATAATATCTAGGCTAAATATGGCAGTACCTTCATATGCAAAAATCAACCTTTACCTCAAGATAGGCAAGAAGCTCAGCTCAGGCTACCATAATATCCAATCGGTTATGCAGCGCATAGAGCTTAGCGACAACATATCCATAGAACCCACAAATGAAGACAAGATAGTGGTTGAGTCCACAAATCCGGAGCTTAGCGGAGAGGAAAACCTGGCTTATCAGGTTGCTTTGCTTTTGAAAAAGAAATACAAGGTGAAGCACGGCGTCAAAATCTACATAGAGAAAAACGTGCCGCTTGAAGCCGGGCTGGGGGGAGGCTCCAGCAACGCAGCAACAACTTTGCTCAGCCTCAACAAGCTGTGGGGGCTAAAGCTGAAGGAAAAGCAGCTGATAGAAGTGGCTGCCCAGATCGGCTCGGATGTGCCATTCTTCATAGGGGATAATGCGGCATTGGTCGAGGGCATAGGCGACAAGATAAAGCGCATAAAGAAGTCCTTTAGCATAAATATAATACTTATAAACCCCGGCTTTAGGGTTTCAACAAAATGGGCTTACTCTGCATTTGACAGGAAAAGGCCAAAAATAAAGACAAAAGCCGACATCAGCAGCCTGATTAAGGCAATTGAAAAAAAAGACATAAAGGAGATAGCAAACAACCTTCACAATGATTTTGAGCCGATTGTCACAAAAAAATACAAGGCAATAAATGAAATCAAAAACAACTTGCTTAGGAATGACGCGCTTAATGCTTTAGTTTCAGGCTCCGGGCCAACGATTTTCGGGGTTTTCAACAGCATCTACGAGGCAAGAGAGGCATTTTTCAAGATACAGTATGATTACCCTTTTGTATTTTTGACAAAAACTATATAAAACAACTGTTCCGTCAGTTGAGTGCGGGAAACTTTTTACGAAAAAGTTTCATCAAAAATGTGCCATCTTTGATGGCACGAAAAAACAAAGATTTTTAAAATATACTTTCATGCAATGCTTTCGGGGATTTTAATTTAAATTTTTATTATTAATGTTCCTGCCCTATTGTCTAAGGCAAGAAGAAAGTAAAACCTTCAATTTGTAAAAATTATTAAAAACAAAAATGGAAATCAAAGTAGCAAAGCACGCCGGCTTCTGCTTTGGAGTGAAGAAAGCCATAGAAATTGCGGAGGAAGTTGCGCAAAGCAATGACGGAAATACCTATGTTCTTGGCCAGCTTGTGCATAATGAGAAGGTTATAAAAAATCTCGAAGATAAGGGAATAATTTTTGCCGATGACATAAGTGAAATTCCTCAAAATGCTGTTACTGTGCTTAGGGCCCATGGCGAGCCTGGAACAACCTACAAACTTCTTGAAGAGAAATCCATTGTCAAAGGCAGGAATCTGAATGACGCGACATGCCCGCTGGTAACCTTAGTCCATAACGTGGCAATAAAGCTGAAAAATGCAGGCTACGAAGTAATTTTGTTTGGCAAGCACAATCATCCAGAGGCAATAGGCACAAGCTACCATCTAAGAGGCAAAAGCACTTTTATCGTTGAACATGAAGACAATCACCAGAAGGTTATTGACTACGTCAACAGAAATCATTTTAAAAAAGTCGCAATAATCTCCCAGACGACAATGTCAGTTTTTGGGTATAAAAATCTGATTGAAAACATCAACAAAGAAATGAACAATCAGTTTAAGGAAATTCCACTATCGCTAAAAAATCTCGATGTGAAATACGGCTTTGTTGACACTATCTGCAACCCGACAAAGCAGAGGCAAAGCGATGTTGACGAGCTTGCAAACGAGTGTGATTTAATAATTGTCATAGGAGGCAAAAACTCAAGCAATTCAAAAGAACTGCATGCAAAAGCGCTAGAGTATGGAGTTGAATCTTATTTTATACAATCTGCGGAACAATTGCAAAAGGAGTGGTTTAAAGGCAAGGAAAAGATTGGGGTTACAGCGGGCGCCTCCACCCCTGATTATTTGATTAATGATGTTGTGGAAAGGATAAGGGAGATTGTTGGACAAGAAAAAATAAACACAGAAATAAAAATTTAAAAAATAAACTCACTCTGCAAAAAACCCGCTTCTCTGCATATCAAACTTCCAGTTCTCCGGAATTCTGCCAACCCTCTTGTAATATTTTGTCAAGC
>JACPMT010000039.1 GCA_016185815.1 Candidatus Woesearchaeota archaeon
CCGAGCGAATCGGCTTTTATGACAATTCCCTGCTTGTCTGTCTCTATCACAACCTCTTCCACTTCCTTTTTTATTTTCTCCTTTACCTTTTCAATCTCGCTTGGTGAGCAGCTTCTTAGCGGCATGCCTGCAACAACATTGTCAAGCCCTGGAGCTGAAATCTTCACCCCTGTTGCCGCTGACACTTCCTTTACAGGCATGAATTTGGCTTTCTTGTCCCGCATATCTGCCAAAGGCATCGGCTCGAGCAATGCCTTGACTTTTGTGGCAATAGGCTCATCCAAAGAGCCGATAACTATCGTATCATTCTGCTTTAAGGAGCCGTCATAAATTATCGCATCAACAGTTGTTCCAAGCCCTGTTTCCTCCTTCACTTCAAGGATGGTTCCCTTTGCATCGCCTTTGACATCGACTTTCAGGCTTTCCTCAAGAAATTTCTGCGACAATCCTGTCATAACCATCAAAAGCTCGCTCAAGCCTTCTCCGGTTTTTGCAGAAATCGGTATAATGGCAATTTGCTTTGTATAATCCTCAACCCTGTCAAACCTCTCGGAATTAAAGCCAAGCTCTGCCAATTTGCCGACAATCTCATAAAGCTTTTTCTCAAGCAGCAGCATTGCATTCTCTCTTTGCTTCTGCATGCTTTCCAGCAGGCCAGTTTTGGGATTTGAAGCCCATCCTGCCAATAAGTCAATCTTGTTGAGTGCGACAACAAAAGGGGTTTTGTACTGCTTGAGGATGCCTATGCATTCCTCTGTCTGCAGCTTTATGCCTTCGCTTATGTCTATAACCAGAACAGCTATATCGGCAAGGTTGCCGCCTCTTTTTCTCAGGTTTGTGAAGGCAGCATGGCCTGGAGTGTCCAGAAAAATAAAGCCCGGTATTTTGATTAGGATGTTGTGCTTTTCAAGAAGATCGCCGCAAATTTTTTTTATTGTGCCTGTTTCTATCAAAGAGCATCCTATGCTTTGGGTTATTTTGCCAGGCTCTGACTCGGCAATAGCAGTGCTTCTAATTGTGTCAAGCAACTGGGTTTTTCCGCTATCGACATTTCCTAAAATTGTAATAATGAGTTGGCGCAGCATTTTGAATCAGGGCAAAGTAAAGGGACTATGTTTTTAAAAGTTGTGTAATAAGAAACCTTTTTATTTGAAATAATATTTTTTTGTATATGCACTCAATTATCAATGAAGGCTCTGCAAAAATCAAAGTCCCAAAAGCGGAAAAAATATCCAAGGAAATGGGGGTTTTTTACAATCCTGTAATGTGCTTAAATAGGGACATTTCCATTTTGCTGCTGGAATCCATCAATAAAAAAAACCTGCAGATAGCGGACCCGTTGGCGGCAACTGGAGTAAGAAGCATCAGGTTTTTGAAGGAACTAAGCAAAAACAAGATAAAAAAAATATGCATCAATGACTATGATAACAATGCAGTAAAACTGACAAAACAAAATTTGGCATTAAACAAAATCCAATATAAAAATAATCCAAAAATATCAATATCAAACCAGGATGCAAACCTGTTCCTGCTCAATTCAACAGGCTTTGATTACATTGACATAGACCCATTTGGCAATCCAAACTATTTTCTTGACTCCGCATGCAAAAGGCTGGCAAGAAATGGAATTCTTGCAGTCACAGCGACTGACACAAGCGCATTGTGCGGCACATTTCCAAAAGCATGCGTGAGAAAGTACTGGGCAGTGCCCAAGAAAGATGCAATAATGCACGAAACAGGATTAAGGATTTTGATTAGAAAAATACAACTGGTTGCAGCGCAATACGACAAGGCCCTTATGCCAATATTTTCCTATTCCAAGGAGCATTACATGAGGGCTTTTTTAAGGAATGAGAAAGCCAAGAGCAAAGTTGACAAGATATTAAAATTACACACTTTTTTAAATGAGTCTGGGCCTTTGTGGCTTGGTAATTTATGGGATAAAGGTTTAGTTAATAAAATATACAATAATGCATTATCGCAAAAATCAAAGATTTTTGGGAACTTAGAAATTCCAACTGAATTTCAAAGTAAAAATGAAATATTCAACAAAAACAATGACCTATTAAAATTTTTAAAAATAATAAAGGAAGAGTCAGAAATAAATGCCGTCGGATTTTACGACTTGCATGATGTATGCGGAAAAAATAAAATCAAGGAATTGAAGCAAAAAGAAACAATAATCAATAAAATAAAAAAATATGGTTATAAAGCAAGCGAGACCCATTTTAAAGGGGAGGGGATAAGGAGCAACATCCCAATTAATAAATTAATAGAAATTTTAAAATCTTAGCCTATTGCCCTTCTTACATCTGTCACTTCAACTGACTCAACGGCTTCAATTTGGCTTATTTTCTTCTCAAGCTTTTCTGTGCTGCCTTTGCTTTCATCCATGACAAAGATTATGTTAAGCGCCTTTAATCCAAATGCTATTGGCTCGATGCTTGCCTTGAATTCCCTGGAATTGCAAAATTTCACAATTTCTTTTTTTGCTTTTGACTCCAGTTCGTGCAAGTCCGCTTCTATGCTTTTTGGCATTATCCTTAGAGTCACGACTACCTGAGCCATTTAATTAGGACCTTCAAAATTGCAATTAGAACATCTGTATTTCGCAGCTATCTGCCTGCAATGGCTGCACCTTACAATCTCCACCTTTGCGCATTTAGGGCAGTTAAACCTTGTAGAGCCTATTGTATTAGAAATTCTTTTCCTGCACGAGCTGCATACTGCCTGTTTTGCTGCCATTTTCCTGTTTAGGGTTAAATGTTTGTTTAAAAAGGTTGTGCTGATTTTATTCCACTGAAATTATTTTATCTTCCCCATCAACTCTAAAAATATCCCCAAGAAACTGCTGTATTGTATAGATATTTGTTTTGCAGTGGCTTGTTATCTCTGATGTTTTTATCCTGGAATCGCCAATTAAAGCCATGAACGGCAATATATGGTCTGCCAAATGCCTGTCAACAGGAGCCTTGCTTTCTACCTCCATGATTAGACTTCTGGCCGCCTCTTCTCCTACAATTTCTGCTCTTTTGCCCTGCTCGCCAAGAGCGTCTGCACCAACCCTAATTGGGTTGTTTTCATCAATATCCTCTTTGTTTTTTGAAAATATAGCCCAAAGCGTAATGCCCGAGCCTGCTGATAATGTATCTTGATATTGTGTAATTATATTTGTAGGGATATTGTATTTTTGTTTAAGTATAGAATGTGCAGACTCTGCTTGGCGTTCAGCTACTTTTGCATTCTGAAGATTTATTGATGCATGAGAAATGCCTTTTATTTGAATTAGATGATGCTGTTCGATTAAATTGTATGGATGAATGCTTTGTTTTAAATGCTCATAAAATTCTTCAAAATTTGAAAAATCATTTAATCTAAACTTCGGATTTATTTTGATCTCTACTTTTCCATTTCCTTTTGGATAATATCCCCTTTTCAGCAGTTTTGCCTCAATTTTTGCAAACCTCTGCAGCTGCGGCAGTAAAACATTGTTGAAATAATCAAAAGGCTGGCTCCATTTTGTATCTGTACCTCCGGTAATAGCTATTGTTATTGGTTTTGAAACAAACATCGCTGGCAATAATAAAGACTGCATTAGCAATGTTATAGAACCAGCTGTTTCAATGTCGATACCAAGATTTTTTGCAATTAATTTTTTGGGAGTATATTTCAAATGCAAAGAGCCAAGCTCTGCACCTTCAGCATTTGCATTGCAAAGCTCTTGCAATGATCTGACACAATACAAGTGCTGGCTTTTCAGCCCAGAATCTTTTCTTCCTTTTCTTATGTCATATATTTCAAATGGTTTTTGAGTAATTGTAGATAAGGCAAGCGCTGTCCGTGCGATTTGGCCTCCAGACTCTAAGTAGCCACCATTAATTTGTATCATAAAGCAAAAGAAAACAGCAGCTTAATATAAATCTTTCAAATATTCTGCACGTCTGTCAAGCCAGCGTCCAAATCGCTAAGCTCGTCAGAGCTCAAGTCTTTTTCAACAGCATCCACATTGGTTAAATCGCTTCCAACAGCATCAACAGCTGCTTCTCCTGTTGCTGCAGTTGCTGGCGCTTTTTCCATGGCATCCGCTTTTTTTTCCATCACAGGCTCTTTTGCAGCCTGCTGGCATGCTATAAGAAATATCAAAAAAATGAATAAGATTACAAGCACGATCTTGTTTTTCATATTACCACCCTTTCAATCTCGAATAATCGCATTTATATTTAAACTTTTCCATAAGCTATAAAAAATAAATTAAGTTGAAGCAGATGCCTCTTCTGCAACTTCAACTTCGACATCAGCTGAGATGTCCGCTTCAGGATATGCTTCCCTTATCTTCTTCACTATAGTCTTCAGTATGTCATGCGCTTCCTTTATTGCATCTCTCGCTTCCTTGAGCAATGCCTTTGCCTCGTCAGCTGCTGCTTTTACCTCTTCGTTAGTCGCATTGCCGGCCTTTAAGTCCAGCACTGTTGAAAGCTTATCCTGTGCCTGTGAGTACTTGTCCTTTGCAGTTGCAATCTTGTCGCTGAATTGGCTTACTTCTGCGCTTACATCAACTGTTATGTTCTTTTCCTTTGCTTTTGAAAGCACGTTGTCAAGCTTCTTCTCAAGCACTATGCCTCTGTTGACAAGCCCTTCAACTCTAGCTGATACAACTCTTTCTGCATAAAGCCTTACGAGGTGCTTTAGCCTGTTCCATTTCTCCTTAAGCTTTTTTGCAGCCTCTTTCGCCTGCTCTTTTGTTGTTGCAGCCTGCACATCTGCCTTTATAGCGTTGATTTCAGCAATCTGGGCGTCTATCTCTGCCACAATCTTTGTGACTTTGTCTTCAGGTATGTTCTTGCTTTCCTGCACTGTTGTTTTTATCTTCTCAAGATGCTTGATTAAGGCATCTGCTGTGTGCAGCACATAATCCTTGGCATGCTCCAGTGTTGCATTTTCGTCTCTTTTGTCTTTTGCTTCTTTTAGTTTATTCCTTGTATCATTCATCTTGTTTTTTGCATCTTCAAACTCTTCCTTTTCTTTCTCAAACCTGTCCCTTAATTGTGCAATCCTTGCTTCTGGGATTTTTCTCTTGTCCAAGTCATCAGCGCTTTTAACCTTTACAACCTTGAGCGCTTTAAGCTCTGTCTTTAATTTCTCCCTATCAAGTTTGGCCAGCTCCTTTAATCCAGCCCTGCCTAATGTCGAGAATTTCTCTATCTCTGTTTCGTTCAAGTCAGAAATTCTCTCAAGCTTCTCCTTTTCAAGCTCTGCAAGCCTTTCTATCTTTTCTTCGCTGAGGTTTGAGATTCTCTCAAGCCTCTCTCTTTTTAATTCAGCAATCTTGTCAAGATTTTTTATGTTCAAAGCTGCTAATCTTTCAATCTGCCTCTTGTCAAGCTCTGCAATTTTTTGCAGCCTATCGCTGCTTAAATTTGTAAGCCTTTCAACCTTGTCTTTGCTTAAAGACTCTATTTTTACTCTTTGCCCTTCTTTAAGAATTTTCAGCCTTTCTTTGTACCTTTCCTTTATATCATCCATACTGGCTTTTACTTCTTCCCTTGTTTCAGTTCTTGTTTCTTTACCGGATTCGCTGATTATTATCTCAGTTCTTGTTTCCGTTTTAGAGCCTGCAGCTTCATCTGTTGTTTTTGTTTCCTCATTGATTTTAATCTCTGTCCTGTTATCTGTACCTGTATTAGAACTGCCCTCTTCAGCAAAAGCCAGGGGCATTAAGCTAAAAACAAATATTGCAATTATTGCCAAAGCAATCATTTTTTTCATTTTTATGACCTCCAATTGATTTTGAAATCAAATTTTCAATCAATCTTGGAATGTGTAGAGGCTATTTTATTTATAAATAAACTTTTTTTGCTGAAAAATTAATGGTTTTTAAAGGCTTTTGAAGCTTTACAAAGCTTTATTTTGGCTGCTTTTACTTTAAAAAGATTATTTATGCTTTTCTTGCCTTTAAAAAGCTTTTAACAGAGTTTTGGTTTCCAAAATATTTTTATAGCCATGAAAATTACCATGCCCATGCTCAAACTTAGGGTTTCAGTTTATTTATTCATGGGATTAGTTTTGGTCGGTTTAGCTAATGCTGCTACAATACACGGCACAGTCTATGATTTGTCCCTGAAAAAAGTCAATGACGCAAGAATAGAAATCAACACCTCTCCAAAGCAGTTTCTTATAGCGCAAAACGCCTCTTACTCTTTTAATGTTCCAAACGGTTTTTATACAATAAAAGCACAGTTGATGCAAAAGAATACTGTAATTGCATCAGTACAGGAGAATATAACAATAAAGCAAGATGGCTCTTACGTGCTTGATTTGATACTGTTTCCGGATGTTGAGGAAGGGATAGAAGATATAGATATTGATGTTAATGGCAATATCATTGAAACAAGAAGCAATAGAATTACTGTTGGCTCTGCTATTTTACTGGCAATAGGCATAATTTTGATGGGGCTGTCTTATTTTAAAAAATACAGAAAACAGGAAAAAGAAACAGCGCATGAAGAAAAAGTAAAGATAGAACAAAAAGAAGAAAAAGATGAAGATAATGACGTGGGGCAATTGATAGAAATAATCAGGGAGGAAGGTGGCAGAATTACTCAAAAAGAAATAAGAAAACAGATTCCGTTATCAGAAGCCAAAATAAGCCTTATGATAGCTGAGCTTGAGCACAAGGGAATCATTGAAAAAATCAAGAAAGGAAGAGGCAACATCATAATTTTGAAGAAAAAATGAAATTCAAAAAGATAAAAGACACTTATCTTATAAGGCTGGAAAGAGGAGAAAAAATAATAGAAACTTTAAAAAAATTTTGCGCTGAAAACAAAATAAAATGCGGCTATTTCTTTGGCATTGGCGCACTGGGCAGTGTGGAATTGGCGCACTATATTGTTGAAAACAAAAAATACACATCAAAGATGCTGAAGCAGCCGCTGGAAATCATAAACATGAGCGGCAACATCACATCAATGAGCAATGAAGTTTACCTGCACTGCCACATTACATTAAGCGACGAAAAAATGAAGGCAATTGCAGGGCACCTTAAGGAAGGCAGGATATCTGCTACGTGCGAGATTGTTTTGGTTAAGCTGAATGCTGCAATACAAAGGAAACATGACAATTTCATTGGCTTAAACCTTCTTGATATATAAAAGCAAAAACCTTATAAACAATAACTTACCTATGGCTTTGAAAGGGGGGTGTTTTTGTTTGAGCGCTGAAAAAGAGATCGTTAACTACTGGTACAACAAAAAGGGGCTTTTTACTATTAACAATATAAAAGCCAGCAGCAACAGGGATGCCGGAATTCTAGCTTTGAAGTTTGACAAAGACAAGGTAAACGAGGTTTTTCACATTGAGGTTAGCTGCTCTATAACCAACAACATTGCGGAAACCACAAACCTTGACAAATCAATAGGAAAAATCGTAAATGAAAAATTCGAAGGCAAAGCTATTGAAGAGACAATAGCCAGCCACATTAAGCAATTTTCAATACCCCAGCAAAAAATCAAGAAAATAATAATACTGGGGGCTGTTCCAAAGTCAAGGAAAAGCGAGATAATGGGGGTATTCAACCAAAAAGAGGTCGAGGTTATAGAGTTTGAGAATATCCTTTATGATGTCCTAGAGCAGCTCGACACGCAATACTACAGAAATGACATACTCAGGACATTGCAGCTTACAAAATTTCTGCTTCTGAGCGAGCCGGCAAAACTGGCAAAATTTTTGGTTAATGGCTCCTTTACATCAAATTCCAGAAAAGAATTCTTGCTGAACATCCTGAATAATGAGGATATTGTAAAAGAATTCAAGAGAACAAACGTGGAAAGGCTTGGAGCGATTCTGAAGAATTCCGGGTTGAAGCCGTCAGAGTTGGCAGGAATGATCGAAAACAACATACTGAACAAGAAAACAAGAAAATTGTTTTTGAATTCTTTGATGGAGCAGGAAAAGACAAGAAAGATTATCAGCAAGCAAAAAAGAGTTAAAAAAGTCAATGTTCCACTTGGAAAGTTTTTTTAGAGGTTTAATTCCCAATTTCATAATGTATTTCTGTAAAATCGAAAGATTTATATATAAGTTGATATAAATTAAGTATCAATTGATATAAAGGTGAATAAAATGCAAAAACTAAAATTCACAGAAACAGAAGTCACAGAACAAAAAGGCACTAAAACAAAGCGCTACCCAAACTTAAACACAGTTTTGATGGTAGAAGATTATCTAAAAAAACATAGAGACATGCCGGTAAAAATGCCAGAATTAAAAAGAAAGCTTCCAAAGCAGGTTATGCACCAAACGCTAAAGATAATTCTGCAGTACCTTTGGGAAAGCGGCAAAGTTATTTATGGCCCAAAAGGAGTTCAATGGATTTATTCTGAGCCGGAACACATTAAGAAAATGCTTGATAATTCCATACCAAATACTGGAGATTCAGTACAAGAAATTAGAGAAATCAGGAAAAAGCTATCAAAAGAAAAGTTTGATTTAAAAGAAATCAACAACTTATAATTATTCCTTTCTCAGCATCTTAATCAGCCATGTTATGTTTGGCCCTGAAATGCCAAGCGAAACCGGTTTTAAATATTCGCATGACAGGTCCATCAGCTTTCTTGCGATTGCATGGGCGATAACCATGTCATGGTCTGTGCCGCCCTTGATGATTGTGCCTATTGTAATAACCCCTTCTATGTTCTTGTCTTCCAGCAGTTCCTTAACAGCCAGCGGTATTTCAAAAGAGCCAGGCACCTCTATTATTTTGACAATTCTTGCCCCTGTGTCCTTGGCTCTTTGCTGGGCCTTTTTGCTCATTTCCCCTGTTATCTCGTAATTAAACTGAGAAACAACCATGCCTAGCTTTTCTGTCATTTTTTCACACCCTCACAGGACCTTCATCTTCTTTGCCCTGCCTCCTGCCCATGCCGGCATATTTTGTAAGCTCTGTATTGCCTTTTAGCAATGCAAGAGCATTTAATGCGTGCTTTTCAGCCCTGTTTTTTGCAATCTCGTATATTTCATTTTCTTTCTTTGCCTCGTCCATGTGAACAAACACTTCAAGAATATGTTTGTTTGTCATCAGTTGAACGGCTTGCAGTCCAAGAGCTGCCTCATGGGCGCATTGCTTGTCAATCGGCATCTTCCCAGCCATTCCAAGAGCAATTACAATATCGCATTTTTCCTCCTCTACCAATTTTTTGCACGCAACAGGCAGGTCCTTAAATCCAGGCACGGTATACCTTGTAATTTTTGCATCAGAGTTTTTTTTAATTGTTTCTATTGCAAACTTTGCCATGTCAACCCTTGCAAATGTTGTGTCTGCAATGCCTATTTTTTTCATAACAATTCAACTTTTACTTTATCCCCCTCTTTGAGCTTTAATTCAGATTTTAAATGAAGAGGGGCAATGAATTCGATAATATCCTTTTTATGTTTAGTTAAATCAGGCACTATGATTGAGCCATCTGCACTCTTAATCCTTGCCTTGTAACAATCCGCCCCTCCGAATTTTTTATTGCCCGATTTATAGCCCTCAATCTTGATTGGGCTGATATTTTCCAATAAATCAATTTGTTTTCTGCCAACCTTTAGATTTAATGTGCCGGGGTAAGCGTCAAAGCCAAGCTTTCTTCTTATTTCTTTTTGGTAGTGCTGCATTGACATAAAATAAGCCCCTTCCCCAAGACCTTTGACAATGATGCCGCTTAAAACGATATTTTCACTGCTCATCTGCATTTTGGTGGCGCATTTTGGCTTATAAAGCTTATGGCACAAAATTTTTAAACATATGAATCATGCTCTAAACCAGATGGAAAACAAGAAGTTGCTTATTGTAGGCATCGACCCGGGCACAACCACAGGCTATGCAGTTCTTGACATTGAAGGAAACCTGCTTCATCTGAATTCGTCGAAGCAGCTTGATCTAAACATGCTTATTTCTGATGCAATCAGCCTTGGAAAGGTTGTCCTAGTCGGCACGGATAAAGCAAAAGTGCCCCATTTGGTTGAAGCATTCGCGACTAAGCTGGGGGCAAAAGTTGTAAGCCCGCAGGAGGACCTAAAAGTTGATGAAAAAAGAAGAATGGCAAGCAATTTCAATTTTAATGACGAGCACCAAGCTGATGCGCTTGCATCTGCATTGTTCGCTTACAGGGAAACAAAAGCATTGCTGGATAAAATAGATTTTTTTGCCGAAGAAAATAAAAAATACAGCATAAAGGATAAAATAAAAGAACTTGTAATCAAAAAGAAAATAAGCATTAAAAGCGCCGTAAGCATGCTTGAGAAAAAAGACGAAGAGTCAAAAACAATAGAAAAAGTGATTGCAGAGAGGAAACTGAATGAAGATGATTTTCTGAAGTTATACGGCAAATGGGGATAAGCTGCAGATTGATTTTAAGGAAAAAAGAATCAGGTTTCTTGAGAATGCGCTGCAATCCAAAGAAAAGGCCATAGAGGAACACAAATCCCTGATAAAAAAATACAATAACATTATATCAGACGCCAATAATTTCTACATATTGAAAAAACTTGACACATTGGGCTTGACAGAGTTTAGTTTTAAGAATAAAATCCTGAATGTACAAAAAAATGACATCCTTCTTGTTGACGACCCAAACATATTAAGCAGCGGAGTGGTTGATTTTTTAAAAAATAAAATCTACGTCATTGTCCATAAAAAGCCGGTCAGCAAAAAAATTGAGGCTGAGCTCCCGTTTTTGTTTATCAGCGCTAAAAGCCTCAAAATTGACGAGGATAAGTATTTTGCATTTGTGGAAAGAAGGCACTTTGAAATGGAAAAGGGCAAAGTCAACTGGGTCAGGAAGATTATTGACGACTACAAAAGGGAGAAAGAGGAGCTAATTGGGTAAGTCTCCGCTTCTTACTCTTACTTTCTTTCCTGTCTTCAAGTTTCTTGCAAATATCTTCTTGCCGATGCTTATGAGCTTTACCTTGTCACCCCTTACTTCAACAACATCGCCTTTTCTGTACTTTGACAGCCTGAAAAGCGCATTTACCCTGTAAAGGTCTTTTCCATGCCTGCTTTTTGTATGAAGCTTTGAGCTTATTTTCAGCTCGCCGCCAAAGCTCTCTTTCAGCTTCTTGCCCAGCATCGTTATAAATTTCTGCGAGGTTATGTAGAAGTCCACGCCATTTTCAAATTTTACGGTTTTTGTTATAGCCGCATCCTCTCTTTTTTTAACCTGGCTGCGGACAAAATCAAGTATCTCGTCATTTATATCCCTAAGCTGCAGTATTCCCTGGTAATAATCAGGCCTTGGCAGTTTCATTTTTTGTTGTTTAAACATTTTTAATCATGCAATTCAACGAATTTATCAACAATCGCATCTCCCATCTCTGATGTCGTGTTGTTGCCGTCCAAGTCCTGTGTTCTTGTGCGTCCGTCTTTCAATACAGACTCTATGGCTTTGAGCACTAAACCAGATGATTTTTGCTGTCCAAGGCTGTCCAGCATCAATGCGGCTGCCCATATTGTTGCGATCGGGTTTATAATGCCCTGGCCTTTTAATTTTGCAGCGCTTCCGTGGACTGGCTCGAACATTGAGATTCCCTCAGGATTTATGTTTCCTTGTGCTGCAAACAGCAAGCCTCCTTGCATTATCGTGCCCAAGTCGCTTAAAATGTCCCCAAACATATTTGGCGCTGCAATAATCTGGTATTTTTCCGGCTGCCTTATGAGATTCATAACAGTTGCATCAATAAGTTCAAATCCATACTCTATTCCGTTATGCTCTTTCCCGATTTTATCAAAGCTTTCACGCCATAGGCTGTAGCAATCCATAACATTTGCTTTGTCAACAGAAACAAGCTTGCTTTTATTTTTTCTTTTTGCATATTCAAAAGCGTACCTGACAACCTTCTCGCAGCCTTTTCTGCTTAAAACTCCCATCTGATAAGCGATTTCACCTACTTTTGTCTCTATATTCAACCCAAATCTGGCATTTAATGCACCGCTGTTAATCTCCAGCTGGTGCCTGTTTTTTCCATTTTTAGCCCTTCCGCCAACTCTTATGTACATATCCTCGGAATTCTCCCTTATAATGACAAAATCTATCTCATTATGCGTCTTGCCTGCCAATGGGCTTTCAATGCCTGGCAGCAATTTTACCGGCCTTAAGCTGACAAACTGGCCAAAATAGTCCCTTATTAAATTGGAAACCTTCTGCCCACCTATAGCATCAAAAGTGCCGCAGTAAATCGCATTGCATGAATTTTTAATTTCTTTGAGGGTTTTTTCATTTAATGCCTCTTTTGTCTCATTATAGTGCTCTGCTCCGTTGGGATACTTAGTCAATTCAACTTCAAACTTGTCAAGCTCAGCTGCTTTCTCAATTACTTTTACTCCTTCACTTATCAGCTCGGGGCCTACACCATCACCTGGGAAAACAGCAATCTTGTATTTCATGTCAGAAAACAAGTTTTGATTTCAGTTCTTATTTATATGGTTTTTGATTCTTGCAGCACAAAGTTTATATAGATTTTTGACAAATTAATATTTGGCATGGACAAAAAAGAATTAATGAGGGCGGAGGAAGAGCAGCACAAGATATTCCACAGAAGGATACTCTATATCATAATTGTAATAATGCTGTTCTTGTTCGGCGGCGCGACTTTTTATTATCTAGTGGAAAAATGGCGCTATCTTGATGCCCTTTATTTTTCCGCTTACACAATGACAACCGTGGGTTACGGAGATATAACCCCAAAAACAGATTTTGGAAAAATATTCACAATATTTTATGTTTTTGCAGGAGTTGCAATTGCATTATACGGCCTGTCTGTTATAGCTTCCCATTTTGTTGAGGTGAGGGAGGAGTTCTGGATGGAGAAGCTGGGCAAAATAAGGATAAGGCACCATACAAAAACATTCTGGGGAAAATTAAAGGATTTTTTCAGCTATGAACCGGGAAAGATAACTGAGGAATATGAAAAATCAGTCAGGAGAAAATAATCACACAACCAAAATAGCAACCTTTCCAGGCAGCGACTGCTTTGCCTTTGTTTCTTTTGCCTTTTCAGCCACTATGACTTCCACCTTGCAATTAAATTCACCCTCAAAATTTTTAGAGGCGTCGTTCAATGCATGAAATTCAGCTTCTTGATTTAAAACAACCTGCGGAATTTTTGTCTCGTCATTCAGAAGCTTCGGGACAAGCTTGGCAATTTCACTGCTGTAAACTTTTAAGCCTGCTGACATTAACGACCTGATTATTTCATTGGAATTTCTTGTCTTTTCCATTCCTTTCCTTAGCATCTCCATAAAATCATATTTCCATCTTTCAGCCACAAACAATGCCACCTTTTTTGGCTTTTCTATCTTTGCCAACTTTAAAATCTCAATTATGTCCTTTCTCGTGTTCTCAACAAGCATAGCAACTGATTCTGACCTTTTGTCAATCTTGTTTTCATCATAGCTGGGCCATTTCTGCAGTGAAGCGAACCCTTCTGCTTTTATCAGGTGCCACAGCTCCTCGCTTAAATGGGGCGTGAAAGGCAGCAGCATCAAAATCAAATTCTTGACTGCTTCACCGAAAACCTCTTTGCTCTTTTCCCTGTATTTCTGCAGAACATCAACAAACTCCATTATCTTGCCTATTGCCAGCGAGAATTCAAAATTCTCAATATGCTCGGTTACATTCTTTATAGTGAGGTGCATCTTGCTCAATACATACTTATCTTTGTCGTTTAATTTATGCTCGTCAATATGCTTATGAGAAATATCCTGCAAATTATCATTGACCAAATTGTATAGTCTGTTCAAAAACCTGAACGAGCCATTAACTCCCTTGTCATTCCAATCTAGTTCTTTTTCAGGCAATGCAGCAAACAAAATAAAAAGCCTTGCAGTATCAGGCCCGTATTTTTCGCTTATCTCTGCAGGGTCAACTACATTTCCAAGCGACTTTGACATTTTAGCGCCGTCTTTTATAACCATTCCCTGGGTCAAAAGCCTTGCAAACGGTTCGTCAACAGTTGCCAAGCCAAGATCCCTCAAAGCCTTTGTAAAGAACCTTGCATAAAGCAAATGAAGGATCGCATGCTCAATGCCTCCTATGTACTGGTCAACAGGCATCCAGTATTCAGCAGCCTCCTTGTCAAAAGGCTCTTTGTCATATTTTGAGCTGCAATATCTTAAAAAATACCACGAGCTGTCGACAAAAGTGTCCATCGTATCTGTCTCGCGTTTTGCTTTTCCATGGCATTTTGGGCATTTTGTTTCGACAAATTCCCTACATGTTTCCAAGGGGTTTCCTTGCCCTGTGAACTTGCATTTTTCCGGTTTTGGAAGCTTGACAGGCAGGCTTTGGTAAGGCACAGGAACAACGCCGCATTTATTACAGTAAATTATTGGTATTGGAGTGCCCCAGTATCTTTGGCGGGAGATAAGCCAGTCCCGTAATTTATAGTTTATAACGTATCTTCCATTTCCTTGTTTTACTATATAATCCGCAATTGCTTCGGCTGCTTCTACACTGCCCATACCAGTAAATTTACCAGCATTTACCATAACGCCATCCTCTATAAATGCTTCTTTCATATTTTCTACCTTAAGTTCCCTATCTTTCGGCTTTACAACTATTTTTACAGGGAGTTTGTATTTTCGTGCAAATTCCAAATCACGTTGGTCATGAGCTGGCGCACCTTTAACAATACCTGTGCCATACTCCATAATGACAAAATTAGCTATATATATTGGCATTTTCCATCCAGTGAGATGGTTAATAGCGTAACGTCCTGTGAAGAATCCTTCCTTTACCTTTTCTAAATTTGCCCTATCCTCTAGTTTTTGCCTCTTGACCTCATTAATAAATCCTTTAGCTCCTTTCTCGTATTTTGTGCCATTAACTAATTTTTCAATTATTGGATGTTCTGGAGCTATTATGATGAAAGTCGCACCCCAAGTAGTATGTGGCCATGTTGTGAATGTTGCTAACCTTAAATCCATTCCATCTATTTGCCAAAATTCCTCAACCCCATGGCTTTTCCCAATCCAGTTTTTTTGCATTGTCTTTACCCTTTCAGGCCAGTGCTCGAGCTTTTCGATGTCGTTCAGCAATTCCTCTGCATAGTCAGTAATCTTGAAGAACCACTGCTCGAGAAATCTTTCAGTCACGTCATTATGGCAGCGCCAGCATTTTCCTTCTATAACCTGCTCGTTGGCAAGAGATGTGCTGCAGCTTTCGCACCAGTTGACAGCTGCCTTTTTCTTGTAAGCCAGCCCTTTTTCGTAAAACTTCAAGAAAATCCACTGGTTCCATTTGTAATAATTCTCGTACAGGCTTGCAATCTCCCTGTCCCAATCGTAAGAGAACCCCATGTCTTTTTGCTGCTGCCTTATTGTTTTCATGTTTGCAAATGTCCATTTTTCAGGGTCGATTCCGTGCTTGATTGCAGCGTTTTCTGCAGGCAACCCAAATGCATCGTAGCCCATTGGATAGAGGACATTAAAGCCCTGCATTCTTTTGTATCTTGCAAGAGCATCGCCAAGAGAATAATTACGCAAATGGCCCATGTGCAAGGTCGAGGAGGGATAGGGGTACATCTCTAAGCAGTAGAATTTTCTCTTTTTTGGATCTTCCTTTACCTTAAAGATTCCCTTTTCTTCCCACTTTTTCTGCCATTTCTTGGCAATTTCGCTGAAATCAGCCATTTCAGAATGAGTTTTACATTTTTGTTTTTAAAGATTTTGTATATTAGAATTATTTCCTCTTTCTCAAATACTCAACCAATCTCTCATTTATTATCAATTTATTATTGTCAACAACAAAACGAAAAGGGAGTTTTACACTTTCATTTTCATTGATTTCAATCTCTAATTCATCTACAAACTTGAAATCGCTTGATTTTTTTCCCTCAAGAATTTTCTTCGCGACATAAACCGCAGCATCAGTCGGCATCTGCTTGCTGCCAAGATTTCTTGTTGAAAATTTTATTTTATGTTGTTTTAATTTATTGATTAAAATATTTGTTCTTTTCTTTGCTGGATTGTCGCCAAGGATTCCGCCGAAAACAAAATATTGGAATTTGTTTTTATCGTATGATGTTAATGTTCTTTTAGAGTATTGCGATAAAACACATACCTTTTTTAATTCTAATCCAGAAACACTTTTTTCGTAAACAATTCCGTATTTTTTTAATTTATATTGCTCTTTTTTGTTTTTAATGTTTGTAAAAATCAAATTCGGTTTACCAACAATTTTAGAAATATGCTCATACTCTATCAAGCACCATTCATAAATTTCTGGTTCTAGATGCTCAATGACAAATTTCATATTAAGAAAAAACAATAATCAAAATTTCTTGAACTGAGCTGCAGTGTCTATCAGGTCAACATGCCCAAGGAACACTGCCCTGCAGCAGTATCTCTGCAATCCAAGCTCGTCCAAAACTTTCTTTCTTTCTTCGCCCTTGTTAACTCTTTCGTTATAAGGCTCCCACAAATGAGCAATCGGCTTTCCACATGAAAAACAACGGATTGGTATAATCATATTACTAGTAGAAAATTCGGCTATTTTTAAAGGTTTTGCCTTTGCTGCCAAAATAGAAACAATTTTATAATATAAAAAAATTTATACTTTATGAACGTTGCTGAGAAAGGATGGAATTTCACAAGCTGGCTTTTTGCTGTAATTCTTTTATTGGTAGGAGCTGGTGCACTACTTTCAAAAGCTATATTGCCCGGCTTACTTGTTATATTAATTGCTTTGATAATCATACCAATAACTAAAAAATTTTTACTTAAAAAATGGAAATTTGATTTCTCATTTAAAAGAAAATCAATTTTAATAACTCTAATTTTTGTGATTTTTGTTATAAGGCTCCCACAAATGAGCAATCGGCTTTCCACATGAAAAACAACGGATTGGTATAATCATATTACTAGTAGAAAATTCGGCTATTTTTAAAGGTTTTGCCTTTGCTGCTAAGTTTAAAGTAATATCTTTCCTCACTCTCTGAACTTTAATATCACTAACTCCAACTTGCTCTGCAATTTTCCATGCTGGCCAGTCTGGATGTAAGTTGTGCAATTCTATTGTCTTCTTGATTTTCTCTTGTGAGATTTTGTTATGTGGCTTTTGAAGATTGTTTCTCCAGTCCTTTAATCCGTCAAAATCTTCATAAAGGTTCATCATTCTTAAGAATTTGTTGTATTTTTCAGGGCTTAAAGTCATTAGTTTTTGTTTTAGTAATTCAAGATTGTTTTCTTTTTTTGATATGATTATTGATTTAAAATCACCATTTTGAATTGAATTTATGTCTAACCTTTTCAAGCATTGTTGGAATAATGATCTTTCATTCGGGTCTTTTGCTGTTATGAAAACTCTGTATCTCTTATCAGGAATATACACTTCTACATTCGATTCTCCAGCTATTATACCTTTCATGAACCATCTTATTTCATCATCATTAAATTTAAGAATATTATAAAAAGTATTTTTAACAAAACTTTTTAGTATTTGACTGAATAAATTAGAACCCATTTCAATTATTAAAGTACCATAATCATAAAAACCTAATATTGTATTCTTAGTATTCTTAATGTAAGTAACTTTTTTAGGGTAAGACCATTCCAAAGACATTTTCATCTTAGAAGTCCAATAATTAATGACTTTGTCTTCTACTTCTTTTCTATAATTTTTATCAGAAGGTTCGTTAATGTTGACTTTTATGTACCATTTCCAAGAATCTTTTGGTAAATCAAATTCTTTTTCAAACCATTCCATGACTTTTTTGACCAATCTGTATTCATGGTTACAAAACACAACTTTACCATCATGCTGTTTTCCCATTTCAGCTTGCAATAATCCCAGAACTTCAAAAGTTTCCTGATTTCTTCTTACATATTTAGGAAGTAGCAACTCGTACTTTTTCTTACCAACAAGCCCTGTATGGTTATGTAGTTCGGTAAAATAAGATAATTTTATGTAATTACTAATCTCATCTCTATTTAATTCAAAACTTTTTTCTGGAAAATTCTTACAAATAACTTTACTAGGAATAAATTCTTCCAAACAAATTTTTTGATTTCTGAGCGAGTTCATTTTAAATCACCAAGTTTTCCTCGGTTGAGACTGCGTAAAAGACTTTTGTGTTGAAAATCGAAAAACTTAATTTGGCAGTCGAAACATTGTTTGAGGTGATTAAAATAACGAGTTAATCAGAAAATTTGTTAGAATTTATCCTTTATAAAGTTCACACTAGGATGTCCAGTGGTCGAAGAATTAATAAGAATAAATAATTCTTTAAAACAATAAATAGGAATTTTTTGAGCCTCTTTTGATAAAATAAGAAAGAATAAGTTTGATTTTAAAGAAAGAAGTTTTATTTAGCCTTTTTAACGGTACGACTTTTGCACTTTTGCCCTTGCCTGCCCGTGCCTGTTCGGCTTTGCAGCTTCCTTCCTTCTTACATCGGCAACGAGCAAGTTCCTGTCGTAGCTTAAGAATGTTTCTTTCAGCTTATCATTTTTTGTGAAATTAACCAAAGCTTTTGCAATTGCAAGCCTTGACGCCTCTGCCTGCGAAGTTATGCCGCCTCCGGCAACGCTTACATCAATATCAACTTTGCTGGCAGCATCCCCAGCCAATATGAATGGCTCCCTTAATTTAAGCCTTGATACCTTGGGCTCTATAAAATCAAGCAAGACGCTGTTAACCCTCACCAAGCCATTTCCCTGCTTTAATGTGGCTCTTGCAATTGCTTTTTTTCTTTTTCCGGATTTCTGAATAGGTTTCATACTTTACCACCAACAGCTTTGCATATGTCCTTGACTTTTAAGTAGTCTGCTGAATGCAGCTTCTCTGCCCCTGCGCTTCCGACAGCCAAAGTCTTTTCATTCCTTAAGTTTTCAGGAACACCAATATGGCATTTGACATTTTTGAAGACATCCCTTCCTCTCGACCTTTTAAACGGAAGCATGCCCCTTATTGCCCTTTTGACAAGCATGTCAGGCCTTCTGTAAAAATAAGGAGCCTTTGTAGGCGCTTTCCTATGCAACCTTCTTATGTACTCGTTTAATATTGCATGCTTTCTTCCGCTAATGACACATTCCTCGCAGTTTATGATGTCCACTTTGTTGCCAAGCAAAGCCTGCTTTGCAGCATAGCTGCTCAATCTTCCCAAGATTGAATCCTTAGCGTCGATTATCATTTGTTTCAACCAATTATCCTTATTCCCTTCCCATTTGGATTTTCCTTGCTTAATTCCAGCAGCGGAACAATCTTTGCGCCTGCTTTCTCAATCTTTTCCTTTGCGCCGCCTGAAAACTGGAATGCTGAAATTGTGAGCTTGTGCTCCAAGTTGCCTGCTCCAAGAACTTTCCCAGGCACTACAATGGTTTCATTTTCTTTTGTGTACCTGCTTATGCTTGAGAGGTTGACAATCCTTCTTTGTCTTGTAGGTTTCTCTAGGTCATCCGCAACTCGCTTCCATATGTTTGCATTCTGCTCGCTGCTTTTCTTCTTCAGTTCCATAATCAGCCTGAGCAAAATTGGATTGCTTGGCCCTGTTCGTTTTGGCATTTTATTATTGGATTTGATTAATTGATTTCAATTCAATCCGCCTTCGGCACATTTTACTCTCGCGAGGCATCCGACCTCGCTCGCTATACATTGAAAGCGGGTCACCTCTTTCTTACTTTGAACCAGAGTCGACCTGCATGCGAGTTTGCTCGCATACTCGCAAACAACTCTCTCGTTTTTTGAATTTTTTAAAATTGTTTTTAATGAATTATTGATTTGGATGCGGGGGAAGGGATTTGAACCCTCGCAACCACTAAGGTATGCGGCTTTTGCTCCGAAACCTCAACCGCATTCATTTGACCAGGTTTCAGTCCGCGAGCCTCGCTTTGAAAACTCGCAGATCTCTGACACCCCCGCATAAAATGAAAGCTGGTTATTTTGCCTTCTTGAGCTCCTCCACAAACTCGTCTAATTGCTCGTCAAAAAGGTCTACTGCTTTGCTGACAATTTCCTTGCAGCTTAGCTGGCCAAATGATTCAACGTAAAACACAAAGTCCGTGTCGCTTGCAGTCACTTTGACGTTCTTGTCTATCTCTGAAAAATCAAATGACAAATCAGATTCAAGCACCCTGTCTTTGTTGACAACCAGTTTGCGGTCCTTTATTTCAAAGATATTATTGTGGTCGACTTCTATGACAGCTTCGGGGTTTTTCACCTCTCCTGTTATCTCTACAATCGGCCTGTACTTGTAGTATACATGGCACGGGCTCCATTTTATGTGCTCTTTTCCCCTGCCAAGGACTGCAGTAGCCTCCAGCTCCAAAGTCTGGCCCTTCAGAAGCTTTACAATAGGAATATCCCCATAAACAGGCTTCACAGCAGGGTCTTTGCTCTTGATTTCAGAGGCATAGACCATTCCAAAGCCTTTTGTAGCCTTGAGCACCATTTTCAACTGGCATCTGTTGCAGCCCTTGCCTTCGCACTTGCATTTATCCGGCAGGTTATATGACTTCAAGTCTGTTTTTAGAGGGATTAAGCCGAGCCTGTGGGCAATCATTTCATCATAAAGTATTGAATTATTCTTTGAGAATGTGACATTCTCGATAGCCATTGTCGGAACCTCGTTTACCATGAGCCTTCTCAAGGTATTTGCAAAAACAGGCAGCGAATCCTTTAAAATAAAAGAGAGCTTGCCATGCTCTTTGTTATTTTCCAAAACCCTTATTTCCATTTTGTCCTCCTGCTCAAACTCTTCTCCCTCGCTTGCCGCCTTTTTTCCTGCAGCCGTCATGCGGCAAGGGCGTCACTTCCTCTATGATTCCAATCTTCAGCCCCATTCTTGACAACGACCTTATTGCAGCCTGCGCCCCTGGGCCAGGGCTTGTCGGCCCGTTATGGCCGCCTGGAGCCTTTATCTTGACATGAATCCCGGTTATGCCCTTGTCCATTGCGGTTTCTGCTGCTCTCTTTGCAGCTATCATTGCAGCAGTCGGACTTCCTTCCATCCTGTCGCTTTTTACAACCATGCCGCCTGAGCCAACAGCCAATGTTTCAGTTCCTGTTATATCTGTGATATGGATTATTGTGTTGTTGTACGAAGCATAGATATGCGCAATTCCCCATCTTGATTGGCGTTGCTCCATTTTGTTATTGACTTGCCTTTTCTGCTTTTTGCTCCTTTGGATTATCTGTTAACTGCATAGCATGAACCAGTTTAATATGCGGCTCTTCCTCAATTGAAACAAGGTAAGACGGGTTTGTTATTTTTTTGCTGCCAACAGCAATATGCTCATGCGTGATGAACTGCCTTGCCTGGCGCATGGTTTTTGCCATCTGTCTCCTGCATATTAATGTCTGCAGCCTTCTTTCCAGGATATTTTTTAATGTAAGATTCAGGATATCTTCAACCTTTGAGTCTTTTTTAAGCAAGCCAAGCAAATAAAGCCTGTCCAGTAATTGCCTCTTTTCCAGCTCTGACTGCGAAGTTCTTTCCCCTATGATTGTCTTTGCCCTATGCAGAAATTTTTTAAGCATAGAGTCCATTTTCCACACTTCATATTTCCTTCGCAAGCCATACTGCTTTAGAATATCTTTTTCCGCAGCTATTCTTTCCTTCTGCCAAGGATGGCTTGGAGTTGCAAATTTCTTTCTTTGCTTTTTATAGTCGCCCATCTTTTATACCCTTCCTGCCTTTGTGCCTTCCTTTTTCCTGACCCCTAAAACTTTACCCTTGTTTTTCCTGAAATTTGATTTTGTTCGCTGGCCTCTTACAGGCAAGCCAAGAGAGTGCCGTATTCCCTTGTACGACTTTATTTTTTTCATCATCTTTATGTCGTTATCCTGAGTGAAGCTCAAAGTCGAGCCAGTCAAGTGCTTGTTTGCGCTGTCTTCCGGATCCCTTTTTCTGTTGAAAAGCCATGACGGAATCCCGAACTTTGAAGGGTCCTTTATGACATCGTCAATTTTAGCTGCTTCATCGTCACTCAGGTAGCCTGCCTTTTTGGTTTTTTCAATGCCAGCAACATTCAGCACAGCATTAGAAAACATGAAGCTTATGCCCTTTATCTTTATCAAGGCGTGCTTAATAGGCTTATTTCCGTCCAAGTCTGTATTTGCAATCCTTACAAAATATTTCAGTTCCTGTTTTTGCTCTTCTGCCATTCTTTGATATTTTTATAAAATTATTTTGATTTTTCAATCCGTCCCTTCGGGACAATATTTTGTGCTCGGCATCGCTTTTCTGCCATTATCGCAATGCCTCGCCTAGACATTATGCCACGAGAATAAATCGTTAGATAGAGCAATATATTAACCCTAGAAACGCTCTTATTGAACTCGGGCTGATTTCTGGGGTTGGTGTATTATATTTATTTATAAAGCTTACTGATTTTAACTATAAGATATTCTCTCATAAATATGCATAACCTACCACTGGACATCCCTGCCTAAACTATATAAAGGCTGAATTCTACTTATTATGAAAAAGAGAATACGCAAAACTCCTAAATTAAGTCTTTTGGTTTTTCAAACACAAAAGACTTTTACGGAGTTTCGCTTAACATTCTCTTTTTCCCATGACTCCAAAGTTTATGACAAAAAGAAAAAACTTTGGAGGTTGATAAAAATGGAATTTAATAAATCATATTTAAATGGATCTACCATCAAAGATTTTGCATATTGGATAGGTGTTGCTCAAACTGATGGGTATTTTCAGATACAAAAGACTAAGGACTCCAAGATTAAGAGTTCTTCAATAGTACTCGGAGTGGGTGAAAAATCTTTACCAATGCTAAATAAATTTATGAAAATCTCTAGAGATGTATTTGGGTTAAGTGGGCACTTCTACTCTAGACCTAATCATATAGGGACCATCACTTATGTTTATACTTTTGGATGTAAGAGATTTATTAATAACTTCGAAACTTTACAATTAGACTTCAAACAAGTAAATCCTCCAGATTGGGTAGTAGAGAATGACGAACTTTTTGGAGCTTATTTGGCAGGGGTCATTGATGGAGACGGAGATACTCGAATTTCAAGAATTAAATATCCTCAAGGTTATATTAGAATTTATAGTGGGCACAGAATTGATAAATTTATCAATTCTATCAAGAGATTGCTTAATTGTGGAGTTTTCATTGAAAAAAGAGTAAGGATAAGAAAAATTTGGGACTATGAATTTCTTAGTCATTGTTTTACAATAGAATTTCAAATTACTTATAAAAATTTAGATTTCTTTAAGAAGTACGTTGCTGATAACATAGCAGTAGACTATAAAAGAAAAGTAATTGAAAATTATATTAAATATAAGGAGGAAAAACTAAATAGTAAATCTTTTGCCTAGGCCTGGATTTTTGAATCCGAAGATTCTTGTAAGCAATGCACACCGAAGCGTGCATCACCTCCCAGGTTGCCTCAAAAAGCAAGTTAGCGATATGCCTTAACATTTATAAATTTTATTCAGATTTAAATCCATAAGTTTTAAAACCCCCTTTTTACTTCCAGTCATTATGGTGGCAATAGTTTAATGGCAGAATAGGCGGCTGTGGAACAGCCTTGCTGTGCATAACCCGCCTGGCGGGAGTTCGATATGGTTCGCGAGCGTGTTGCCTCGCACCACGCATTTCTCCCTTGCCGCCCTCTTTTTTAATAAAATGAATTCAAAAATGCCAAAATCAGAGCAAGAGTGGAAAAAGAAATTAAATCCTGAGCAATATCATGTTTTGCGGGAAAAAGGCACGGAAATGGCTTTCACCGGCAAGTACCACAACAGCAAGGAAAAAGGAATGTATGTTTGCGCTGGTTGTGGTGCCGAGTTGTTTTCCTCTGATACAAAGTTTGACTCCGGAACAGGATGGCCAAGCTTTGACAGGCCTGAAAATACTGAAAATGTAGAGCTAAAAAAAGATTTTTCCCATGGCATGATAAGGACAGAAGTTATCTGCAAGAAATGCGGCGGACACTTAGGCCATATTTTTAATGATGGCCCGACAGAAACAGGAAAGAGGTTTTGCATAAACTCATGCGCTTTGGATTTCAGGAAACCCAATTAAGTTTATATAGGTAATATAATCAATTATTAATAAAATGAACAAGAAAAGCATTTATGTTTTGTTTATTTTTTCTACGCTGTTGTTTTTTATCTTAGGCTGTTCTGCCGGGGAAGGAAAAAAAACTGCCCTTGATATTCAGGATAAAGCCCAAACAATGCAGACTAAAGTAGATGCGTGGATTAAGGCAGGGAACGACCCGGCAAAGATACAACCTTTACTTGAAAAATTTGGCAATGATATGAAAAATCAGGAGTTTGAAAAAGCAGGGTTGGCAATCAATGAGATATTGGAATTTATTGAGAATACAACTCAAGCGCCGGACCAAAAGCAATTGCAGTCCAATACATCAGTATCTTCAACCAAAACACCTAACGGCAAAATCGCCTTTGTGACTAACCGCGACGGCAATGATGAGATCTACATAATGAACTCTGATGGCACTGGTGCAACTCGGCTTACCGATAACCCTGCTTCAGATAACGACCCGAACTGGTCTCCGGACGGCACGAAAATCGGATTTCGGAGCGAGCGGGGCGGCGGCTCAGGAATTTATGTTATGAACGCCGACGGATCAAACGTAAATAGGCTCTCTCCCGTGCCCGGGTTTGACAGCCAGCCCACATGGTCGCCGGACGGAACAAAGATCGCGTTCTCAAGCACTCGCGACGGCCAGCCCGAAATATATGTAATGAATGCCGACGGCACCAATGCAAAACGCCTTACTTT
>JACPMT010000035.1 GCA_016185815.1 Candidatus Woesearchaeota archaeon
TATTTACTTACTAAATGGGACTAATGGGATATTTTTCTCAGATAAAGCAATTGCAGACTTATCAAATTTGTCTCGATATGCAAATATATTCCTCAGAAATCCTTACACATTGAGGTGGATGGAATTTTACAGAAACTTGTGGGTTAAGCCTGAAAAGCTTCAAGAATTCGAAGATTTTTACAGAAGCGGCAGATTAGTTGTTTTTTACTGCTCGTCAAGTAGGATATCCGAAGAAGAGACAAGAATTGTTGACAAAACTTTAGATGGCATCACAAGATTTTATGGAGGTAAATTGGCAATTGCGACAGGCGGTTGGGGCAGAGAAAGATCATTCATGCATTATGTTAGCCAGAAAGCACGCGAAAAGGATTTGCTTGTAATTGCGGTTAACTGGAACGTATCGGGTCAGAGTCCCAATATCGATGCTGATGCTGAGCAGTCTTATGATGAAAAACATCTTCTTCCGAGACAAGAAATAATGGGAAAATCATCAGAAATTGAGGTATATGGATTAGGTGGTGACGGAACAAGTGCGGAATTTTATATTATGAGGACTCTAAGAAAAATCGGTATAGGGGCAAGAAAGCCTATTTTAATGCTTGGAGAGGCAAGCTTGATGCTCGATGAAGTGAAGGAAAGGATTAGAAGAGGTTTATCGTTGGATGATGGAATAAACTCATTTTATGTTGTTGATGCTAACACGCAAGTTTATCAATTATTATGCGGACACTTCAAAACATTTTCTTAATTTTCATAAACTTTATAAGCAACTAAAATTTATTTCTGAGATATGAACCCCAAAAACATCCTTGTTGTCTACACATCTCCAACAAACAAAGAGCAGAAATCAACCCTGGAGCTAGTCAAAAAAACATTAGTAAAGTGCAAGATAAGCCACAAGCTGAGGAACAGGGGCAAATTAAACAAAAATCAATTCAGGAACACAGGCTTGGTGATTGCTGTTGGCGGCGACGGCACTTTCCTGAGGGCTGCGCATTTTGTTGAAAATCAGCTATTGTTTGGCGTAAATTCCGATGCCAAAAACAAGGAAGGGTTTTTCATGAAATCAGACAGGAAAAACTTTGAGGAGAAATTTAAAAAAATAATAAATAATAAATTTAAAATAAAGAAATTGCCAAGATTAGAGGCTTACATCAACAATAAAAAAATTGAGACGCTTGCACTGAACGAGTTCTTCATCGGAGCAAGGAAGTCGTACCACGCTGCGAAATACACTATACGGATAAATCATAGAAAGGAAAGACAAAAAAGCAGCGGCATTTTGGTTACTACCCCCAGCGGTAGCAATGCGTGGGCCAAATCCTGTTGCAGCAGAACATTGCCGCTTGAATCAAAAAGCTACCAGTTTGTCGTTAGGGAGCCGTACGAAGGCAAGGTCTTCAAAAACTACAGGCTAAAATACGGCATACTGAATAAAAACCAAAGAATAAGAATTTTTTCGGAGATGCTTGACGGGCTCCTGATAGCCGATTCCGTCAGCAAAGAGTACAATTTTAAAAATGGGAGCAAGGCAACGATAAGATTGTCAAATAAGCCTCTCAACGCTATATGGCTGTAAACAGGCAAAATTTTCAATAATAAAACATATGAAAGATGAAAATTAAGGATATTGGGGGCGAGTTTGGTTTAATTGAAAGGATAAGGAAGAAGGTGAAGACCCATTCCAAAGAGATGATTGCAGGGATTGGAGACGACGCCGCTGTTTTGAAGCATGACAAAAACAGTTACCTTCTTTTCACAACAGACATGCTTGTGGAGAATGCGCATTTCTCGCTGAAGCATTGGACGCCAGAGCAGATTGGAATGAAGGCAATCGAACAGAATGTGAGCGACATTGCTGCTATGGGAGGACTGCCAAAATTTGCTGTAGTTTCTTTGGCTCTGCCAGACAATATCGATGTCGAATTTGTGGATAAGCTATACAATGGACTAAATAAAAAATCAAAAAAATATAAGATAGATATTGTGGGGGGCAACATAACACATTCAAAGGAAATTGTTGTCAGCATTGCATTAATCGGATTTGTAGAAAAAAAATACCTGGCATTGAGGAGCGGAGCAAAAATCAATGATTTGGTTTTTTGCAGCGGGGATGCCGGAAAATCAGCAGTTGGCTTGGAGTTATTGAGAAACAATTTAAAAGGAAAATCAATTAAAAAACATCTTGAGCCAAAATCAAGACTGGATCTTGCAAGGAAATTGATGAAAATTGGGGTTAATTCAATGATTGATGTCAGCGACGGGGTTGCTTCTGAGGTAAAACACATCTGCAAGGAATCGAATGTCGGCGCCGTCATCTACGCCAGCAGCATCCCAATATCAAAAGATACAGTTATTGACGCCAGAAAATTTAAAAAAAATGCGATTGATTTTGCCCTTTACGGAGGGGAAGATTTTGAGCTGGTATTTACAGCACCGGAAAATAAATTAAAACAATTAAAGAAACATGACGTTGCAGCCATCGGCAGGGTTGTCGGCAAAAAATACGGCGTTAAGTTGATAAAAAACAACAAAAAATACAATCTTGAGAATGGGTTTGACCATTTTAGATAAATGCCTAGAAACTCAAAATAAAAAATAGGAGGACATGCTTGAGAATGGGCAAAAGCAATTGCAGTTAGCTACCCTGCAACCAGCTCCACTCTGTGGCTCATAAGCACCAATGCTCAAGATTACCGCTGCTTTAAGTGTACTTTTCGTACAATTCTTTCCAGACCTTACGGATTTTCAAAAGCAAAAGTCCTACAAGGCAGAGCTTCTACGCCAGCAGCAAGACCAAAAGCAAAAGCCAAAGCTGCTTCCCAAGCTTCACCGCGCCTAAAGCACGTTTGCGCTTGCAGGAGAGTGCTAGCTTCCCGGCAGAGTCCTCCCAAACAATGGTATTGAATTTGATTTTTAAATATATTTATTATTTTAACATTAGATCTGATAAAAATATTAAAAAACACGAGAGCGACTTTTAGAAGTCAGAGTGCAGAAAGTAAACCGTTTTTCATCTTCAAATAACCAGAATAGCCAAATACCCAATAAAGCAGCCCAGGCTGAGAACAGGCATTGCCGGATAGAACTTGTTCTGCTGGCCCTTAAGTAGCAAAAACAGCAATGCTATGCTGACAAAAACAGGGATAATCAAAGCCTTCAGGAATCCTATTAGAATTGTTTCCTGCAGCATCAAGCCTTTCATTACAACGCCGGCAAATATCAGTGTAAACCCTATATCGCCTCCTCCAAGAACTGCAACTGACTTTTTATGAATTTTTTCACTGTCCTTTTTAATCCCTGGTTTTGGCGGTGTTATATCCTTAACCATGCTGCCTTTTCCGTAAGGAATAAGCAAACCGGCAAAGACTTTCGAGCTTGACTGGAACTTGGCAAGCTTTATCATGTGCTTTGTCTTGTAAACTGCAACAAAATCATATATGGATATAATGATTAAAAGCATGAAAGCAGCAAACAAGTTGATTATCGGGACAAATATGGCTGCCAATCCGCCGTAAATGAAGATTTCAGAAAGATTCTGTATTATTATGTCCGGCTTGTAAAATTTTAAAATGGAGAATATCAGCGAAATAACCGCTGCCAGAGCACTGTTGATAAAAGCTGCAAATGCAATTGACAATGTCAGCCATACAGTTGCAAAAAACCATAGCTTCCAGACAAAGGGCTTGTTGAATTTTATCAAAAGCAAAACCAAAAAAGTGCCGATCAAAAGCGCTATGGTTATGTAAATGAAGGAAGCGCTTTGATTTTTCACTTCAGGCCTTTCAAGGCTGTAAGGCAACGGCTTCAATTCAACTGCCTTTGTTTCAACACTCTTTTTGTGGTCAATGTAATGGTTTATCACCAGCAAGCCTGCGAACTGCGCCATGAAGAAGAATGAAACCAGGGCAATAATCACTTTAGGCGTGTGCTTCATTTCAAAAAACTAAAAACTATAAAGGTTTAATAAGTTATGTTTTTGACAAAAGTTGATGGTATTTATTCTTATATAATAAGATAATTTAATATAAAATTTACTTATATAATAAGAAATATATCTTATATAATAAGAAAATAATTCTTAATAATCAAATTAAAAACAGAAAGATTTATATATAAATTACTTACATGCTAGGATAAAAGAGGCATTTACATGTTCGTTAGCAATTCATGCACCAAATCCATTCATTATCTTGAGTTCTGCAATTGTGTTGGGGGACATAGTCTTTGTGATTGCTGTCTCAAATAACATCCCCAAAATGTTCCCCCAACAATTTATTTTGGTTTTAACTAGATAAAGGGCTGTAATTTGCTGCCAAAAAAACATGACAGGAATAATGAAGATACTAGCAGGATTATCTCTAAGTTCAAGGAGCTTTCAAAAGAAGACAAGATCTATGTGATTTCTTATTTTATCAATGAGTTAAAAAACTTGTATTCAGAACAGGAAATTTTTGATAAAAAGGAAATCGGCATTCCTGTTGGAGTATTTGGCAATGACGCCTTAAGCTCCCTTGAGGCGACTGTAAAGTACCTCAAAGAAGAATCAAAGCTTAGGTTCTCAAAGATTGGGAAGCTGCTCAACAGAAGCAGCAAGACAATATGGGCTACCTACCACAACGCCGCCAAAAAAATGCCTTCTTCTTTTGGCGCAGTTTCAAGAGACATTTTGATTCCTGCCTCTGCATTTGCTGACAGAAATTTTTCAACTTTGGAAAGCCTTGTTGCATTCATCAAAGGGCTTGGATATTCAAACCACGAAGTTGCTTTGATGCTGCACCTCGATGACAGGACAATATGGACAGTTTATGACAGGGTTAAAAAGAAAAGAGGAACGCAATGACGCAAAATATAATTTATAAAATGGAAGCGGCGCTTGTTTTGACAGCAATAATCGCGTCAGGGATTGGAATATATTACTTAGGCCCTTCAGTAATCGGATTTATAATAAAAGAATTCAATTATGAAGAAAACCTGAACCTGGTTGTTACTGCAAGCGGAAACTACACGTGGCAGCTTGCGAATATTGGTGACTTGAAATCAGTGAAGCTTGAGGGAAGAATGACAAATTACGGCAAGGCAAGGGTATATTTGGTAAGTAATGACGCCAAGTATCTGGTGTTTGACAGCACAAGATTGCTTGAGGGCAATGCAACTGCAATATCATCAAACGGAACAATCCTAATAACAGGATTTGCTGTCAAGGAAGATAAAAACACAACAAGCGATGAAGACAAGAAAACCAAAAACAAAAAGCCGTCTTGGAGCGGGACTAACGAGTTTATAATAAACGGGACAACTGAGATTAACTTGTCACGGCACTTTACAGATGATGGTGGAGATTCATTGATATATTCTGTTTCTCAAGCTGAAGGGCTTGATGTTTCGATAGATAATGAGCTTGTGACAATAACTCCAAAATTAGACATTGACTTTAATGTTACAATAACCTTTATAGCATCTGACGGAATTGACAGCAAAAGCCATGTAGCTGATTTGATAGTTTTGGCAGGCATAGCTCCAATCTTGAATGAAACAATATTCACTGAAACAATAAATCAAACTCAAGTATTAAATGAGATAAATCAAACATTAAACATAACACTTCCAGCAAATGAAACAAACCAAACAATACTAAACCAAACAAAAACAATAACAATCGACTTGGCTTACAAGTCCGGCACAATTTATGATGCAAATGACAACGGCGAGGAAAGCGTTAACGGAGTTGTTGATTTGACTGTTGAAAATACAGCATTTGGCTGGGATGCTGATGCTTCAAAGCTCTGCACAAGATGGGAGGTATACAGCATTGAAGACAGCAGGCTGACAACATTCTGCAACGGCAACAATGAATGCTGCGCATTTGTCAGTTTGCTGCCAAGCGGGGGCAACTGGGACAATGTTTATTATTTTACATTTGGCAAGGATAACAGCGGGCATAACAATATAATTTCAGCCCAGGTGCTTTATTACTATGTAAATTTAAGCGCCGATAACCTGAAATCTGAAATATACAATTCCGAATGGTCAAACTTAAGCGTTAAGTTTTTTGAAGAGGAAACTCAATTTTCAAATGTTTGCCTGGAGACCTGCTCTTTAAACGGGCTGAACAGGAGCAGCTACGCTTTGCTGTTTGAGATAGAAGATGATGCTGTCCTTAGGATTGACAGGATAAAGTATTCCGTGCTGATTGATGTTAAAAACAATGCGCCGCTGCTGCTAAAGAACCTCTCAGCAGCAAACATAAGCGAAAACAAAAATGAGACAATAAATTTAAGCGAATACTTTTCTGACCCTGACGGGGACCCTTTGACTTACAGTTATTACAAAGCCGATAACATAACAATGCTGTTTGAAAATAACATTGCTACAATTGTTGCTGACAAAGGCATTGAGGGAATGAGATTCACTTACATAACTGCAAATGACTCTGAAAATGCTGCTGCATCCAATATATTCCCCGTAAACATAGTACAGGAGCAAAAAATTGACTTTTTTGAGATAAGGGACAAGAATAACAAAAGACTTGCTGTATTTGACAGCCTTGGCAGCCTAAGCATCAGGGGAAACCTGACTCAAAACACAGAGCCGCTTGCTGATGAAAATGATTTTGTTATAAAAAACCCAGATGGAATGCCAACATTAGTCATAACAAGCCCGGAAGGAAATATGCTGATTAAAGGCTCTTTAAATGAAAAACAAAGCGCAATAAACCCAACCAAGAATTCCTTCATTATACAGAACAAAAAGGATGAATATGTTGCTTATGCAAACAGCACAGGCAGCCTGTTCCTGGCAGGAACTTTTGCGGAGCAAGTTCTGTTTGAGTGAGTGACACCTCATTATATTATTTTCTATATTGAAATAAATCTTTCTATATCACAAAAGCCCCATTTTAGTCACACAAATTAAGATATTTCTAACACAAAAATAGAAATATTTATATATTAGTATAGAAATTAATATATTAATTGTATTAATTATATATTGATATGGACTTTAATAATAAAAAAAGGCTTGGTGAAGCTAGTTTAGGTACTCAAAACCCTGAAGAGTGCTTTCTTGCTGACATGCTCAGCCAGATTACAGAGAGGCTGAAGCAAAAGTACAATTATTCTGATGAGGAGATCTTCAGGCTTTGGAATAACGGCAATGGAATCCTCGTGCCTGTTGTGATTTTTGCTAATGGATTGAGCCCGGCAGAAGCTCTTGCAAAATTCCTGAAAGAAAACAACAATCTGAGCTATGACGACATCTCCAAGCTAATCGGCATAAACCAGAGAAGCGCCTGGGCGAATTACAAGAGGGCTTCGGGAAAAATGCAGGTCCCATTTCAAATCAGCAATGGAATTTCTGTTCCTGTTTCTATTTTCAATTCTGAAAAAAGCGTCCTTGAAGCACTAGTTTCGCATCTGAAAGACGTCAAAAAAATGCGCAACAGGAGCATTGCGCAGCTTCTCAACAAGAATCCAGCAAACATCTGGACAATCTACAAAAGAGCTAAGAACAAAAATAACGGGCATAAAAATGAAAATTAATATTGAAAATAAAAAAGAAAAATTGAACCTGCATTCAATAAGGATAGATTCACCAATAAAAAGAACCAATAACAAAAAACCCAATAACGAAAAAAACAATACCGATAAAAATTTGATAAATAAAAACGCAATAAAAGAAAATAATAAGAAATTCCCAATAACTTTTATTCTTCTATTATCATTATTCTTATTGCTTTCAACAATTGCCTTTGCCATTCCAAATTCATTGACATTACAAGGAAAGCTTACAAACACTGCCGGCGCTTCCCAGGTAGGCACATTCAACTTCACTTTCAGGATTTATGACGCGCCTACGGCAGGTAACACCCTCTATGAATCAAACCAGAACATAACAACAGACGCAAACGGCATTTATGACGTGATTTTGGGCAATATTAACCTTAGCTTTGCAGACCAGTATTACCTGGGGATTACTGTAAGAACTGATAATGAAAGTTTGCCAAGAGTTAACCTGACATCTGCTCCTTATTCATTCAGGGCAAATACTTCAGAGGCTCTGAACCCGAATGCGAGTTATGTTGTAACTAATTTGAGCATTACAGGCAATGCAACAATAGGCACAGGGGGAACAACATTAGAGATTAGCACTCAAACATTTAATCTAACAAAAGACGGAAACATAAACCTTGCGAATAATTTAACTATTGGAGACAGGATTACATTCAGGTTTGGGCAGATTATTGACAATCTTGTCAGCGGATTTTTAAGGGTAACTGGAAATTTAAATGTTACTGGAAATGCGACCATAGCGCAAGGCA
>JACPMT010000036.1 GCA_016185815.1 Candidatus Woesearchaeota archaeon
AGCTTATTTCATTCATTCAAGCAGAGATATGGAAGCAGTATCAGCTCGAAGCTGGCAAATACTGCAAGGTCAGAAGTTTATTGCAGGGCGATATTGTACAATTTATTTATTTGGCTTTGTCGCCTCTTGGGACAAAGCCCATTTTACCAAAAACTTTAAATACTAGTTAACAATTGTTAAGTCCATGCAAGAAACCATGCCGCAGGAGATAGAAGTGAGGTACATTCTGCCTGCCATAAGAAGGGAATTGGCCAGAATCTTTATACAGGAGCATAAGCTTAGCCAGAAAGAAGCAGCAAAGATGCTTGGCTTGACAGAAGCTGCTGTCTCGCAATACCAGCATTCCAAAAGGGCAAAGGAAGTTGTGTTCAGCGATAGCGTTGTTGATGAAATAAGGGTGTCGGCAAAAAAGATTCTTGCTGAAAAAAACAGCAGGCAAAGGCTCATAGCAGAGATGTACAGGATAAGCGGGCTTACAAAAGTCAAGCATATTTTGTGCGACATCCACAGGGCGCAATCAAAAGAGCTGGAAAGCTGCAATGTATGCTTTGATGAAGGATTGATAGAAATAAAGACGGATTAAAGCATTTTAGAATCAACATTAAGAAAAATAATGCAAAAAACACGAGAGCGACTTTGTGATTTAATAAGTGAATAAAGTGAACCGCTTTTGATTTTTTATTGCATAAATAGGCGAGGCAAAATTAGTGGCAAAACAATTTTGCCGAGCACAAATTAATGTCCAGAATGGACGGATTGAAAATAAATTTATAAAACAATTAAACAAAAATGGCGCCAGTAGCAGAACAGGTTTTTGAAAAGGATTACAGCAGGTATGGATTTCATGACAAGGAAGAATTCGTTTTCAAGGCAAAGAGGGGCCTGTCAAAAGAAATAGTAGAGCAGATATCAAAAATAAAAAAAGAGCCGGAATGGATGCTTAAGTTCAGGCTTAAAGCTCTTGAAGAATTCTATAAAAGGCCCATGCCGCAATGGGGAGCCAATCTCAACACAATAGATTTTGACAATATATTTTACTACTTAAGGCCTACAGACAGGCAAGGGGATTCCTGGGAGGACGTGCCGGAGTATATCAAGAACACATTCAACAAGCTTGGAATTCCGGAAGCAGAGCAGAAATTTCTTGGAGGAGTCGGAGCCCAGTATGAAAGCGAAGTTATCTACCACAAGATAAGGGACGATTTGGCAAAGCAAGGCGTTGTTTTCCTTGACATGGACGGCGGCTTGAGAGAGTATCCGGAAATTGTGAAAAAATACTTTGGAACAGTCATCCCGTATAATGACAATAAATTGGCTGCATTAAACAGCGCAGTCTGGTCTGGTGGCTCATTTGTTTATGTCCCTGCCGGCGTAAAAGTGGATTTGCCATTACAGGCTTACTTCAGGATTAATGCGCAGAACATGGGGCAGTTTGAAAGGACATTAATCATAGCAGAGCCTGGAAGTTCTGTGCATTATATAGAAGGATGCACCGCCCCGGTTTATTCCTCTGACTCATTGCACAGCGCAGTTGTTGAATTGATTGCAATGGAAGGCTCAAGAATCCAGTACACAACAATACAGAACTGGAGCAATAATGTTTACAATCTTGTTACAAAAAGGGCTTTTGCGCATAAAAATGCAACTGTCTTCTGGGTTGACGGGAATTTGGGAAGCAAGATTACAATGAAATACCCAAGCATTTATTTGATGGGAGAAGGCGCAAAGGCTGAGATTTTAAGCGTTGCTTTTGCCGGAAAAGGGCAGCACCAGGATGCAGGCGGAAAAATCTTGCATTTTGCTCCAAACACAACTTCAAGGATTACCTCAAAATCAGTAAGCAAAGACGGCGGCAGAACAACTTACAGGGGATTGCTTCATGTTGCAGAAGGCTGCAAAAATGTCAAATCGCATGTAAGTTGTGATGCATTGATTTTAGACGAAAAATCAGCTAGCGATACAGTGCCTTACATGGAAATAAATGAAAAAAACGTCAACATTGAGCATGAAGCGACAGTCGGTAAGATAGGCGAAGAGCAATTATTTTACTTGATG
>JACPMT010000037.1 GCA_016185815.1 Candidatus Woesearchaeota archaeon
ACAATAAACGAGCAGAAGGTCAAAACCCCCTCATCGGCACTGACAGCATCAAAGATTCTAATGGACGAGGCCGGCATTTACGAGTTTGACAGCAAGAAATTCGCGGTTAATCTTATTGACGAGAAGGAATCAGACGTAAGCCTGCCGTCAAAAACTGAAAAGCAGAAGGAAAGGGAGAATCTGCTTGAAAGGGAAAGCAAGGAGCATGACTTCAATCTCGAGCTGACAATTTTGGGTTTAGTCTTTTTGTTCATGCTTACTGAGTTTTTTTACATAAAAAGAAGAGGTGATTTATGAGGCAATAAAATACAATAAACAGTTCATTGACGAAAAACGCATTAACTAACTCAAAAACAATAAAAAATAAATTAAAAAATAAAAAACTTCAAAAAAACAATCAAAAAATGGCGTTTATAATACCGGATTACACAAGGATTTACTGCATTTCAAAGTACTGCGTAAGGTACTACTATGTCCTTATAGCAATCATACCGGTTCTCTTGCTTATCTTCTGGTTTACAAGAAAGACATTTGTAAAATTTAACAACAGGTTTGAGCTTGAGGCTTACCTCAAGTCAAAGAAGACAGACAGGAGGATAATACTGGCTCTTAGGAGCCTCGCGCTTGTTTTCCTGCTTATAGCAATCGCATCTCCGTTTGTGCTGGAGAGCAAGTCAGTGCCCGGCGATCCTCGCTTGACAATTCTTGTTGACAATTCAAGTTCAATGGTGCTGTACAATCCGGGAATTGCATACGAGCTTTACAAGAAACTGGAAGGCTCTATACCCGTCAACATAAGGACAATCGCAGGCGGCGAGCATTCATCAATCGGAAACGGCATTTTGAATAACATTGAAGGCGACGACAATGTAATGGTCATAAGCGACGGCGTCAACAACGAGGGCAAGCTGCTCGGCGACATAATGCTTTTTGCGTCTGGAATAAACTCTTCTGTAAGCACGCTGAGCATGGAAGCAATCAACAGGCGTTACAATTGACGGCCCCCCTGAATTGATAAAGGACACTGAAGGGGACTTTGTTGTAAGGGTGTCTGTTGCCGGCAAAAAGATACCTTACACGCTGCAGGTAACTGCCGATGATTCAATACTCATAATGGAGGAGCAGGACAGCGCATCAAAGGCATTTGCCTTTTCAAGAAAATTCGGCGAAGGAGACTACCATAAACTTACAGCAAAGCTTCTTGACGTTGGGGACGAGGATTACTTCAAAAACAACAATGTGTTTTACAAGAGCGTAAAAATAGTGCCAAGGCCGAAAGTGCTTTATGTCACGGAAAAAAATTCGCCATTGGCGCAGGAATTGAATAAAATATACGAGCTTGATGTAAGGAATTCATTGTCAAATGACCTGTCCAGTTACATGGCAGTAATATTGAACGACATAAAAGCGTCAAAAATCAGCCCTTACATGGACGCCTTAAGCGATTATGTCTCTGACGGAAACGGCGTTATATTCATAGGGGGTGAAAATTCTTTTGACAGGGGCAATTATAAAGGCACCTTGCTTGAGACATTATTGCCTGTAAAAATCGGCGCAAGCGAGGAGCAGAACAAAAGCGACATCAACATTGTAGTTGTGATTGACATATCGCAGGGGACAGAGGATTACATTGCAGTTGAAAAGGCCCTTGCTTTGAGCGTTGTCGACAGCTTAAGCGAGAAGAACAATGTAGGGGCTCTTGCCTTTGGCTACACCCCATGCACTGGCTTTGACATTGTGCCGGGAATAAAGCCGTTAAAAGAAATCAAAAAAGAGCTTAAAGACAAAATATCGAGATTAAAGTTTGATGGCCAGTCCTGCTTTAATGTGGGAATTCAGGGAGGATTTCAAATGCTCAGCAAAGTGGGCGGAAGCAAAAACATAATCTTCATCAGCGACGGCAAAACAACAAACAACAGGCTAAGGGAAGACACCTTGGATATTGTAAGGACAGTTAATTCAAAAGGCGCCAAGGTGTTTACTGTCGGGGTGGGAACCGACACAGACGCGCTTTCAACAGAGAATAATCTGTTTTTGAACAATATAGCTGCGCTTGGAGAGGGAATTTACTATAAAACAGATGCTTCAAACAGGCTGAAAGTCCAGTTTGCCGACAGGGACGAGACAAAAGGCGAGGAATTCTACAACACCCTTGTGCCGATTGACACAACGCATTTCATAACGCTTGCGCTGGACAACATGCACGCAACCGTTTCCGGGTATAATTATGCTGTGCCGAAGCCTGCTGCAAGGCTGCTTGTCACAACCCACAAAAACATACCTATACTTGTAGTGTGGCGCTTTGGGCTTGGAAGGGTGGTTACATTGACAACAGACGACGGTTTGAAATGGGCTGGCGACTTATTGAACAAGGAAAACTCAAAATTAATAACAAAAAGCATAAACTGGGCTATTGGCGACCTTGGAAGGAAGAAATCCTATGATGTCACCATAAGGGACACTGTACTGGGAAAATCCGCAAGCGTCAATGTAATCTCAAGGGAAATGCCCCAGGCTAATGAACTTGTCTTTGCCAAGATAGACACAAACCTGTATTCGTCAGTCTATAGCCCCAATGAGCTTGGATACAAAGAAATTTTAGGGGCTTCGTTTGCAGTGAATTACAATGACGAATATGCAAACCTCGGCATTAACAGCGAGTTCACAGCACTCGTTGAAAAAACCGGAGGCAGGATTTTTGAGCCTGACGACACAAAGGGGATAATAGAGTTCATCAGGGCAAAATCGAAAAGAATAAAAATTGACTCAACAGACTACAGATGGCCTTTCGCTATTGTTGCAATGATATTGTTTTTGGGCGAGATAGCGATAAGGAGGTACAGGGAGAATTTAAAGGACAAGTAAAAATTAAAATATCATAAAATAAAATCAAACAACAATGAAATAAAAACAATAAAAATATGATTTTTTAAAAAATATTTCAATAAATGCGTTGTGGAGAAAACAAAAAAATTCAATAAGGCATCAATTTCACATTGGCAAACAGATTAACAAAAACCAATAATGGAAAATTAAATAATAAAAATAACTCAATAACAAAAAACGCAATAAAATATAAAAAACAAAAAAATAAATTATAAAAACAAAAAATGGCAATAATGAAAAAAGATGTGAACCTGGGGCTGCTTCTCCTGATTGTTGCAGCGCTGCTCATGTTCAGCGGGTTTACAGTCTATTACCAGACTACCTTCAAGAATGTGTCAAAAAGCTTTGAGATAAAAATTAAGGAGCTTGAAGGAGTGAGCAAGGAGCTTGAATCAAAGCGAGGCCAGCTTAATGAGACAAGCCTGCAGCTTCAGCTGAAAAAACAGAAAGAGGATGACTTAAGCAAAAAATTTGTTGAAACAGAGAGTGAGAGGAGCCAGCTTGAAACTGACAAGAATAAGCTTACAGCTGAATTGACAAGCACAAAATCCGACTTGGCAAGCACAAAGGCGGATTTGGCTCGGACCAAGGATTTGCTAACAGCAGAGATTGCGAAATCACAGGACTTGAACAGGCAGGTTTTAAACCTTAAATCAGATGTTGATAAATTAGAAAAGAAAAATGATTGCTTAAAATCAACAGCAGGGGCTTCGGAGACTTGCTAAAATTAAATTAAAAAGGAATTGCGAAGCTATTCAGCCTCGAACGAATGTGAGAGGCGATGGTGTATTTTTGGTCAAGCTTTTTGCTTGCAAAAATGTCGGAAATTATGAATTTCCGAGCATTCCCAAAAACCAAAGGTTTTTGATAAGGTTGAAATGAAAGAATTTTCACAGGTGGTTAAAGAAATCAACAGGACACTGAACGAGATCATACTCTTCGAGAACATCGTAAACACAACACTTGTGTTTTTGGTTTTTTACCTCATATTGTCGATTATTGGCTTCAAGCCGTTGTGGGCTTTGGTTCCGGCATTGGCATATCTTGGCTTTTACTCCTACATGAGCTTCAGGTCGTACAAGCCCGGCATTGTGGAGAGCAAATACGCGCCTTTGAGGGAAAAGCTGAGGACAGCCGCAGACAA
>JACPMT010000045.1 GCA_016185815.1 Candidatus Woesearchaeota archaeon
AGGGACTCATTTATTAAATCGTCAGCCTGGTCATACAAAGAAGATGTTATTTCAATTTTTGAGCCTGGCATCAATTGTGCAGCGCTTGTTTCTAACGCTACATAAGTCGGGACTGCTGTTACTTCAAGCTCAATTGAAGAGCTGCCTGCATTGTTTTTTTGGTCAGAAGCGCTTATTTCAATTGTGTGCCTACCTGACTTAATATTCTTTGGCAGTTCGATTGTAAGATTAAATTTTCCATCTAAAGCGTCTATTGTAGAAGAATAATTGTCGAGCACAACCCTTGTTGACGCTCTTAGGACATTATTGCCAAATGCCTCGTTCACAATACCTGAGACTAGTATATTATCCCCAGGTAATGCAGTCACTTTGCTTTTAACAGGAAGCACAGCCAGCTGGCTTGTAACGCCGAAATTGTTTGAATTTTTCTGTTCAATCACCAAATTATCGTTTGTCACAAGGTTGCCTGTGATTTTGCAGTTCCCGAGCATCGAGGATGTCGCAGCCAGCTCCGGGACATTGACAGCTGTCCTGAAATTCGCCTCAAGGCTTATTGGAGTCAGGAAGTATTGAAGTTTGTAATTATCGCATGAGATTGTCAGTTCAAACAGACCTTCAAAACTATTGTCCTGCAGTATTGATGCAGAAGCCTTTATCCTGTTGCCAAGATTGTAGATTGACTGGTCTGTGGTTATGGTTATGTCTGCAAATGCAGATGGCACAGCCAATAAAGCAATCAAGAACAACAAAACACCTTTTTTCATAACCTAAAACTCTGGTTACTTGTTTATATAATTTACTATTACAAAATCAATACACTAAAGACCAAGCCTTGCATCAATCTCCTTAGCAACCTCTTTCAGGTCATCGCATGCCCTTTTGATGTCCTTCTCAACCTCTTCAATCAGGGCTTTGAGGTTTTCAACCCTTAAAGTGTACTTGTTGCCTTCGTGCACCACCAATCCTGATTCCATGAGCTTGTTGATATGATGGATTATTGTGCCTCTTGCCAAAGCCAGTCTTGATGCCAGCTCATCGCTTGTCAATGTTTCATGCCTTTTGGCAGATTTCAAAAGCTCTATAAATACCCTGAAAGTGCTCTTGTCCCTGTCCCTAAGGTTGAACAAGCCAAGCGAAGTGCCAAACCACTGCAGCTCCTGGTTTACATTGTGCTCTGCCGGCTTCCTTATGTTTACTATAGTGATTCTCTGCCTTATGTATACCATATGAAGCCTTATAGGATGCTTATATATAAATTTATGCCGAAAAGTTTATATATTAGTTGATATTACCTACTTTCTGTTGACTTTAAGTCAACAAGAGTTAAGGGCACAAAATGGAAGCAAAAAAGGAAGACAAAAAGCATGAAGGGATTAAAAGTACTAGAAATTTTGAAGATGATATATTTCAAATAAGTCAAAAATTGATTACTAGCTTAAAAAATGAAGAAAACCATGCAAGAATAATTGAAGATTTAACAAAAAATGATTTTCCACAATTAACTAAAAAATATAATGAAGAAAAACAAAAAATAGACGAATTAACAGACACATTAAAAAGGCTGCAGGCAGAGTTTGAAAATTACAAGAAATGGAATTCAAAAGAAAAAACAGAGTTTGTAAAATACGCCCATGCTGATGTTATTTCACAATTATTGCCTGTGCTTGACAGCTTTGAGATTGCATTGAAAAACACAAGCGACAAGGAAAAATTTGTCGAGGGCATAAAGATAATTTACGCTCAGTTTCATTCAATACTTGAAGCAGAGGGCTTGAAGCCGATAAAGGCAACAGGGGAAAAATTTGACCCTTACAGGCACGAGGTTTTGATGAAGGAAGAAAGCGACAAGCCCGAAGAAACAATTCTGGAGGAATTCCAGAAAGGGTACATGCTGAATGACAAAGTTTTGAGGCACAGCAAGGTTAAGGTTAGCGGAAAATAAAAATTTAATATACAATCGAAATAATAAATTCAAAAACGAGCGACCCATGCGCTTCTAAAGAAGTTGAATGGGTGCCCCGCAGTAAATGTAAGGCGAGCAATGCGGCGAGCCAAGAATTTGTGCCGAAGGCACGGATTTAAAATTTAAGAAATAATTTAAAACAAAATCAAATCGGAGGATATTAAAAATGGCAAAGGAAAAAATAATCGGGATTGATTTGGGGACAAGCAACAGCGCTGCTGCTGCTTTGCAGGCAGGAAAGCCAACAATAATCCCAAGCGCAGAGGGCACAACTGCTTATGGAAAGGCGTTTCCAAGCGTGGTCGCATTCACAAAAGACGGGCAGGTTATCGTCGGGGAGCCTGCAAGAAGGCAGGCAGTCTCAAATCCTGAAAAAACCATAATGGCTGCTAAAAGAAAGATGGGCACCAACCATAAATACAATATTGACGGCAAGGAATACACGCCGCAGCAGATATCGGCTTTTATCCTTCAAAAGATAAAAAAGGACGCAGAGGAATTTCTTGGCGAGAAAATAAGCAAGGCAGTCATCACAGTTCCAGCCTATTTTGACGACAACCAAAGGCAGGCAACAAAGGATGCAGGAGAAATTGCTGGACTAGAGGTTGTAAGGATTGTCAACGAGCCGACATCAGCTTCAATGGCTTATGGCATTGACAAGCAGGACAAGCAATTGAAAATTCTTGTTTTTGATTTAGGAGGAGGAACTTTAGATGTAACTATAATGGAATTTGGAGACGGGGTATTCCAGGTGCTTTCCACATCAGGAGACACACAGCTTGGAGGCACAGACATGGACCAAGCATTGGTTGATTACCTAGTTTCCGAATTCAGGAAAACAGAGGGCATTGACTTGACAAAAGACAAGACAGCAATGCAAAGATTAAGGGAGGCTGCTGAAAAGGCAAAGATTGAGCTTTCAACAGTCTTTGAAACTGACATAAACCTGCCTTTTATAACAGCAACAAACGAAGGGCCAAAGCACCTGCAAATCAAGCTCACAAGGGCAAAGCTTGAGCAATTAATAGAGCCGATTATAAAAAGATGCAGGCATCCGACAGAGCAGGCAATCAAGGATGCAAAGCTATCTGTCAACCAGATTAACAAAATAATCTTAGTTGGCGGTCCTACACGAATGCCTATCGTAAGGAAATTTGTAGAGGATTTTGTAGGCAAGCAGGCTGAAAGGGGCGTTGACCCAATGGAGTGTGTTGCAATGGGGGCTGCTGTTCAGGCAGGAGTGCTTGCAGGCGAAGTAAAGGACATTTTATTGCTTGATGTAACACCGCTTAGCCTTGGAATTGAAACACTTGGGGGAGTATTCACAAAATTGATTGAAAGAAACACTACAATTCCGACAAAAAAGCAGCAGGTATTCAGCACAGCAGCTGACAACCAGACAGCTGTGACCATAAGAGTCGGGCAAGGGGAAAGGCCAATGTTTGCTGACAGTAAATTGCTTGGGCAGTTTGATTTAATTGGAATTCCTCCTGCCCCAAGGGGCATTCCGCAAATTGAGGTTGCATTTGACATTGACGCAAACGGAATTCTGCATGTAAATGCAAAAGACCTTGGCACAGGAAAAGAGCAGAGCATAAGGATAACCGCTTCGCAGAAATTAAGCGAGGATGAAATTGAAAGGATGAGGAAACAGGCAGAGGAGTTTGCAGATGTTGACAAGAAGAAAAAAGAAGAGATTGAAACAGTCAACCAGGCTGATAACTTAGTATATGCGACTGAAAAGCTGTTCAAGGACTTTGAAGGCAAAGTGCCTGAAAAAGAAATAAGCGAAGTCAAAGGCAAAATTATTGAATTAAAGGAATTGCTAAAGCCTGCTGACAAGGATGTTGACGCCATAAAGAAGAAAGTTGACGAGATTAACGAAATGGTGCAGAGAATGTCAACTGAATTGTACCAGAAAGCAGGGCAGCAATACAAACAAGAACATGGGCAACAAACAAATGAAGAACCAGAAGAAAAAAAATCAAAAAATGATGACAATGTGGTTGACGCTGATTATGAAGTAAAGGACGAAGAGAAGAAAAAGAAGAAATGAAATATGAAAAATTTTGAGGTGTTAAAATGTCAGACACAGCGTTTTTATCGAACATAAGTGGGCATATTTTTAATTTGAACAAAAATATGGAGAAATCTAATAAAAGTATGTATTGGCTTACTGTAGCAATCTGGGGTTTAATATTAATGACTTTTATTGCCACAATAATAAAATAAAAATCCCAACATAATAGGAGTGCCTAAAAGTCCTAATTAATTCATAAAAACCAACAATAAACCTTACCCCTACTTTTTCATATTTTTGTTGATTTTTCACGAAAAGTAGGGGTAAACTCGACGGACTCAAAATGAACATCCCAACAAAAAAGGAGTGCTTAATTCTTTTAAATAAAAATAAAACTCCTTCTAAGATCATTGGGCATTCAATAGCGGTGTGCAAAGTTGCGGAAAACATTGCTGAAAAACTGACAGCAAAAGGAATGAAATTAAGCAAGAGGCTGGTGATTGCAGCTGCTTTGCTGCACGACATAGAAAGAGCAAAGGCTAACCATGTAATCAAAGGCGCAGCCCTGCTAAAAAGAATGGGCTTTAAGGAAGTTTCTGAAGTTGTTAAAAAGCACAGCTTATATAAACTCCAGCAAAAAGACAAGCAGCCATGCACATGGGAGGAGAAAATAGTTTTTTATGCTGACAAAAGAGTCATGGGAAGCAAGGTTGTAAGCCTTAAAAAAAGGTTTGATGCATTGGAAAAAAGGTATGGTGTTGAGTTAAGCAAAGAATTAAGCTTTACAAAAAAAATTGAAAAAGAGTTATTGAAATGATATATTGTAATCAATCTTTCAATAAAATTTAATTAAAAAACACGAGAGCGACCTTTGGATTAAAAGGTAAATAAGGTGACCCGCTTTTAATGAATATGCGAGGCGGAGCGCAATGAGCCGAGAGCGACGCCGAGCACAATATTATGTCGAAGACGGATTTAAAAATAAAAAGAGGCATATAAAATTATTAACAAAAACACCCCTTTAAAAGAGGTTTTGAAACTGGCTGCTCCGTGCAGGTGCAATGCCTGCAATCACGGCTGCAAATACGGCTCAGGCTCTCTTGCGGGCAATGACATAAAAAACATAGCAAAGTTTTTTGGCATTCCGGAAGAAGAACTGAAAAAGGGCTTTTTGGAAGAAGTTGAATTATTTAATAAAAAATTATTAAGACCAAAATTAATACGGGAAAAAAACAAGCCATATGGCAGATGCGTTTTTTATGATGATGAAAAAGGATGCACAGTCCATGAAGTAAAGCCCCTGGAATGCAAAACAAGCATTCAATGCAAGGATTACGGAGAGGAATTAAGCGTATGGTTCATGCTCAATCATGTTGTTGATGCAAATGATGCAGAGAGCGTAAGGCAGTTTGCGCAATATATAAAAAGCGGCGGCAAGCTAATCCCGGGAGCATCATTAAATGAATTAGTGCCTGACAAGGAAAAATTGAAGAAAATATTGAGTTATGAGATTTTGTGAAAGATTGATAAAATGGCCAAAGAAAAGGATTACTATAAAACTTTAGGCGTATCAAAAAATGCGTCAAAGGAGGAGATTAAGGCAGCTTATAAAAAGCTGGCAAAGCAGTACCATCCTGACTTGAACAAAAGCCATGATGCTGCTGAAAAGTTCAAGGAGATAAACGAGGCTGCTGCTGTGCTTGGCGACGACAGCAAAAGGGCGCAATACGACCAGTTCGGGACAGCAGGCGAGCAGTTCCAAGGCGGCTTTTCAGGATTTGACTTCTCTGATTTCATGTCCGACATTGGCGGGTTTGGAATGGACTTCGACAGCATTTTTGAGAACTTTTTTGGAGGAACCCAAAGAGCAAGAAGAAGGCAGAGGGGCTCTGACTTAAGGTACGATTTGGAGATTGAATTGGAGGACGCTGCTTTTGGCGCGGCAAAAACAATAAATGTGCCAAGGCTTGAGGTGTGCGAGAAGTGCAGTGGCACAGGGGCTGAAAGCAAATCTGATATCATAACCTGCCCGGACTGCAATGGAAGAGGCGTGACAACAAGAACGCAAAGAACGCCTTTTGGCTTGTTCTCAACAACAACCACCTGCAGGAAATGCCAGGGACAGGGAAAATACATTAAAAACGAGTGTCCTGAATGCGACGGCAAAGGCGCTGTCAGAAAAACAAGAAAGATAGAAGTGAAAATACCGGAGGGAGCTGTCGATGGCACTAACCTAAGGATTCAAGGCGAAGGCGAGGCTGGCGAAAAGGGAATGCCTGCAGGAGACTTGTACATTGTGATTCATGTCAGGCAGCACAGGATTTTTGAAAAGCATGGAAATGACATATACGTCAAAGTGCCTGTTTCATTTGCAATAGCCGCATTAGGCTCTTCAATCGAAGTTCCAACTTTAAAAGGAAAGGCAAATTTGAAAATTCCTGCAGGCACTCAAAGCAATACTGTTTTCAGGATGAAGGGGCTGGGCATTCCTGACCTGCACAGCCATCATGTTGGAGACCAGCATGTAGAAGTTTTTATAACTGTCCCAGAGAAATTAACCAAAAAGCAAAAAGAATTATTGGAAGAGTTTGAAAAGGAAAATAAAGGAAAGGGTTTGTTTAAGGGGGTGTTTGGTTAAATAGAATGTCTTAGTAATCTTTCTGCTTTAGGTAAAACAGCAGCAACATACATATCTCTGAATTTGCTGCCTGTTAATGTTTGATATAATTGATCAGAACATAAATCAACTCTATCAATGCCTGCTCTCATTATAACAGCGGCATCTCGTTGAGTAAATGTATTTCCTAAATTAAGTAATTGTCCTAATCCAAGAAGGTGAGCCATTTGACTCATACCTAATGCAATTTTTCTGGCAGCATCATCAAATCTTTGTTCTACAGCAACTCTTAATGTTTTTGGTTTCGACGCTCCCATGTAAAAAAGATTGGCACTTATTTGGTATGATTCTGCAACTGCTCGTGCTTCTGCAGCAACATAAGAAGGGTCAGCTAACAATTCAGTTAAGACTTTTTTAACTTTTGGAAGCTGAGAGCCCCTCATTGTTGTGCTGATGTCCGGGAGCAACTCGTATCTATCCGTCATTCCTGTATCAGTGAATCGGAAAGCACTATCAGCTCGCGCAACCGGCAATGGTTTTGGCAACTTCTTTTCGTAAATTTTTTCATAAATTGGTATTCTTGGTTTTTGAAAACTTTCTATTTTTCTTGGAGATTCTCTCCAAATATCCCGCTTCCAATCTGGCAATCTAACTGGAGACTCTGCCATTCTGTCAGCGGCTGCTCTACGCAGCCTAGGTTCAGGTTCGGTCCTAGTTAATTTATCCAAGTTATAA